>NZ_CP061379.1:7313764-7622528 GCF_015624505.1 Bradyrhizobium commune | reverse complement strand
CATCTATAAAGACTTTTCTTGAGAGTTTTGGTTTCATGGTGGGCGCCATGCAGAGTTCCTGCCAGGACTCTGGATGGCGCGACCTCAAGCGAGTCCATCGTCAGGCACAGCTCGACCGTTCGGCGGGAACGCCGCGGGTCAGATCAGCGATGTCAGAGATGGATGGTTCGCGAGGTCAGCGCGTACTCGACGCGCCGTCACACGTGGGAGGCTGATCGCAGGACGGATCGGAAACGGCATCGTTGAACGATGAAGCCAAACTCAATACCGCGTTGAATCCGTAGGACATGATACCTCCCCGTCCTGCCGTGATTGCTCACGGCAAGGTCCTGCGTGTCAAAAAGACAACCGCCCCTGAAACGCTCCAGTCGCGAATGCCCTGCCCGTCTGCTCGTGTCGTTCGCTCGGCTTCGCCATCGCGCGTGTCGGGATAGCCTCAAGATGTCTCTCACAAGCGCCTGGCGCGAGCGAGATCGGAAAGATCCCGCTTGGAGACATTCAGACAAAGAGCTACCGTTCCCATATTGCTATGGGTTTCGATCCGACAATCGCTTGTTGAAGCGTCGCCTACGTGCACACCGCCGCCGATTTGCACGCTCGCCCCGTTTCCGATACCGCGCTGGTCTCAGGATCGTGGGCGCCGCGAACGACTTAAGAAATACACGATGCGCTAAGAGGCGCAATCGAATTGATTCACACTTGAGGCAACTAAAAACTTGATCTGCGTTAACGCCGCGCGCGGCTTGTTCACAAGCCTGAGACCAAGAGTTTGAATCAGCGTAGAGATTCGAACGCCAAAGTCGCAGTGTGACAATTGCCGAACAGCAGCCAAAAATATTTTACAAAAGCGTCACGCGATCGCCGCGTCGGCTCGTTTTCCAAATGCTTGCCGCCGCTATGTGGATAAGTGATTATCGAGACACCGCTTTTTGAGTCTCGTTTCGCAGGGTAACTCCATTGCGAAACGCGTTTCGTGGAAACTACGGTGTGCAGAAGCGGCACGTGTGCGAATCCAACTTAGGCCTGCCCCGCAGGGATTTATCGCAGCGCAGTGAAAGTTTCCGCGATTGCAAAAACGCCGGCAGGTAAAATTACGGATGCAGCATAGCGAAGACGATGCGACTCTTCCAACGGAAGATTGGTTGCCCCGCGACCGCGAGCGCGAATTGTGACAGAAAAATAAAAAGCCCGGCGCAGCTGCCGGGCTTTGTGACGAACGCGATGGCCGCTTCAGCCGATCGAACGCATCGATCGGAGGCCTCGGCGGAGATTACTTCGCGAGCTTGGCGATCTGGGCGGTGAGCCGCGAGACTTTGCGGCTGGCGTTGTTCTTGTGAATGATGTTGCGCTGCGCGGCGCGCATCAGCGCGGGCTCGGCATTCGCCAGCGCCTTCACGGCGGCGGCGCGATCGCCGGTCTTGATGGCTTCTTCGACGGTGCGCACGGCACCGCGCATCTGGGTGCGGCGCGACTTGTTGACGGCAGTGCGGCGGGCGATCTTGCGCGTCGCTTTCTTGGCGGAAGTGGTATTGGCCATGGTCTCAATATCCTTTGCGGTACCGGTCGCGTCTTGGTCGGGTAGCGCCGGCTGCTTGACCGCTTAATCGACGCTCGGATTTAGGGTGTTCGGTGCTGGGCTGTTCCGGGAGCATGAGCGACGGCCTTGCGGCCATCTCTAAAGGCCCAAAGAGCCTTAAAGCTCAAGAAGCCTGCAACTGCTCAAAGAACAGCGGCGGCAGGATTGCGCCCACCGCCAGTTGGCGCCCTTATAGAGGCGGTCTTTGGCAGCGTCAACGCTTTCCGGGCCCCAAAAAAGCGGCTTTCGGGCGCTCCAGGAGGGGCCGTAACGTCCTGATGAGGTTGAATTTCTGCCGCCTTGCGGCTATTGGCAGGCAGCGATTTCTTAGGCTCGTTCGATCGGACGACCATATAAGGTGGGGCATGATCCGCGGCTTTTTCCGACTGATAGGGCTGTTGCTGCTCGCCGGCGGGTTCATCTTCATGGTCTATGACGGCGCCCGCTGGGTGGCCGACCAGACCCTGCGGTTCACCCGGTTCGGCCAGTTCTGGAACGACATCAATCAGACCAGCCAGACGGCGTTCCGGACCTGGATCGAGGCCAAGGCGCCCTGGCTCTGGACCTCGGTGATCCGCCTGGTGCTGGATCAGCCGGTGTTCGCCGTTCTCGGCATTTTGGGCATCCTGCTGATGATCCTGTTCCGGCCGCGGAAACCGTTGATCGGCTATTCGCGGGACTGAGCGCCACACGTCAGGGGCGCCGTAACAGGGCTGCCTCTTTTTACGTAAAGACCTATATTCCCATTTGATCGCGAGCACGCCGCCCGAGCACCTCTGGCTCAGGCGATGCGCAGCCCGTTTTCGGAGATCCGATCATGTTCTTCATGCGCAAGACCACCGCATTGCCGAGCGCAGCTGAAGCGCTGCCCGGCCGTGCGCAACCGATCCCGACCGCAAGCACCCATTTCGTCAACGGCGCGCAGCTGAAGCCGCCTTATCCCGACGGCCTCGAGCAGGCCGTGTTCGGGCTCGGCTGCTTCTGGGGCGCCGAGCGCAAATTCTGGGAGCTCGGCGACGGCATCGTCACGACCGCGGTCGGCTATGCCGGCGGTCACACGCCGAATCCGACCTATGAAGAGACCTGCTCGGGTCGCACCGGCCACACCGAAGTGGTGCTGGTCGTGTTCGATCCGAAGAAGATCTCCTACGAGCGTCTCTTGAAGACGTTCTGGGAGAGCCACAACCCGACCCAGGGCATGCGCCAGGGCAACGACGTCGGCACGCAATACCGAAGCGCGATCTACACCACTTCAGATGCGCAGAAGAAGGCGGCCGACGACTCGAAGAAGCTCTACCAGAAGGCGCTCGCGGCAAAAGGCCTCGGCGCCATCACCACTGAGGTCGCGCCGGCGGGCGAGTTCTATTTCGCCGAGGACTACCACCAGCAATATCTGGCCAAGAACCCGGCCGGCTATTGCGGCCTCGGCGGTACCGGCGTGTCCTGCCCGATCGGCGTCGGTGTGAGCGCGTAGTCTGCGTTCCGGGCGCGTTGCACCTCTCCCGCTTGCGGGAGAGGTCGCATTGCATCGAAGATGCAATGCGGGTGAGGGTTCTCTCCTCTTGGGGAGTCCCATTGCGGAAACACCCTCTCCCCAACCCTCTCCCGCAAGCGGGAGAGGGGGCGCACCGCGCCCGCAGCGGGCATCGTCGCGCCCCAGGGCCCCCTCAACCCTTTATTAACCATAACCAGTGCATCACTGAAGCTGTCTCGTTTTCAGGGATAGCTCCAGTGCCGGTTGCGCGCGCGTCTCATTGGTCGATCTTGGCAGCGTCCGCCGCGCTGTGCCTTGGCGGCTGCATGCAGACCGCCGGTCCCGTCGCATACGTGCAGCCGCGCCCCGATCTCGACACCATGGCCTATGGCGCGCCCTACAGCGCGCCGCGGCCGGTCGTCGTTGCCAATGGCGGCGGCGCCATCGATGCGCTCACCAATTCCTTTGCCTCGGGTCCTGCGCCGATGCCGGTCGCCTATGCCGCGCCGATGGCGGTGGCAGCACCCGTCCGCTACGACGCCTCCTATCATCTCGATGCCGGCGACAAGCTGCGCGTCGTGGTCTATGGCCAGGAAGGTCTCACCAACAGCTACGCCATTGATGCCGGCGGTTCCATCACCATGCCGCTGATCGGCGCGGTGCCGGCGCGTGGCCGCACCACGGCAGGCCTTGCCGGCGAGATCGCCGCTCGCCTGCGCAACGGCTATATCCGCGAGCCTTCGGTGGCGGTGGAGATCGAATCCTATCGGCCGTTCTTCATCCTGGGTGAAGTCGCCGCCCCCGGCCAATATCCTTACGTGCCGAACATGACCGTCGAGAGCGCGGTCGCGATCGCCGGCGGCTTCTCGCCGCGCGCCAAGCGCGACGTGGTCACCGTCACCCACACCGAAGGCGGCGGCGCCATGCGCGCCGTCGTGCCGCTCGGCACGCCCGTCAGCCCCGGCGACACCGTGTTCGTCGGCGAGCGTTGGTTCTAGCGCGCTATTTCAAATGCTTCGCGAAAAACGCCAGGCTGCGCGGCCAGGCGATCTCGGAGCTGGTCTTGTCGTAGCTCGGCCGCTCGTCGCAATGGAAACCGTGTTGCGCGCCGGGATAGATGAAGATTTCGACGTCCGGCCGTTTCGCCTTGACGGTCTCGACGTCGGTCAGGGGAATGCCGGTGTCCTTTTCACCGAAGTGCAGTTGCGTCGGCACCTTCGGCGTCTCGTCGGCGAAGCGCACCACGGCGCCGCCGTAATAGCCGATCGCGGCCTTGAGGCCCGACAGCCGCGTCGCCGCGACGAAGGCGATGCTGCCGCCGAGACAAAAGCCGATGATGCCGACCGGGCCGGCGCCCTTCACCGCATCGATCGCGGCCTGGGTGTCGCGCAGCATCGCCGCCCAGTCCGGATTGGCGACGAATTTGCGCGCCTCCGCGATCTCATCGGGCGTGTAGCCGGACTGGAAGCCCGGCGAGGTCCGGTCGAAGATCGACGGCGCGATCGCGACATAGCCTTCGCCGGCGAGGCGGTCGCAGACCGAGCGGATGTGATGATTGACGCCAAAGATCTCCTGGATCACCACCACCGCGCCCTTGGGCGTTCCGGCCGGGTCAGCGCGATAGGCGCCAAGCTGGAAATCGTCGGACGCCGTCAGTTTGATGTCTTGTCCCACGCGGTTTGTCCTTCTTGGTTGATTGTCGATGCGGGGCTCGCAGCTGCCCCTCACTCCCACATCCAGTTCTCGCCGTAATCCTCTTTCCATCCCGCCAGCCGTCCGTGACGGAATTGCAGGAACAGGCGGTGGCGATAGGGGATCAATCCGCTGCCGCCGACGTCGCGCAGTGCGAGATAGATTTCGTTGCCGGGACGTCCTTTGACATATTGCAGGGGTTGTCCGAGCGCCCGCGCGGTTTGGTCCGCATCCATCCCGAACGCCAGGGGTGTGTTGTTCGACAGGGTGTCGACGAAGGGACGGCGCGGCGGCACCGTGCCGAACGGCTCGGCTTGCACCGACGCTGCCATGGAGAGAAGCGCTGCGCCCGCAGCTAGTAGTGCCCGCTTCATCGTCGTGATTCCTGTTTGTCTATTCCGGCAAGTTCTTCAGGAAAGGCAGCACGGCGTCAACAAAAGCCTGCGGCTGATCGATGTTGACGGCGTGTCCGGCCGCGGGGATCACGACCTTTTGTGCGCCGGGGATTTTGGCTGCCATGTAGTCGGACGCCGCCAGGAACGGCGTGTCGTCGGCGCCGACCACGATCAGCGACGGCACCTTGATGTCGGGCAATAGCTCCATCACCTTGGCATCGCGCTGGGTCAGCATGCCGCGCGCGGCCAGCGCCAGCCCCTTGGCGTTGCGATGGCTGGCGGTGGCGCGCTCGCGCGTCGCCGCCTTCAGCACGTCGAGACCTTCGCGGTCGAGCTTCTCCGCGGTTGCAAGCGCCCGCGCGTTCCAGGCCTCGCGCGCGTCGTCCTTCTTGAAGCCCGGTCCGGTGTCGATGATCAGCAGCGCGCGGGCGCGCATCGGGTGCGCACGATAGAGGGCGAGCGACATGTAGCCGCCGAGCGACAGCCCGCCGATGATGGCGCGCTCCGCGCCGACCGCATCGAGGATCGCCGCCATGTCGCCGACCGTCAGCGCTTCGCTGTAGGCGTTGGGATCATCGGGATAATCCGACTGGCCGTGACCGCGCATGTCCCACAGCACGAGCTTGTGGTCGCGTGCGAGCGCGTCGATCTGGCCGTGCCACATCGCCGAGGTCGAGGAATAGCCGTGGGTGAGCAGCAGCGGCGGCCCATCACCGTACACCTCGTAATAGATGTCGACGCCGTCCCGAGCGATCCGTGGCATTTGCTTCCGCCCTCCTTATGCTTGTTCATTCTAACCACGATGACGGTGCACCCTCGCCCCTTGTGGGAGAGGGTGGATTCGCGAAGCGAAGCCGGGTGAGGGGTCTCTCTCCTCACGAATGGTTTCGCGAGTGGAGAGAACCCCTCATCCGGCGCTTCGCGCCACCTTCTCCCACAAGGGGAGAAGGGAACGACCGCATCCGCGGCTGCACTCTAGCTCTGTAAGTTACCTTGAAGAAACTGCCTGAGCGCAGTGGCACTCATGCCTCGCCGCACCGCTTGTCGTGTCCAGTCGCTAACGTCAGTTCCGCTGTCGCAACGCACAACGAGCAGACGCCGCGATAGTTTCGATCGATTCCAAATTGCGTTTGCCTCGGCGCGCGAACGCGATCATTCTTGCGCGCAAGGCGGCCGCCGGCCCGGTGGGCGTCCGTCATCACAAGTTGCCGCCGTAAGCGGCTTCATGCACCGGCAGGGGAAGACGCCTATGCCAACTCTCACCATCAACGGGCGGAGTATGTCCGTGGATGCGGCGAACGACACGCCGCTCCTGTGGGCCATCCGCGAACAACTCCAGATGACCGGCACGAAATTCGGCTGCGGTGCCGGCCTGTGCGGTGCCTGCACCGTGCATGTCAACGGCGAAGCCGTGCGCTCGTGCCAGACCATGGTCGGCGACGTCGCCGGCAAGAAGATCACCACCATCGAAGGCCTCTCCGCCAAGGGCGATCATCCCTTGCAGAAGGCGTGGATCGCCGAGCAGGTGCCGCAATGCGGCTACTGCCAGTCCGGGCAGATCATGCAGGCAGCCTCGCTGCTCGCGAAGAACGCCAATCCGACCAAGGAAGAGGTCGTGGCGCATATGGACGGCAATCTCTGCCGTTGCATGACCTATTCGCGGATCCAGAAAGCGATCATGCGCGCCGCTACTGAAATGCGCACCGCATCGGCCGCCGGCAACGAGCGGAGGCCCACATGAATCAGCACATCAAGAACATCATCCCCGAGACATCAGATCTCAGCCGTCGCTCGTTCCTGGTCGGCACCGCCGCGACCGGCCTCGTGCTCGGCTATGCCGGAGTGCCCGGCATCGGCGAGGCGCTCGCCGCACCTTCGAACTTCGAGCCGAGCGTGTGGTATGCGATCTCGCCCGACGGTCTCGTCACCGTAACCTGCGGCAAGGCCGACATGGGCCAGCACATCGCCTCCACCATGGCGCAGATCGTCTGCGAGGAGCTGGGCGCGAAGTGGAGCGACATGCGGGTCAATCTCGCCTCCAACGATCCAAAATTCAACGACCCCGTGCTCGGGGCGCAGATCACCGGCGGCAGCTGGTCGACCATGATGAACTTTGACGCCATGAGCCGCGCCGGCGCCGCCGGACGCATGGCGTTGACGGAAGGCGCGGCCGCTGCGATGGGCGTGCCGGCCGGCGAGCTCGTGGTGCGCGATTCCATGATCGTGCATCCGAAGTCGAAGAAGCAGATGTCGTTCGCCGATATCGTCAAGAGCGGCAAGGCGACCAAGACCTTCACGCCGGACGAGCTGAAGGCGATCAAGCTGAAGACGCCGGATCAATACAGCATGATCGGCGTGTCGGTGCCGCAGATCGACATCCCCTCCAAGACCAACGGCACGGCCAAATACGGCATCGACGTGATGATACCGGGCATGGCCTATGGCGCGGTGGTGACGCCGCCGGTGCGCTACGGCGCCACGGTGAAGTCGGTCGACGACAGCGATGCCAAGAAGGTGCCGGGCTTCATCAAGGCCGTCACCCTCGACGACAAGACCCAGACGACAACCGGTTGGGTCGTTGCGGTCGCCAACACCTATGCCAACGCCAAGAAGGCGGCCGCGGCGCTGAAGGTCAGCTATGACGGCGGTCCGAATGCGAAGGTGTCGAGCGAGTCGCTGTACGCCGAGGCCAAGCGGCTTCAAGGGCTCGACGATTCCGGCCAGTTCTTCGTCAAGGACGGCGATCCCGCGGCTGCCCTCGGTACGGCGGCAAAAGTGCTGGAGGCGGAGTACACCACCAGCATCAACATCCACGCGCCGATGGAGCCGATGAACGCCACCGCGGAGTTCAAGGGCGATATCCTGCACATTTATTCCGGCAACCAGTTCGCGACGCGCTCCGGCGCCATCGCCGCAGGCGCCGCCGGGATCGACCCAAAATTCGTGGTGATGCACCAGATGTGGCTCGGCGGCGGTTTCGGCCGCAGGCTCGATGCCGACATGATGGTGCCGGCGGTGCAGGCCGCGAAAGCGGTCGGCAAGCCGGTGAAGGTGATCTACACGCGCGAGAACGACATGACGATGGATTTCTCGCGTCCGCTTACCTACCAGAAGATCAAGGCCGGCATGGACGGCGACGGCAAGATCGTCGCGCTCAGCCACGACGTGGTCTCGGCCTGGCCGACCCAGCGCTGGGGAATTCCCGACTTCCTGTCGCCCTCGGTCGACAAGAAGGGACCGCTCGATGCCTTCACGGTGAACGGGTCGGATTTCTTCTACACCGTGCCCAATCATTATGTGCGGGCGATCAAGAACGAGATGGCGCACAACGCCACCCCGTCCGGTCAGCTCCGCTCGGTGGCGCCGGGCTGGACCTTCTGGGCGGTCGAAAGCATGATCGACGAGATCGCGGCTGCGACGGGCAAGGATCCCGCCCAGCTCCGCATCTCGCTGCTCGACGGCGCCGGCGAGAACGACGGCGGCGCGCAGCGGCTGCGCAACACGCTGCTCGCCGCGATGGGCCTTGCCGGTTACGGCACCAAGAAGCTGCCGAAAGGTGAAGGCATGGGCGTTGCCTGCGTGTCGTCGCAGGAACGCGCATCCGCAAGCTGGACAGCCTGCGTCGCCCACGTTGCGGTGGCTTCGTCAGGCGAGGTGACCGTGAAGAAGCTCACGGTCGCAACCGACGTCGGCACGCAGGTGCATCCCGACAACATCCGCGCCCAGGTCGAGGGTGCGGCGCTGTGGGGCCTGTCGCTGGCGCTGTACGAGAAGGCGACGCTGAAGGACGGTGGCATCGAGCAGACCAATTTCGATGGCTACACGCCGCTCCGCATGAGCCAGATGCCCGAGGTCGCCGTCGCCGTGATCGCCAATGGCGAGAAGGCGACCGGCGTCGGCGAGCCCGCGGTCACGGTGGTCGCCCCGGCGATCGGCAACGCCATCTTCAACGCCAGCGGCGCCCGCGTGCGGTCGCTCCCGATTACGGCCGAGGCCGTGAAGGGCGCGATGAAGGCGTAAGGCGGCCGAGGGCTGCGCGAGACAATCCGCCGGAGGGCTACCTCCGGCGGATTTTTTTGGTTCACCTCTCCCGAAGGGAGAGGTCGGGTCGCATCGAAGATGCGATCCGGGTGAGGGGTTAGGGTCTCACTGAGCGTTGCGGCCCCTCACCCGGATTGCTGCGCAATCCAACCTCTCCCCGCTGGGGAGAGGTGAACCAAAGTGCCCGATCGGACAGAATTCACCACGTCTCTACACCACCAGCGAATAGCTTGTGCTGCGGCCGCCGGCGGCGTCCTTTTGCAGGATGCCCTTGTCGATCAAATCCTCGATGTCGCGCGCAGCGGTCGCCTGCGAAACCTTGACGATCTTCGCCCATTTGGACGACGTCAGCTTGCCTTCAAGGCCATCGAGCAGGCGGTTCAACATGCGTCGCTGGCGATCGTTGAGCGAGCTTGTGCCGTGACGCTCCCAGAACCTCGCCTTGCGCAGCACATCGCCGATGATCATCTCGGCGCCGTCGAATGCGCGGTCGAGGCAGTCGAGAAACCAATTTAGCCAGTCGGTGATGTCGAGCGTTCCGCGCTGGGTCTTTTCGAGGATGCCGTAATAGGCGCTTCGCTCTTTCCGGATCTGGTCCGATAGGCTGTAGAAGCGCTGCGTGCTTTGCTCCGAACGCGCCAGCGCCAGATCGCCGATCGCGCGCGCAATGCGGCCGTTGCCGTCCTCGAACGGATGGATGGTCACGAACCAGAGATGCGCGATCGCGGCCTTGATGACGGGATCTGAGTCCCGATCGGTGTTGAACCAGTCGAGGAACGCGCGCATCTCTTTGTCGAGCCGCCCGGCCGCCGGCGCTTCGAAATGGATGTGTTCGTGGCCGTCTGGTCCGGAGACGACCTGCATGGCACCGGATTGCTCGGTGCGCCATCCGCCAACAACGATCTTCAACATGCCGCTCCGGCCGGTCGGGAAGAGCGCCGCATGCCAGCCGAACAATCGCTCGGCGGTGACGGGTTGATCGTGATTCCGGGTGGCGTCGAGCGTCATGTCGACGATGCCCTCGACCTGTCTGTCGACAGGTGCAAGCGCGCCGATATCGATGCCGAGCCTGCGTGCGATCGACGACCGGACCTGATCGCGGTCGAGGATCTCATCCTCGATCTCGCTGGACTTGACGACATCCTCGGTCAGCACCTGGAGCGAGGCTTCGGCCTTCAAATTGAAGCCGAGGCTTTCCATCCGTCCGAGCAGGCGGCCCTGCTTGTGGCGCACCTGGGCGAGCCGCGCCGCGAGCGTGTCCGCGCGCCACTGAAACTTGGGCCAGTCCGGTCTGTCATGGATATAGGCCATATTCTCTGCGCTCTATGACGAGAATATCAAGCCTATTCTCGTCGCGTCCAGTCTATTCTCGTCACTTATTGATGGGAATGAGGTGGCCCGGCTACTGTGCATGGGGTTGTTTTCGACATTTTTGTCGGAGCCAGCCGGCCCGCAAGTTCCTCAAATTGTACCCAAATCCTCAGGCTTCCATTGAGCACGCCTCTTAAGCCCCGGAGAACCTGATCCGGCTTAGGCTCTCGCCAAAGACAGTCCCGTGCTTTTGGGGAAGCCATGAACGCCACAGCCAAACCGGCTACCAAACGCCAGCTCCTGCTGGCCTCGGATCGCAGTGATCAGAGCAGCGAGCTCGCCAGCATCCTGAAGGCGGTCGGCGACGTCGCGACCGTCGCGACCCAGGATATCCCCGAGCAGCCGTCGCGCGATTTGTCCGGCCTCGTGGTCGACATCAATCTGCGCTCGCCCGAAAGCGTGCAGCGGGTGCGCAACAAGCTGCGCAGCGAAGGCTATCGTTCGTTGCCGCGATTGTTCGTGCTTGCGGACGCGCTTCACCACGGCACCATGCAGGCCTGGGCGCTCGGGGCCACCGACACCATCTCGCGTCCGCTCCAGCCCGACGCGATCCTCCAGCGCATCCGCGCGGCGTTCCCGGACACCGCGACCTATGACGCGACCGATCGCGGCAAGACGCTCAACCGCGGCGTCGAGGCGGCGCATGCGGTGCTGGCCAAGATGTTCGAGAAGCTGCCGCTCGGCGTGCCCTTTACCTTCGACGACGTCATCGCCGCCGAGAGCAAGATCCTGAAGGCGATCAAGCACTCCTCGCTGCGCGAATGGCTCACCACCGTCGGCTGCCACCATGTCGGCAGCTATCGCCATTGCCTGTTCGTCACCGGCTTCGCGGTTGCCTTCGCGCAGCATCTCGGCATGCGCGAGGACGACCAGCGCCGGCTGACCCGCGCCGCGCTGCTGCACGATGTCGGCAAGGCCTTCGTTCCCTCCGCGCTGCTCGACAAGCCCGGCAAGCTCACGGATGAGGAAATGGCCGAGGTCCGCCAGCATCCGCGCCGCGGCTATGACGCGCTGGCAGCCCAAGGCGGCTTCCCGCCGGAGATGCTCGACGTGGTGCTGCATCACCACGAATTCCTCGACGGCAGCGGCTATCCGAATGCCCTGTCGTCGAACCAGATCAGCGACATCGTGCGGCTGACGACCATCGTCGACATCTACGCCGCCCTGGTCGAGAAGCGCGCCTACCGCATGCCCTTCACCCATTCGCGTGCCTTCACGATGATGGAAGGCATGGGCGGCAAGCTCGACCAGCAGCTGTTGCAGGCGTTCCGCCCGGTGGCGCTCGGGTCGTTCTGACCCGGCGCCGTTACTCCAGCATCTTCCGCAACTCCGCCTTCGCGACCTTCTCCAAGGTCGAGCGCGGCATGTCGTCGACGAGCCTGACCTCGCGCGGCACCTTGAAGTCGGCGAGGCCCTTGCGGCAGGCCGCCATCACGCGGTCATGCAGATCGGGCGCGGCGCCCGCGACGCCGCCGTGCGGGATGACGAAGACGACCGGCACCTCGTCCAGCATCGGATGCTTCTTCGCCACCACGGCCGCTTCGCGCACGCCGGGGACCACGGCGATCACCTGCTCGATCTCGGAGGCCGCGACGTTCTCGCCGCCGACCTTCAGCATGTCCTTGGCGCGGTCGCCGAACCTGATGAAGCCGTTCTCCAGCCGCTCGACGCGGTCGCCGGTGAGGAAGAAGCCGTGTGCGTCAAAGCTCTCGCGCGTGGCCTTTTCGTTGTGCAGATATTCGGCGAACAGCGACAGGCCGGGGATGCCCTTGATCGCGAGATTGCCGGTGTCGCCGACCTCGGTCGGCCTTCCGTCATCATCGGTGATGCGGATCTGATATTCCGGCGCGGCACGGCCGATCGACATCGGGATGTTGGGCTGGTCCACCTCGCCGACGATGCCGTGGGTGATGGTTTCGGTCATGCCCCACCAGCCGATCATCTTGACGCCGAACGCGGCGAAAGCCGGCGGCTCGTTGATCGCGGTGCCCCACAGGCGGAATTTATGGTCGCGCGGGATCTCCTGCTCGAGCAGCGCCTTCATGCAGAACGGAATGGTCGAGGTCCAGGTCGAGCCGTGCTCGCGCGCGACGCCCCAGAACCGGCTCGCCGAGAAGCGCGGCTGGATCACGCAGGTGGCGCCGACCCACAAGGTCGCCAGCATGGAATAGGCCAGCGCATTGGTGTGGAACAGCGGCAGGTAAGCCTGGTGCACGTCGCCCGCGTGCAGATCCTCATGCGCGGCGTTGACCTTGGCGCCCCACAGCGCGTTGGCATGTGTCCACAGCACCGCCTTCGGGCGCGAGGTCGTGCCCGACGTGTACTGCACGCTGCATGGCGCGAGCGGATCGGTCGCGCGCTGTGGCCGGTCGGCGCTGTCGGCGAACAGCGCCTCAAAACTGTCGCCGCGTGAGACCGCGTGCGCAGGCGCCGCGCCCGCATCGTGCGAGGTCACCGCCATCCAGCGAATGTCGCGGCAATTCTGTGCGACGATCTCCGCATAGGCCGGTTGCGTGATCGCAGCGACCGCGCCGCAATGATCGGCGAAATATGCGATCTCGGCCGGCGCCGAACGGGTGTTGGTGGTGACCGCGATGGCGCCGAGCTCGACACAGGCAAACCAGGCCAGCATCGCCTCGATGCAATTGTCCAGATGAATGAGCACGTACTCGCCCGGCTTGATGCCGCGCTTTACGAGCCCCGCGGCGAGTGCGCCGACCCGCTCGTGAAACTCGCCATAGCTCCAGCGTCGCGCCGGCGCATCGAACGGCGCCCAGATCAGGAATGGATGTGAGCTGCGCACCTCGGCCCGCATCCGGAGCAGCCAGGGCACGTCGAGCCCGGCGAATGGACCTACGATTCCGGCGGCCGTGTCGTTCGGCATGTGTCCTCCCGTGCAGCCTGCTTCGCGGCGGCTGCTTGTGTTGTCGGGAGACTTTCTGCCACCGGATGGCGCGGGGAGCAAATCGCAGGCAACGCCCTATGTCTCGTACGACGAAATCTCGATCAGGCTCCCGTCGGGATCGCGGCAATAGACCGAGCGCAGGGTGCCGCGGGCGCCCTGCTTGAGAACCGGGCCTTCCTCGATCGCGACGCCATGTGCCCTTAAATGCGCCACCACCTCGTCGGGCGTCGAGGAGGTGAGGAAGCACAGATCTTCGCTGCCGGCGGTCGTCTGGTCGGCGGTGAACCACTCTACCTTGTCGGCATCGCGGGGCCGGACGTTGATCTTCTGTTGACCAAACTGAAGCGACGTCCGCGGCGCTTTGCCGCCGCCGGGGTCGAACACCTTGACTTCCATCCCGAGGATTTTGCGATACCACTCGGTGGTCGCTGCGACATCGGCAACGTTGATCACGAGGTGATCGAGGGCCTGAACCTTGACCGGCATGCCTCATCCTTTCGTCGCCATGGGGCTTGCGCACTTTCCGCAGCAGTCGGGCTTTGTTACAACGCCGCTGACGCCGCTATCAAGAACAACGCCTCTTTTTAAGAACAACACTTGGGAGAACCCTTGAGATGATCACTCGCCGTTCCGCGCTGGGCCTGCTTGCCGCCACGCCTCTTGCAGCCAGCCCGCTGTCGAAGGCCTTTGCCGCGGATTATCCGTCCCGGCCGGTGAAGTTCGTGGTCGGCTATCCGCCGGGCGGCGCCACCGACATTTTGGCCCGGCTGATCGGCCAGCGGCTGTCGGAAAAGCTCGGCCAGCAATTCGTGATCGAGAACAAGCCGGGCGCCGGCAATAATATCGGCACCGAATCCGTCGTCAACGCCGAGCCCGACG
Organism: Bradyrhizobium commune; assembly: GCF_015624505.1. NCBI lineage: Bacteria > Pseudomonadati > Pseudomonadota > Alphaproteobacteria > Hyphomicrobiales > Nitrobacteraceae > Bradyrhizobium > Bradyrhizobium commune. The sequence goes on along the minus strand of NZ_CP061379.1, from coordinate 7,608,195 downwards.
GCTACACCGTGCTGCTGGTCAATCCGGCCAACTTCATCAACGCGACGCTGTACGCCAATCTCAAGTTCAACTTCGTGCGCGACATCGCGCCGATCGCCTCGTTCCAGCGCGTGCCGAACGTGATGACCGTCAACAAGGACGTGCCGGCCAAGACTGTCGCCGAGTTCATCGACTATGTGAAGGCCAATCCCGGCAAGGTGAACATGGCCTCCTCCGGCAACGGCACCTCGGTGCATCTGTCCGGCGAGATGTTCATGGCGTTGACCGGCTGCAAGATGCAGCACGTGCCCTATCGTGGTGCTGCGCCCGCGATCACCGACATGCTCGGCGGCCAGGTGCAGGTGATCTTCGACAACATGCCCTCGATCATCCAGCACATCCGCTCGGGCTCGCTCCGCGCGCTCGGCGTCACCACGGCGCAGCGCTCGCCGCAATTGCCCGACGTGCCGGCGATCGGCGAGACCGTGAAGGACTACGAGGCGAGCGCGCTGTTCGGCATGGGCGCGCCGAAGAACATGCCCAAGGAGATGATCGCCAAGCTCAACAGCGAGATCAACGCGCTGATGAAGGAGCCGGACATGACCAAGCGCCTGGTCGAGCTCGGCGGCGATCCGCTGGTGCAGACGCCCGAGGCGTTCGGCACGGAGATCGAGGCCGAGACCGCCAAATGGAAGAAGGTCGTCGAATTCGCCGGCCTCAAGGTCGAGTAGCGATCTTGTGATGAGTGGGAATGGAGCCCTGCCGTTCGGCAGGGCTTTTTTCTTGCGAGGCTGCGCGGCAAGCTGGAATAAAACGGTGCTGTGAAACCTGATGATACATGGCGCGTATCTCGTGCCGTGAAGAGAGGAGTTGGGATCATGCGCAAGACGCAATTGGCGCTGCTGACACTGGGCGCGACGGTCCTTGCCGGCTTCGTCACGGTCACACCGGCCGCGGCTCGCGACTATCCCTGGTGTGCCCAAGGCGGGGAATATGACTATCCCGGCGAATGCGCCTACAGCACCTACGAGCAATGCGAGGCCAGCGTCTCCGGCCGGCTGCTGTACTGCGGTCCCAATCCGCGCGTCGCCTATGGACAGGCCCCGCAGCCGCTACCCCGGCCGCATCGTCGCGCACGGCCCGTCACGCCGTATTGATCGCGCTCACATTCTATGAAGCCATCGCGCATGCCGCGACGGCGCATTTTTGCGTGATCGCTCCGGAATAAATCGGCTCCGCCAGCCTCTTTCTCTGTGAGGTCGCATGTCGCGAGCGGCCAACATGGGAGATCGGTCATGCCCAAAGCGCAAATTGTGCTTGGCACCATAGTCCTTGTGTGGCTCGCAGGCGGTAGCCCGGCGCGCGCGGACTATGACTACCCCTGGTGCATTCAGGATGCGGAATACGGCTATCCCGGGGACTGCGCCTATCAAACCCGCGAGCAGTGCCTTCAGAGCGTGTCGGGCCAGAAGGGATCATGCAGCGAAAATCCTCGCCTCGTCCTGAATCGACCTGCGCAGCCTCCCGCGCGGCGCAGGCCGCGCCTTTCGCCGAACTAGCTGCCAGAGTTCCTGCTTGACGCCATCGCGCTCGCGCCTATACTAAACCTTATGGTTAAGTATAAAGATGAGACGCTCGACCGCACGTTCGCGGCCTTGTCCGATCCGACGCGGCGCGCGCTGCTCGCGCGTCTCGGCGAGAAAGACGGCCTGTCAGTGAGCGAGCTCGCCGCGCCGTTCTCGATCTCGCTGCCGGCGATCATGAAGCATCTCGACGTGCTCACGGATGCGGGCCTGATCGTGCGCGAGAAGACCGGGCGCACGGTCGCCTGCCGGCTCACCGCGCAGCCGATGGAGCAGGCGATGAACTGGCTCAATCGCTACGCGCAATTCTGGTCCGAGAGTTTCGACCGCCTTGCCGCCTTTGTGGAGGACAAACCATGGCCAACGCAGCCGTCAACGCCGATCCCCGCACATCGGAGCGTCCAAGTCTCACGCTCACCCGCCGGCTCCGCGCGCGGCCGGAAAAAGTCTTCGCTGCCTGGACGCAAGCCGAGCAGCTAGCGCAATGGTTCGGCCCGCCGAACATGAAGCCGGCGACGCTGAACGCCGAGCTCGACGTTCGGACGGGCGGCCGCTACCGCATCTCCTTCACCCGCGACGATGGCGAATATTTCGAGGCCGGCGGCACCTATCGCGAGGTGGTGCCGAATGAGCGTCTGGTCTTCACCTGGGCCTGGCATTCGACGCCGGAACGTGAATCGCTGGTGACGATCACGTTGAAGCCTGACAGCGCCGGCACCCTGATGATTTTCCATCACGCCCAGTTCGTCGACGAGACCGCGCGCGACAACCATCAGCGCGGCTGGAGCTCGTTCTTCGACAAGCTCGACGCCTTCGTCGCCTGATCCCTGTCAGAGGAGGACACCATGCAGCAACATCAGATCGTCTCGCGCGAGCAATGGATCGCGGCCCGGAAAACTCATCTCGCACATGAGAAGGAGCTCTCGCAGGCCCGCGAGCGCCTCGCCGAGGAGCGCCGTGCGCTGCCCTGGGTGAAGGTCGACAAGAATTACGTGTTCGAAGGGCCGAACGGCAAGATCACGTTCGGCGATCTCTTCAAGGGTCGTCCGCAACTTGTGGTCCAGCATGTGATGTTCGCGCCCGATTGGGAGGCAGCCTGCAAGAGCTGCTCGTTCTGGGCCGACGGCTTCGAGCGCATGGTGCCGCATCTGGCCGCGCGCGACACCACCATGGTCGCGATCTCGCTGGCGCCAGTTGCGAAGCTCGAAGCCTTCAAGATGCGGATGGGCTGGAGCTTCGACTGGGTCTCCTCAGGCGGCAACGACTTCAATCACGACTATGAGGTCTCGTTCACGCGCGAGGAGATCGACGAGGGCGTGCCGAAATACAATTTCGGCACCACGCCGTTCTATGGCCCGGAGCTGCCCGGCATCAGCGTGTTCTACCGCAACGAGGCCGGCGAGATCTTCCACACCTATTCCTGCTTCGCCCGCGGCCTCGACATGATGAATGCCGCCTATCAATATCTCGACCTCACCCCGCTCGGCCGTCACGAGGACGGGCTGCCCTATCCGATGGACTGGGTGCGCTTGCGCGACCAGTACGAGCCGCAGGCCGATAAGGACGCGTGCTGCCAAGGGTGAGAGCGGTTCTCACTTCTTCGCGTCGGCCTGCTCCGTGCCTTTGCACGAGATCAGCATCGTGTAGGCGCGGGCATTGCCGGCAATCTCGGGGGTCTTGAGCTCGCCCTTCGGCTCGGCCGTCTGGTAAGGCACCACGGAATTGTCGAGGAAGTCGCGCAGCGCGCCGGTCTTGATCGCGAAGTTGATGTTCTCGGGAATATCGCCGGTCAGCGCGGCAATGCGCAATCCGGGAATCTTTCCAGTGACCACGCCAACGATCTGACCGCTGGTGTCGAACAACGGGCCGCCGCTATTGCCGGGCTGCACCGGTGCGCTGATTTGCAGGAAACGCGTGTCGTTGCGCATGCCGCTGAGCGAGCTGACAATGCCGGTCGTCACGGTGAAGTCCGACGTCAGCAAGCCATGATAGGGAAATCCGATCGCCACGACGGAATCGCCGGAGTGGAACGAGCGGTCGCGAATCCGGGCAAAGTCCTTGAATGATGCCGTCGTCGACGGCTGCAACAAAGCCAGATCGTTGTTCGCATCAGCAGACACGACGCGCAACACCATCGCGGCTTCGCCGGTGAGATTGCCCTTGAGCTCGCTGCAACCGTCGATCACATGGTTGTTGGTGACGATGTGCCCGCTCGCGCTGACCACGAAGCCGGTGCCGAAGCCGCTGCTACCCTTGGTTCCTTTGCCGGACTTGCCGGCCGGCGGTGACCCCTGCTTGTCCGCCACGGCTGCCGGCTTCGCCGCGCCTTTGGTGAAATCGCCGGCCTTGCTGAGCCCGTCGGCCTTCACGCGCGTGACGCAATTCGCCAAGGCCGCGATGACTGGCCCGGTCGAACTGAGGTCGAAATTCAGGACGGTGCGGCCGCTGGTGGCGACCATTAGGCTTGCCTTCTGAAACGTCCGCACGACATTGGCCGGCATGACGGCCGTCAGCATGTTGGTCTGGTTCGCTGTAGCGAACAGTCTGGCCTGCTCCTGTCCGTCGAAGATGACGTCGATCGCGGCGTTCTCACCCTTGTTGAAGCGGTAGCTGGGACTCGCAAAGGCCAGCAACCACGTGCCGGCGGCATTCTGGCTCACGACGAGGATGACGCCATTGGCGTAGGGCGCCGTGGCGGCGCAATGGGAGAAGTCGCCGGTCTGATCGTTGCTGAAGGCGCCGCCGATCCAGTTGCCGACGTTGACGGAGCCAAACGGCCCCGCCGCATGTGCCACACCGCCAAGACCTAACGCAAGACTTGCCTGAAACAGCGAGACGACGGCGAACGATCTAAGCCACATGACTTCCCCCCAGCACGCTTATGCGGCCATCATATCCGCCGTCACGGGCTCGGCGCAACCCGCAGTTGTCCCCGGTGAATGTCATCTCCCCGTTAAGACCTTCCCGCTTGCGTTTGCTTTGTGACGCGGTATACTTTGCGATACAAAGTGACCGGGTGAGCCGGTCCGCAAGCTTGGGTGGAGCGAGGTTTTGGCGTTGCCGATGCGCGATCTCGACAAGGCGCTGGCCGATATCGTGGCGATCCGCAGCCAGATTGCGGCCGGCACGGCATTCCGCGGCTACGGCCCGGCGACCATGGCTGCGACCGGTGCCGTCGCGCTCATCACCGCGATCCTTCAATTCTGGCTGCTCGGCGATCCCAGCAGTCAGCCGCTCGGCTTCTTCCTCGGCTGGTTCGTTGCCGCAGCGCTCTCCGGCCTGATGATCTGGGTCGAGATGCGCGCTCGCTCGCGCCGGCATCATTCCGGCCTTGCGGATGCGATGATCCACCAGGCCGTCGAGCAGTTCCTGCCCGCCGGCGTCGCTGGCGTCCTGCTGGCGGTGGTGATGTGGAAGTTCGCCGCCGAGACGCTGTGGTTCTTGCCGGGGCTGTGGCAGATCCTGGTGTCGCTCGGCATTTTCGCATCCGTCCGCTCGCTGCCGCGCAGCGTGGCGTTCGCCGGCGCCTGGTACTTCATCTCGGGTTTTGCGGTGGTGGTGCACGCGAGCCAGACCCACACGCTGTCGCCCTGGACCATGGGGCTGCCCTTCGTGATCGGTCAGTCGGTGATGGCAACCATTCTGTATTTCGCGTCCGGAGACAATGATGTCGAAGACTGACAGCGCGCCGTTCTCCTATGAAGGGCTCGACCGCGTGATCCACGAGAAGGCGAGGCTCGGGCTTCTGAGCTCGCTGATGGCGCATCCGAAGGGACTGGCGTTTGCCGATCTCAAGCAGCTCTGTGGTCTCACCGACGGCAATCTCAGCCGGCACCTCGCCGTGCTTCAGGAGGCCGGCCTCGTCGAGGTGACCAAGGGCTATGAGGGCAACCGCCCGCACACCACCTGCCGCCTGACCAAGACCGGCCGCAGGCGTTTCCTCGACTATCTCGCGGTGCTCGAGCGGCTGGTGCGCGATGCGGCGAGAGCCGCCGGCCGCGAGGCGCCGCCGCTCGGACGCCTCGGCATCCTTTCGACCTGATCCTCCCTTTTTTGACTGGAGACTTTGCAATGCAAAGTGACGTCACGTCCCACAGCGAGAAGCTTCATGTCGGCATCATCATGGACGGCAACGGCCGATGGGCCACGCGGCGCGGCCTGTCGCGCGTGCGCGGCCACGAGGCCGGCGTCGAGACCATCCGCCGCATCGTCGAGGCCGCGCCGAAGCAGGGCATCGGCACGCTGACGCTCTACGCTTTCTCCACCGACAATTGGCGCAGGCCCAAGGCCGAGGTCGGTGCGCTGATGACGCTGCTGCGCTTTTATCTCGCCAACGAGGTGCAGAGCCTGGTCAGGAACGGCGTGCGCCTTTCCGTGATCGGCCGCCGCGACCGTCTGCCGGACGGAATCGCCACGGCGATCGCGCGTGCCGAAGACGCCACCGCACACGGCAGCACACTTCATCTGCGCATCGCCGTCGACTATTCCGCGCGCGACGCCATCCTCAACGCCGCGGCCAAGGCGGCCGCGCTGACGAGCCTCACCCGCGAGGCGTTCTCTCAGCTCGTCACCGGCGAGGCCGGTTTGCGCGACGTCGATCTCATCATCCGCACCTCCGGCGAGAAGCGGTTGTCCGACTTCCTGCTTTGGGAAGGCGCCTATGCCGAGCTGCACTTCACCGAGCGGATGTGGCCGGAATTCGACGCGGCCGACCTCGCTGCGGCCTTGGCCTCCTTCCACGGTCGCGAGCGCCGCTTCGGCGGCCTCCAGGCGATCATGCCGGCCGAGGTGCCTTCACTCTCCCGTGCATGACATGCCATGATTTGCCGCGTGGCACGGATCGTGCTCTAGTAAGCTCCCGCGGCAGGAGCTTTCGCAAGATGCGCGCAGTTCTGGATTATTGCACCGGCGGAACAGAGCGGCAGGTTGCCGCCGGCATGCATCTGGTCATCGAAGGCGGCACCTCCTCCGGCCGTCTCTATGTGCTGATGAGCGGCAAGCTCGAGGTGCTCAAGGGTGACATGGTGGTCGCCACCATCGCCGAGCCCGGCGCAGTGCTCGGAGAGATGTCCGTGCTGCTCGGACTGCCGCACACCGCGACGGTGCGGGCCTGCTCCGATACTGTCATTTACGAGTTCGAGGACGCCGCCTCATTCCTCAAGCAGGAGCCGGAGGTGGCGCTGCTGCTCGCGCGCATGCTGGCGCAGCGGCTCAACGTCGCCAACACCTATCTCGCCGATCTCAAGCGGCAATATGCCGGCCATGGCACCCATCTCGCCATGGTCGGCGAGGTGCTCCAGAGCATGATCAACCTGCCGCCGCTTGAGGTCTCGCCAGGCTCGGATCGGCAATCCGACCCAAGGATGTGAGCCAGTCCGGCGGATCCACGATCATGGCGGCCGGCCGCTTCAGCGGCGCGCTGAGGTCGATCCATCGGCCCTCGCCCGCGGCTAGCCAGAACGCCTTGTTCGCATCGAGATCAAGCACGATGTGCGTCGGCGGCCGGCCCGGTTGCAGGCCGGCATTGAAGACCCAGGTCTGGCCCAATCGGTCGAACCACGAGCCGTCCTTGATGAAGGGCGACTGGTGCACGTGGCCCGAGATCACCATCGACGGCTGATATTGCATGATCCACTGCACCAGCTCGACATCGCCGAAGAAGCGCTTGCCGCCCCAGCTGGTCGGGGAATTCGCCGGCGGCGCGTGATGCGCCCAGATCCATCGCGATGGGCGGTTGACGGAAGCGTCGCGCAGCTGCTCGGCGATGCGTTGCTTGACCAGGGGCCCGTCCCACCACGGGCACACCGTGAACAGCGTGTCGCCGATGGCGATGTTGTCGCCGTCGCAGGCAATCCCGAGCTCGCGCACCTCCGAGATCCAGCGTGAGACCTTCTCGCCCTCCGCGTTGCGCTCGTCGAGGTCGTGATTGCCGGAGCAGAGGATGACCTTGGTCTGCGCCGCGAGCAGCGCCAGGTACTTCTTCACCACCACGATCTGGGCACGGAAATCCACCATCGAGCCGATGTCGAGCGCATCGCCGGCAAAGATCACGAGGTCGAATTGCGCAGCCGCGCTGACCAGCCAGTCGAATTGCGGCAGCGAATAGTGCAGGTCGGCCACGACCAGGCAGCGCATTAGAAATCCGTCCGTGAGAGATTGAAAATGTTTGAGAATCCCAGAATCTTGAAAAGCAAGAAGCAGACCAGCACGGCCGCAAATCCTTCGGCCGACCAAAGCATGCTGCGGCGTCGGCGCCGATGCAAGTGTCGGTGCGTCGCAGGGCTGGACCGGATCGTCGAATTCTGATGTCGTGGCGCGCCCTCAACGCGGTGACCGCATGACCTCGTTCAAGACCATTCGCGCGCGCGCCGAGAAACGCAAGGGCGGCGCCAAGGCGCTCGAGGCGCTGATGCCGGACAAGCCCGATTTGAAGCGGCTCGCCAGGCTCGGCGACGACCGCATTCTTGCTGAGATGGCCAAGCGGGTGTTTTGCGCGGGCTTTGCCTGGAGCGTGATCGATGCGAAGTGGGATGGCTTTGAAGACGCCTTCCTGCACTTTTCGCCGGCCAAGCTCAGCTTCCAGCCGGAGGACTATTGGGAAGGCCTCTCGCGCGACGCGCGCATCGTGCGCAACGGCGCCAAGATCATGTCGGTACGCGAGAACGCCGCCTTCGTGCAGGAAATCGCCAGGGAGCACGGCAGCTTCGGCAAGTTCCTGGCGAAATGGCCGCCGTCCGATGAAATCGGCCTGCTCGATCTCCTCACCAAGCGCGGCAGCCGGCTCGGCGGCAACACCGGCCAGATGCTGCTGCGCTTCGTCGGCTGGGACGGTTTTGTCGCCTCCAGGGATGTCGTTGCCTGCCTCCGCGAGGCCGGCCTCGACATCGCAGAAGAGGTCAAGTCCAAGGGAGACCTCGCCAAGGTGCAGGCGCAGTTCAATGCCTGGGCGAAAGAGACTGGTCTGCCCTACACGCATCTGTCACGGATCTGCGCGCTCTCGGTTGGCGAGGTCAGGAGCGAGTAACGTTCGACTCGCGATGCAGGCGCGCCGCGCGCGGTCGGTGGCGGTCGACGGCTCGGCGCGGCTACGACGTCCCCGCGAGCTTGCCGACTCGTGACAGCAGCAGCAGATCCCGGATCTGCCGACTGAGGGAAGGGCTGCGACGTGTGGAGTTTCTGCTCGGCCGCAACGGTCAGGCTACCGGCGTCGGCGACGGCGATGAAGTAGCGAAGATGCCGGAGCTCCATCCCAATCTCCCATGTCTCACAGGCATGGGGCCAGCCTACAAAGTCTTTTTCAGGCCCGCTAGCAGCTTCTATAGCAGAGCGAGAGCCGTATCCGGGGGCTGCCTGCGAGGCAGGGCATGCGCGGGCTTGCAGAGGCACGCGCTGCTCCGGGCGAGAGGAAAGCACGCACATGTGTCACGGCGTTAAAGCGTTGCTGCTGTCGCTTCTGGTGATGGCAGATATCGGTGGGGCTGCGGCGCAGTCTCCACCCAACCAGGCGAGAGCAGCCATGGAAACGGACGTCACCAAGATCAAAGGGTCGTTGCTCGGAAACTGGGAAAGCATCGCGCCCGAGGTGCGGCCCAGCGCAAGCAAGAACGCCGACGGCACGCTGAAGCCGTTCTATCTCAAGCGCGCCTTCAGATATCTGCCATCCGACCGGTTCGAGCTCGAGATCATCAACTCGGCCGACCCCTACGGGGCCGTGCCGTTGGCGCGCATCAAGATCGGCGGGCACATGCAGTGGCAAGGTGCGCATCCGATCGCGCCCGGCGCGCAGAAAGTCGACTTCATTGCCGACGAGACCTACGAGGTGACGCCGCTGGTGCAGGGATTTGCCGATCTGCTGAACAAGGTCGCGTCAGCCGGGTACGCGCCCTGGGCCGTCAATGCGTCGCAGAGCATCTTCGGCAAGACCTTCGTTCCCTTTGGTCTCAAGGAGGGAACGAACTTCATGGAGTACGACCTGGTCTATCTCAGGGGCGACCTGCTGTTCTGGGGCGCGCGCAATATCGACGGCCGCGGGTTCGATACCGAGCAGAACCGGCCGACCAATCTGCAAATCCCTTTGGTCCGGAAGTAACCCCAGGATTCGACAAGGAGAATGACCATGATTACGTCCGGCGAAGGTGGCCGCGTCCAGATCGTCCTGAATGCGTTTGATACGCTCTTCAACAAGCGTGACTACGCTGCCGCCGAGCGGTTCTGGTCGCCACGCTACATCCAGCACAGCGCACATATTCCGCCTGGACGTGAGGGTCTGTTCGATCTGATCAAGGGCTTGCCCGCGACGCTGCGCTACGAGAATCACGTCGCAGCGGCAACGGGCGATTTCGTCATTCTCCACGGGCGGTTCAGCGGCATCGGCCTGCCGGCGGCGTGGGTCGTCGCGGACATCGTGCGCATGGAAGACGATGTGCTCGCCGAGCACTGGGACGTGATCCAGGACGAAGCAACGCAGGCGCAGTCGCGCAGCGGCCTGCCGATGTTCGGCGACAAATTCCCGACTTGAGCCGTTGGCACGAAAACGAGGGCCGCGTGCGGCCCCCGTCCGGACGTCGCGATCGGAACGCAAGCCAGCCGCATGATTGCGGCCGTCGTCAGACTTTCTCGTTGAGAATCACACCGGAAAGCGAAGGGTCGTTCGCGTTCGTGGTGTTGCCTGATCCCGTCGCGCTGTAGGTCGGATCCGTGAGCGAGTCTTTCAGCGACTGAAGGAATTGCTCGAGCAGGTCCGTTGTCGAACTGCCACTCGACGAACTGTCGATGCTGCTGGTCGCAGACGACGCGCTGGTCGTCGTCGTGTCGGTTGATGCCGTGGTGCTCGAGGAGGTCGAGCCCGTGAGCGCGTCTTTCAGCGACTGAAGGAATTGCTGAAGCAAGTCCACCACCGAATTGCCACTCGACGAACCCTGCGGGCCGCCAGCCGGAGGAGGCCCGCCGGGCGGCGGCCCACCCGCTCCGCCGGCTCCATCCGGTCCATCGGAAAACGCCGCCTTGAAAACACCTTGCAGCTCGGTGGCCTGCTGGTCGGTCAGCTTGCCGGACGAGACTTCCTGCTGGATGAGATCATCGATCTTCGACTTGACGGCGTCGGGCGATGACGTGCCGCTGCCGGATTGATCGCTCGCGTCGCCTGACTGCAAGGCGGTATCGATGTCGCTGAGCGCCGACGACAGCGCCGACTGATCGGTCGAGCTGATCGCGCCGGAGGAGACTTCCGATTGCAGTTCGTCTTGCAGCCGCTGCAGCGGCGATGTGCGGTGGTGGTGTGAGGAGAGCGCCGAAATCGAGGTCATGCTGGCTTTCCGTGCTTGTGATGGATTTGAGGTGAAATCGCCCCCAAATGTTATCCAGTCCTGGGTTCGCCCTGGCTGTTGGGTTCGCCCGGTTGAGCCGTGGTAGAAATGGGAGCTGGCGCGGAGCCTTCGGCATGACGCGGTGCAGGTTGCCTGATATTGCCAGGCAACTGATAGAAACATTCAGAAACAAAATATCGCAGCCAGAGGCCACGTGCCGAGGTCGCCAGCCTTCCGTGCGGTGCTGTCGGCTATAGCCAGCCGGGCACGCCGTCGACTTTCATCGTTTCCAGTTCGGGAAGGTCGAACCCGAAGTGCTGTGAGACGAGCAGGCGCAACGCCTTGCGGTCGGCGAGTTGAACCGGTTGAGCCGCGCCATCACGGATGAAGCTGGCCTCCTGGTTCGTGATGTTGATGCGGCCTTCCTTCGTGACGGCGCTGGCGACAAGGTTGTGCGTGTAGAAAGAATGCGGGTGACTGACGAGGTAATAGTGCATCATCTCGAAATCGACCGGGTACTCCTCCTCCATCTTGGATATCCATCCTCGCGTCTCCCCGCCGTTACGGATCACGTAGAGAATCCAATCATTGCCTTCGTGGGCAAGCCTGTGGGTTGGGGCGCTGATCGGCACGGGAGTGCCGTCAACGGGTATCGGGTGCGGGCAGGCAAAGGGACCGAAGCCGGGATCGACCACGTAGGTGGCGCCATCGACCGCGACCGAGAGAAACATGTGCTCCCGCACGCTCTCATGACGGGGCTTGAAGAAAACGACGCGGGACGAGTGCCTGACAGGATTGAAGCCGATCGCATGCAGGGCGGCATACATGAGGGTTGCGTGTTCGACGCAATGTCCGCCGCGACGGGCAGTGATGATCTTGGCTTTCAGTCCTTCGGGATCCAGCCTGATCGGGCGGCCGAGGAGGATGTCAAAGATTTCGAAGGGGATGTGCGCGACGTGGCCCGCGAGGATTCCAGCCAGGGCTTCGTAGGTCGGCGTGCGCGGGCCAGTGTAGTTGATACGGCCGAGGTAAGCGTCGAGGTCGAAAGTATTCGGCATCGTGCTGAACACCCTTATGCGAAGAAATTACTGAACAGCGCGCGAGTGGATTGCGCGAGGACGCGGAAAATCGTTGCGGCGCAAGAGCAGGGCGCAGTCGTTCCTTAGGCGATCTGCGCAAAGTATTTCAGCCATGGTCACTGCACCTCCTAAAGCGATGGGAGCCAACCCAATTCGCTTCGATAGCGGGACGCCGCCCTATGTGCTTCATGGTGTCAGACCCGAATAATTAAGTCCATCCGCCGGGCTTTTCGGCCGGCTATCTGGTCGGCTGCCGGCCGGGGTCATCATCCTTCTGATCGCGTTGGTTGTGCTCGGGGAACCGCTGTCAGGCATTGCGACGAGGTCGACGGCGTCATGAAAGTAACACCTTCGCGCCCGGACCCTCGTGCGGCAGCTCACTTTGCGGCCTCAGGCGAATTGACGGATTTTTGCAACCGCTGCCCAGGCGCGACGCGCGAAACCATAGGATTGATCTAAGTTGCTGATTTTACTGGCGCACCCGACACGATTCGAACGTGTGACCTTTGCCTTCGGAGGGCAACGCTCTATCCAGCTGAGCTACGGGTGCAGTGGGGCTCATTTAGCCGATTGGCGAGGGGCGGGCAACCGGTCTCGCCGCGTCATTCTAGGCGGTTTTGCGGGCCGTCGGGGCAGGAACCGGCAGGCTTTCCCGGCCAAGGCCCACGAATTCGGCCAGCATCCGATCTGCGCAAATGACGCGGTTGCGGCCGAGCCTTTTGGCGGCATAGAGCGCCTGGTCGGCCGCCCCTAGCAGCCGGTCGGGGCCGCCGTCGCTCTCACCCGGGACGTGGCCTGCGACGCCGACGCTGAGGGTGACGTGATCTCCCGCGCCGTCGGCGCCATGGGCGATCGCCAAGGCCATCACGGCACAGCGGATCTCCTCGGCGATGGCGCAGGCGTCATCGCAGCTCATATCGGGCAGGATCAGCGCGAATTCCTCGCCGCCATAGCGGCCGGCGAGGTCGAGCGGCCGCACCGCATGCCGGCTGACGACATGAGCCACCGCGCGCAGGCATTCGTCGCCGGTCTGGTGGCCGTGGCGGTCGTTGAACAGCTTGAAATGGTCGACGTCGACGAACAGCAGTGCCAAGGGCTTTTGCGTGCGCTGGGCGCGGGCCCATTCGGTCATCAGCATCTGGTCGAAGGAGCGGCGGTTGGAAAGCCCGGTCAGCCCGTCCTTGGTGGCGAGCTCCTTCAGCGCCGTCTCGGCGCGCTTCTGGTCGGTGAGATCGCGCAGCGTCTCCACGACGGCGATCAGATTGCCGGCCTCGTCATGGATCGGGCCGGCATCGATCGCGAGATAGAGCTGGCTGCCGAGCTTCGGCATCACGCACCAGTTTTCCGCGGAAAAGCCGAGCCCGTTGTGGCCGCGCGCGGCGTATTCCGAATAATATTCCGGCAGCTGCTCCGGGCGGTCGAGCGCGACCAGATCGGCCAGGCAAGGGCGCTTGGTCTCGTAGAAGGCCTGCCAGTGTTTTGTCGTGCCGATGACTTCCGAGGCGGCGACACCGGTCAGCCGCTCGCAGGCGCGGTTCCAGATCACGACGCGGCGCCTGGGGTCGATCACGAAGGTCGGCACCACCAGATGCTGCATCAGCCGCACCGCGTAGGAATGCGCCACGTCGATGGTGGTTTTGGGAGATTTTGCCATCTCAGGCCACCGCCGCCACGGGCATCGCATCGCCCGGGCCGAACAGTTTTCGGACCTCGGCCGCCGGCTTCGGCTTGCTGAACAGATAGCCCTGCATCTCCGTGCAGCCGAGCGTGCGCAGCATCTCGCGCTGTGCCTCGGTCTCGACGCCTTCGGCGACCGTGGTCATGTTGCTGGCGGAGGCGATGTTCACCACCGCCTGCACGATCACGGGTGCGCCACCGGCATCGGCGATGTCGGCGACGAAGCAGCGGTCGATCTTGATCTTGTCGAACGGGAAGCGCTTCAGATAGCTCAGCGACGAATAGCCGGTGCCGAAATCGTCGAGGGCGATGCGCACGCCGATCGCGCGCAACTGATGCAGGATCGAGAGCGCCGCCTCGTCGTCGCGGATCAGCACGGCCTCGGTGATTTCGAGCTCGAGCCGCGACGGCTCGAGCCCGGAAGCGGCCAGCGCGCCGGCGATCTTGAGCGCCAGCGTGTCGCATTTGAGCTGCACCGGCGAGACGTTGACCGCGAGCCGTACATGGGCAGGCCAGGTCGCGGCCTCGTTGCAGGCGGTGCGCAGCACCCAGTCGCCGAGCTCGTTGATCAGGCCGGTATCCTCGGCGATCGGAATGAATTCGGCCGGCGACACCATGCCCCGCTCGGGATGGCGCCAGCGCAACAGCGCCTCGCAGCCGGAAACGTCGCCCGAACGCAGATTGACCAGCGGCTGGTAGTGAATCTCGAAACCGCCATCGACCAGCGCCTGGCGCAAATCCTGCTCCAGGGTGAGGCGGGCCTTCGCGCTCGCATCCATCTCCGGCACGAAGAAGCGGTAGGTGCGCCGCCCTTCCGCCTTGGCGCCGTACATCGCGAGGTCGGCGTTCTTGACGAGCTGGTCGAGATCGGTGCCGTCCTGCGGCGCGAGCGCGATGCCGATGCTGGCGTCGGTCGAGAGCTGATGGCCGAGGCAGTGATAGGGGCGGCGGATCGCTTCATGGATCCGCGTCACGAAGGCGAGCACGTCGGCGGAGGATTCTACTCCGGTCTGGATCACGGCGAATTCGTCGCCGCCGAGCCGCGCGATCAGGTCGCCCGGCTTGAGGCAGCCGCGGATGCGGTCCGCGATCGCCTTCAGCAGCTCGTCGCCGACATGGTGACCGAGCGAATCGTTGATGCCCTTGAACTCGTCGACGTCGATATAGAGCAGCGCAAACTGCTCGCCGCCGGCGACCTTCGTGAGCTCGCGCTCGATCTGCTCGCGGAACAGCGCCCGGTTCGGCAGGTCGGTGAGCGCATCGTAATGCGCCATGTGGGCGATCTTCTCGTCCGTCTTTCGCCGTTCCGTGACGTCCTCGATGACGTTGATGATGTAGCGCGGCTCACCGGCCTTGTCGCGGATGCCGATGCGCTTCGAGATGGTATGGCGCTGGCCTCCGGCCGGGGTTTGCCAGCTTTGCTCCTTGAGCAACAGCCAGTCGGGCGAGTGCAGCACGGCGTCATCGTCGCACGTGACGATGTCGGCGTCCGCTTCCGGCAGGATATCGGCGGCGGTCTTGCCGACGAGCGTCTCGGCCGCGTCCTTGAAGGTCTCCTCGGCAATCCGGTTGACCAGCAGATAGCGCCGCGTCCGGGCATCCTTCACCGTGATCTGCGACGGGATGTGGTCGATGATCTCGCGCAGGAACGTGTAGTTGCGGTCGCGCTCCTGCTCCAGATTGCGCCGCTCGGTGATCTCCTCAATGGTCGCGACCCAGCCGCCTTGCGCGAGCGGGGTGTTGATGACCTGGAAGGCGCGGCCGTTCGGCAGCTCGTGGGTCCGGGTGGAGACTTTGCGTTCGGCGACGACCCTCATGACATCGGCGCAGAACGCCTCGACGTCGCCATCGAACGCGCCGCGCTCCTTACGATGATACATCGCCTGGCGGATGTGGCAGCCGGGCTTGATGATTTCGCTGGAGAGGCCGAACATGTCGGCATAGCGCCGGTTGCAGGTGACGATGTATCCCGCCGCGTCGTACAGGATCAGGCCCTGAGACATGTTGTTCAAGGCGGTGTCGAGCCGCTGCCGCTCCGCCTCGAGACGCTGCTGGGCCTCGCGGTTCTGCCGGTTGATCTGGCGGATGATCAGGAACAGGATCAGCGCGATGATTGTTGCCGCCAGCGTGGCCGCGGTGATCATGAACCGGGTTTGCTCGCGCCAATCTGCAAGGGCCGATTCCATCGTATTGGTCGCGATGACGATGATCGGGAAATGCCGAAGCGGCGCCCCCGCGCCCAGGCGCCCCTGGCCGTCGATCGGGCTGTTCTCGATCCGCAGCGTCTGCTGGCCTCCTTCGGCCAGGATTTTCTGCAACAACGGCCCATTGGCGTAGCTCTTGCCGATCAGTTCCTCGACGTGAGGGTGCCGCGCCAGCATCGTGCCGCGGCGGTCGAACAGCGAGATGGCGGCGCCGCTTCCGAGCGCCACAGAGGAGAAATATTTCTGATAGCTCTCAGGATCGATCCGCCGCACCATGATGCCGAGCAGCTTGCCTGCCGGGCTCGTCAAGCGGCGTGCAACCACGGTGGTCCATTTGTCGATGAGAAAGCTCCGCACGGTTTCCAGCAGCACCGGTTCGGATCGGGGGTTGGACTTGAAGGTCTGGAAGTAGCTCCGCGACGAGATGTTGATGCGCGGCAGAGGCTCGTTTCGCGACCAGTTGATGATGTCCCCGTTGATGTCGTAGATCGCGATGTCGCCGAGATAGTTCACGGCGCTGATCTTGTTCGCGAGCATGCGGTGCGCGTCGGCGCCCGACATGCGCTCGCGAAATGTCTCGGGCGAGCTGATGTCCGGCAGGTTCATCTGCGAGATCAGATCGGCGGCGACGGTCTCGGAATCCTCGAACTGCTGATCGAAGTGGCGGGTCAACAGGAGGACCGTATTCTCCAGCTCTCGTTCGTTGTTGGCGAGGGCGCGCTCGCGGAAGTCGCCGATCACCATGGTGGTGGCGGTGAAGATGCCGGCGACTAACAGCGCGCCTGACAGGATGAGCCACAGCACCGGGCTGCGCCGCATGGCAGCGTCCCAGCCGCTCCTCGCGGCTAGCGACAGTTTGGCTGCCATCCCTGAAACTGCGTGGCGCATTGCCTCCCCCTGGAGGAACAGAAATACACCGCACAGATGGCCCAAAGCTTAGGAAAGCCAGTTACCTAAGGATTAATCCGTTTGCGCGATCGCGCCGGCATCGAGCAGGGCGCGAATCGCTCCGCAGTTGCACGGCGTCCGCAACAACCGCTGCGCTGCATCATTAACCGCTGCCTAATGCGAGGCGCCCGTGCCCTTGTCGCCGCCCACATTGCGGAGACGCCCGACCACGCCGGTCGGGAAGAAATAGACGCTGGCGATGAAGAGCAGCCCGAGCCACAGCAGCCAGCGGTCGGGATGCAGCAATCCCGGCAACAGCGGCAGGCCGGCCTCCGAGGCCGCCTTGGAGGCGACGCCCATCAGCGATTGCAGATAGTTTTGCGCCAGGATGAAGATCGTGGCGCCGATGATCGCACCGTAGATCGTGCCCATGCCGCCGATCACCACCATCAGCAGGATGTCCAGCATGATCGAGAAGCTGAGCGAGGTGTCGGGGCCGGCATAGCGCAGCCACAGCGCGTTCAGGATGCCGGCGCCGGCGGCGACCAGCGCGGCGAGGCAGTTGGCATAGGTCAGATGGAACACGGTGCGGAAGCCGAGCGCCTCGGCGCGAAACCGGTTCTCGCGGATCGCCTGGAGCACGCGTCCGAACGGCGAGTTCACCACGCGCAACAGTGCCAGGATCATCAGGGCCGAGACCGCGAACAACAGATAGAAGGTCAGGATGCGGCCGTTGATCTCGAAGCCGAGCAGGTTCCTGGAGATCAGCACCGTGCCGGGCCGCAGCAGCTCGGGCAGCTGGAAACTGCGCCCGTCCTCGCCGCCGGTCAGCCATGACAGCTGCGAGGCCAGCACCTGGAAGGCCGAAGCGACCGCGAGCGTGATCATGGCAAAGAAGATCGCGGCGACCCGCAGCGAGAACAGGCCGATGGCGAGCGCGAGCAGCGCGGCCAGCGGCAGGCCGACGACGATGCCGGTTGCGACCGCGGTCCAGGTCGGGCCCATGCCGTAGAGCGCGATTGCGATCGCGTAGCTGCCGATGCCGTAGAACATGGTGTGGGCGAACGACACCGAACCGGTATAGCCGAGCAGCAGATCGTAGGACGCAACGAGCGCCGCGAAGACGCAGATCTTCGCCGCGACGTTCAGCGCCTTGGCGCCGGGGAACAGGAACGGCGTCGCCGCCAGCGCCAGGATGATGACGACGAGAACGAGCGTGAGCACACGGCTGCGCGGCGGGTCGCCGGAGAGAAGCATCATCGGCTGGTCACCGCATAGAGGCCGCGCGGCCGCCACATCAGAACGGCGACCATCAGCAGGATGTTGGAGACGAGGGCGAGTTTCGGCACCAGGAAGCCGCCGTAATTGGCAACCATCGCCACCAGAATCGCGCCGATGAAGCAGCCGCCGATCGAGCCCAGCCCGCCGATGATGACGACGACGAAAATCAGGACGGTGAGCTCGTCGCTCATGGAGGCGTGAACCTGCTCGCGATAGAGCGCCCACATCACGCCGCCGAGGCCGGCGAGCGCCGATCCCGTCATGAACACGCCGAGGAACAGGCGGCGGATGCGATAGCCGAGCGCCTCCACCATCTCGCGGTTCTCGACGCCGGCGCGGATCAGGAGGCCGAGCTTGGTGCGGTTGAGCACGAGCTGGATCGCGATGAAGACGGCAAGCCCGATCAGCATCGCCAGCACGCGGTACTTTGCAATCGCGACATCGCCGAAGATGAAGGAGCCGCGCAGCGAGGTCGGCAGCGGCATCGGGATGATCTGCGGGCCCCACAGCGCATAGAGCGTCTGTTCCGCAACGATGAGCCCGCCGGTCGTCATCAGGATCTGTTTCAGATGCTGGCCATAGACCGGCAGGATCAGCACGCGCTCGACCACCAGGCCAAGCGCGCCGGAAACGGCCATCGACAGCAGCGCCGCCGGCGCCAGCACCGCGAGGTTCACCCAGAGCGAATCCGCCTGCACCGAGGCCGCGAACGGCGCGAACACCAGGGTTGCGACATAGGCGCCGACCGCGATGAAGGCGCCATGGCCGAAATTGAGCACGTCCATCAGGCCAAACACGAGTGTGAGGCCCGAGGCCATGATGAAGATCATCATGCCCATGGCGAGGCTTGCCGCGGTCAGCGTCAGCCAGGTCGAGGGCGAGCCGACCAGCGGGATCATGATCAGCGCGAGCGCGACCGGCAGCAGGATCGGCGCGAGGTCGCGCTTCGGCTTCGGTAGCGGATCGGTTGCGGCAAGGTCAGTCACTGATGCGCCTCCAGGCTCAGGCCGAGCAACCGCTCTTGCAGCGGCACGTCGGCGGCCAGCGCCGCCATCTCGCCGCGATGGACGATGGTGCCGTTGTCCATCACCAGCACGACGTCGCCGAGCTCGCGGGCGGCAAAGAAATTCTGCTCGACCAGCAAGATCGTCGCGCCCTTGCGCTTGATCTCCTTCAGGCACTCGATCAGTGCCACCACGATGGCGGGCGCGAGCCCCTTGGTCGGCTCGTCGATCAGCAGGAGCTTGCGCGGCTCGATGATCGCGCGCGCGATCGAGAGCATCTGTTTCTGCCCGCCGGACAGGCTTCCCGCGCGCGACAGCCAGAACCGGCGCAGCGCCGGGAAGAAGCCGAAGATCCACTCGAGCTGCTTGTCGTCCATCGGCCCGTCGCGGGCGGCGAGAACGAGATTTTCCTTCACGGTGAGATCGGAGAACACCGCCATGCTCTCCGGCACGTAGCCGACGCCGAGGCGGGCGATATCGGGCGTGGCGCGGCTCTCGATGCGCTCGCCGGCGAGGCTGATCTCACCCTGCGAGGCCTGCCAGAGGCCCATGATGGTGCGCAGCGTGGTGGTCTTGCCGGCGCCGTTGCGGCCGAGCAGCATCGTGACCTGCCCCTGCGGGACCGCGAGGTCGATGCCCTGGAGGATGTGATAGCGGCCGATATGCGTGTGCACGCCGGAGAGTTTGAGCAGATCGGTCATGCTGCGCCCTCCGCAGCTTTCTTGGGTGCGACGCCGAGATAGGCCTCCTGCACGATCGGCGAGGCGATCACCTCGGCCGGCGGGCCGTCCGCGACAAGTTGTCCGTTATGCAGCACGATGATGCGGTCGGCGAGCGAGCGCACCACGTCCATCTTGTGCTCGACCAGCAGGATGATCTTGCTCCTGTCCTGCTTGAGCTGTGCGATCAGGTTGAGCACGATCGGCACTTCGTCGATGCTCATGCCGGCGGTCGGCTCGTCGAACATGAACACCTTTGGCTCCAGCGCGATCATCAGCGCGACCTCGAGCTTGCGCTGGTCGCCATGCGACAGCGCCGTCGCAGCCACGCCGCGGCGATTGCCGAGCGCAACCTGGTCGAGAATGGCGTCGGCCCGCGCGATCAGGTCCCGGCGAACCATCCAGGGCCGCAGCATGTCGTAATGGGTGCCGTCAGCCGCCTGCACGGCGAGGCGGACATTTTCTTCCACGGTGAGGTTCGGGAAGAGGTTGGTGAGCTGAAATGCGCGGCCCAGGCCCGCGCGGGTGCGCAAGGGCGCGGAATGCCCGGTGATGTCGGCGCCGCCGAACAGGATGTGGCCTGAGGAGGCGCGCAGCTGACCCGAGATCAGGTTGAAATAGGTGGTCTTGCCGGCGCCGTTCGGGCCGACGATCGCGGTGAGCTCGCCCGGGCGGAAGCCGCAAGTGACGTTGTTGACTGCGACATGGCCGCCGAAGCGGATGGTGAGGTCGCGGGTTTCGAGGGTCAGCGTCATTCTTGCAAACCGGGTTGGTCCATCGGTTCACCTCTCCCCGGAGGGGAGAGGTCGATTTGCTCCTGGCGATGCGGAGCATCGTCCAGTGCAAATCGGGTGAGGGGGCTCAGGTCCCACGGGAGGGCGGTATCCCTCACCCGGCGCTTCGCGCCGACCTCTCCCGATGGGAGAGGTGAAGCACTCAGCGCTTGTTGCGGACGGGAACGTCCATGTCTTCGATCTTTAGCTCGCGCACCGGCTCGAGCACGGCCCAGGCGACGTTCGGATCGACCTTGACCTTGAAGTGATACATGCTCTGCAGCGCCTGATGGTCCTCTTTCCGGAACACCATCTTGCCCTTCGGCGTGTCGAACTCCATTCCTTCCATCGCGGTGATCAGCTTCTCGGTGTCGGTCGACTTCGCCTTGGTGACGGCGGCGACGACGGACATCGCGGCGGCAAAGCCGCCCGCAGTGAAGAAGTCCGGCGGCGCGTTGAAGCGCTTCTGGTGCTCGGCGACCAGCCAGTCGTTCACCGGGTTCTTTGGAATGTCATAGTAATAATAGGTCGCGCCTTCCATGCCCGGCAGGCCCTTATAGGCCGCGAGCGCCGGCAGGATGTTGCCGCCGGTCGAAAGCTCGATGCCGTAGCGCTTCGGATCCATGTCCTGGAGCTTTGCCAGCGGATTGCCGGCGCCGGCCCAGATCACCCAGATCACCTTGCGGCCCGGCTTGTCCTTCAGCGCATCGAACAGGCGCTGGCCGACCGCGGTGAAGTCGGTGGTGGAGGTCGGAGCATATTCCTCGGCGGCGAGCGTCGCGCCGGTCTTGGCGAGCGCCTCCTTGAAGGCGGCGACGCCGTCGCGGCCGAAGGCATAGTCCTGCGCCAGCGTCGCCACCGTGACGCCCTGCTTGCCGATCGCGACCGCGTTCGAGATCGCGTCCTGCGAGGAGTTGCGCGCGGTGCGGAAGATGTAGCGATTCCACTTCTCGCCGGTAATTTGGTCCGCCACCGCGGGCTCGACGATCAGGATTTTCTTGTTCTCCTCGGCGACCGGGAGAATGGCGAGCGCTGCGGCCGACGAGGTCGTGCCGATCGCGATATCGGCCTTGTCGTCCTGATAGGCCTCGGCCAGCGCGGCCTTGGAGAGGTCCGGCTTGCCCTGGTCGTCCTTGGTGATGATGACGATCTTGCGACCGTCGAGGGTCATGGTGCCCTTGGTGGCGTATTCAAAGCCCATTTGCAGGCCGGTCTCGGTCTGTTTGGCATAGGCCTCCAGTGGACCGGTCTTGCCATAGATCAGCGCGACCTTGAGGTCCTCGGCGCGAGCGGAGGAGCTCGCAGCCAGGCCGAGAACAGCTGCCGTTAAAATGAGTGATCGACGCACGATGGTTCCTCCTTGATTAAAATGCCTTGGTCACAGCGATTTGCACAACGCTGCGAACATTGCAATTCCACCTTCCGGCGGACTTCGCAGGGAGCGCATGTGACAGTGTCTTGACGCGCGCCTGCCACGGAAATCGGCAGCGCGAACCCATCCCTGGATCGGGGGCTCAGTCCCAGTGTCGTCCCGGCGAAGGCCGGGACCCATACGCCGCAGACGATGTCGTGGTGCGAGCTGGTAATCGCCAGCCTCCGCCAAACCGCTCCCTGTGGTTATGGGTCCCGGCCTTCGCCGGGACGACACCGAGGTTGTGGGACAACGTTAGGTCTCTAGCGCCGGTAGCCGCTGGCGCGCGAATAGCCCTGGCGGTTCTGCTGCGTCGGCCGGCTGGCGACGCTGACGCGGGCCTCGCTGGAGGCGGGCGTGGCGAGCTTCAGCTCTTCCAGGAAGATCGGGCGGGCGAAATAATAGCCCTGGGCATAGCGGATCTTGGTCGCGGCCTGGAGATAGGCGAGCTCCTCGTAGGATTCGAGGCCTTCGGCGATCACCGTCATCCCGAGCGCTTCGCTCAAGGATTCGATGGCGCGCAAGATGCCCTGGCTGCGCGGCCGCTTATGGATGTCGGTGATGAAGGAGCGGTCGATCTTGATCTCGTCGGCGGTAATGTCGGCGAGCGCCGAGAGCGACGAGAAGCCGGTGCCGAAATCGTCGATCGAGATGCCGACGCCGAGCTTGCGGAACATCGGCAGGATCTCGGACTGGAAATGATTCTTGGCGACGAAGGCATCTTCGGTCACCTCGATCATGAAGCGCTTGGGAAAGCCGGTCTCCTCCAGGGCGATCGCAAAGCTACGCATGAATTCGGGGTTGCCGGCCTGCTTGGCCGCGACGTTGATGCTGATGGTCGCATCCGCGCCAAACATGTCGTTGATCAGGTCGATCGACTTGACGATCTCGGCGAGCACCAGATGCGTCAGCTCGTCGATCAGCCCGAGCTCGACCGCAAGGTTGATGAACGAGCCGGGCGCCTGGATGACGCCCTCGTCGTCGCGCAACCGCACCAGCGCCTCGATGCCTTTCACGGCCTGCGTGCGGATATCGACCTTGGACTGGAACGCGCAGCAGAAGCGCTTTTCGAGGATGGCGAGCCGCAGCGACTGCTCGATCTTCATCCGCGCCAGCGCCTCGCGCTCCATGCCGGCATCGAAGAACGCGGCAGACCCCTTGCCGTTGTTCTTGACGCGGTACATCGCGATGTCGGCGTTCTGGCGCAGCGTCTCGAAGTTGCGGCCATGATCCGGATAGAGGCTGACGCCGACCGAAGTGGAGGCGAAGATCTCCGAATTGTCGATGAAGAACGGCGCGGTCAGCCGCTCCAGCGTCGCCTGCATGAATTCGGCGACTTCCTCCTGGCTCTGGATCGGCGACAGCAGCAGCAGAAATTCGTCGCCGGAGATGCGCGACAGCATGTCGGAATCGCGCAAGTCGCGCCCGAGCCGCTTCGACAGCTCGGCCAGCAGTGCATCGCCGACGGCATGGCCGTAATAGTCGTTGATGTGCTTGAAATTGTCGACGTCGAGAAAGGCAAGCGCAAAGCGCTCGCCATCGCGCGCCAAGAGGCTGTTGGCGCGATGCTCGATCACGCGCCGCGAGGGGAGGTCGGTCAGCTCGTCGAAATAGGCCGAGCGAAACAGCTGGTCCTCGAAATTCTTCTGCTCGGTGATGTCGGCAGAGGCCGAGATCAGGAGGTCGCGGCCGGCGAGACGGACCGGACGATGTGTGGTGAGCAGCACCTGGCGCGCGGGGCCGTCGTGGAGTGCTTCCTCAGCGATGACGGCCTGGCCGGCGTTCAGTGCCCGCCGGCAAGCGTCGCGACGCTGCGCGAGATCGAGTGACGGCCGGCGGCCGTCCATGCCGAGCTGGGTTGCGGCAGCATCGTTAACCAGGAGAAGCTCGCCTTGCGCATCCTGCACGGTCAGGCCGGCCGGCAGCAATTTAACGATTTCCTTGAGAAATCCGAGCTCGGCCTCGGACGCGCCAAAATATTTGTTGTCGTTCATAGAAGTCATGAATCTTGTTGTTTCAGCGCGCCTTTGCAATGGACGCGATTTTGCGCAATTCCCTCTTAGGTTTGGTTAAGGGGTCCGAAGAAATACGGGGGTGTTTCGCAGCGATGCGACGCGCGCAGACGATCGTCATTAACAGAGCGTCAACGGCGCTTGCGGAAGAGCAAGCGAAGCGTGCGGTGCGCTTTCGTTTGAGACGAGTCTAGCGCAGGATGAGCTTGGCTAGAATCGGTCGGCCGCGAGGTCGGTGCACCTTTCCCGCTTGCGGGAGAGGTCGGCGCGTCCCGGGCGATATGAAGCATCGTCCCGCGCGCCGGGTGAGGGTCCTCTCCTCTTCGCGGTTTCTCGATCGCGGAGATACCCTCTCCCCAACCCTCCCCCGCAAGCGGGGGGAGGGAGCGCGCCTCCCACGTTGCGACATTTGAACTAACCGCATCATGTTCTATTCGCTCTTTGGAATGCGACATTGCATGATGCAATGCAGCCCGGTCTTCAGGTAGGAGATCTCGGTCTTGCCATCGAAGGCGGACAGCGCCGATTTCAGCAGCTTGGTGCCGAAGCCCGGCTCGGAAATCTTGTCGACAGTCGGTCCCTCGGTCTCGTCCCAGGTAACGGTCAGACGGTCGTCGCTGACGGTCCATGACACCTGCAACAATCCGCGCGGTGCAGAGAAGGCCCCGTACTTGCCAGCATTGGTGGCGAGTTCGTGAAACATTAGTGACAACGTGACCGCGAGCTTCGGCGGCAGGAACAGCCGCTCGCCGTTGAGGGTGAAGCGGACATGGCCGTAGGGGCCGAGCTCGGAGATCAGGAGGTCGCGGATATCGCAGCCAGCCTTGTCGATCCGCGAGATCAGATCGTCGGTTGCCGCCAGCGAGCGCAGTCGCGGGTCGATCCGGGCCCAGACCTGCGGCTGGTCATGCAGCACCTGATGCAGCACGGCATGCACGGTCGACAGCTTGTTCTTCAGCCGGTGCTGGAGCTCGTCGACCAGGAGCTTGCGATAGTCCTCTTCCTCGATCAGGCGCTTGGAGATCCGCCGCTGCTCCGTCAGCATCGTGCGATAATGCTCGACACCCCAGATGGTAAGCGCCGAGACGCCCCAATAAAGTGTCAGCAGGGCGAACCTGGCGCGATCGGCATGGGCGTCGCCGAAATTGACGATAACGCCAAGCACGCCGCCGACCAGTGCCGTGATGATGCCGATCCTTAAACCCCCGAAGGCGGCGGCAAAGAACACGGCCGGAAAGTACGGCGTGAAGTAGACGTCGGGGCGCACCTGCGCGAGGCCCCAGCGCGCCAGGGTCGCGGCCAGGAGGCAAGCCACCGCAAAGGCGATGCTAAGGCCGAGCGATGGCGGCGCCACGCCCTGCCAGCCTCTGCGGAATTCGTCGATCAGCTTCCCCATGCGCAGCCCAGTCGCGATATGCGTTCGAAAATCGAGTGGCAGTCGGGAATGTTACGCATGTCATCCGCGCAAGCAAAGCTTGCCTTGGTGGAAGCCCGCGGGAATAGTGATTGTCGCGGCTCCGGCTGTCGCGGAGACGTCATCGACCGGCGTTCGCCATTTGGCTTCAAAACGTTCGAGAACAGGAACATTCCATGGGCAGGCTGGACGGCAAGGTTGCGGTGATCACCGGAGCGACGAGCGGGATCGGATTGCGTACCGCAGAAGTCTTCGTTGCCGAAGGTGCCAAAATTGTGATCGCAGGCCGGCGCATACCGGAAGGCGAGGCGCTGGCGAAGCAGCTCGGCGTCGCCTGCGTTTTCCGTCAGACGGACGTGACGGTCGAGGCGCAGATGCAGGCGCTGATCGCGCTCACCGTGGAGAAATTCGGCAGGATCGATTGCCTGTTCAACAATGCCGGCGGTCCGGCCCAGACCGGCGGCATCGAGGGCCTCGAGGTCGAGCGCTTCGACGCTGCGATGGCGACGCTGGTGCGCAGCGTCATGCTCGGCATGAAGCACGCCGCGCCTTACATGAAGAAGCAGGGGTCCGGCAGCATCATCAACAATGGCAGCATTGCCGGCCGCCTGGCCGGCTTCTCGTCCTCCGTCGTCTATGGCGCGGCCAAGGCGGCGGTGATCCATCTCACCAAATGCGTGGCGATGGAGCTCGGCGAGTCCAACGTGCGCGTCAACTCGATCTCGCCCGGTGCAATCGCGACCGGCATCTTTGGCAAGGCGCTCGGACTGTCCACCGAGGCCGCCGAGAAGACGCCGGCGGTGATGCGCGATGTCTACAAGACCGCGCAGCCGATCCCGCGCGCCGGCCTTCCCGACGACATCGCCCATGCCGCGGTGTTCCTGGCGAGCGACGAGTCCAGCTTCATCAACGGCCACGACCTCGTCATCGACGGCGCCATCACCGGCGGCCGCAACTGGACCCAGCAGCAGCAGGGCTATGTGGCCTTGCGCAAGGCGTTCGATCAGGGAGCGTAGAAGGCGGAGCCGTAGGGTGGGCAAAGGCGCGCCCTTCGCGCGCCGTGCCCACCATCGTTGTTCGAGCATCGAGAAACAGGGCGGGCACGCTTCGCTTTGCCCACCCTACCAGAGCTGCGGCTAAACCGCCTTCACCACCACCCGCATCCCATCCCGCGGCTTCGGGATCGGCCACATCTGCCAGTCCGGCCTGTAGCCAGGCGGCAGCGACACTTCGATGTTCTGCAAGAAATGCCGCGCAAAGCATTTCGCCTGCATGTTGGCGAAGTGCAGGCCGAGGCACATATGCGCGCCGCCGCCGAACGGCACAAAGGCGAAGCGATGGCGGTTGCGCTGGGCTTCGTCGGTGAAGCGCAGCGGATCGAAGCGATCCGGCTCGGGCCAGATCTCCTTCATGTGATGGGTATAGAGCGGATTGACGCCGATCGCGGTGCCGGCGGGAATCGTAAAACCCTTGAAGCTGAAATCGCGCATCGCGCGGCGCGGCATCGACGGCACCGGCGGCTTGATCCGCAGCGCTTCCTTGAAGGCCATCTCCGACAGCGGCATCTTTTCGAGATCGTCGAAGGAGCTTGGAGCATCGGCGGCAAGCCCGAGCGCCTGAACCTCCGTGCGCAGCTTGTCCTGCCACTCCGGGTTCGCCGCGAGCTCGCCGATGAACGAGGTCAGCGACGATGTCAGCGTGTCGTGCGCCGCCATCATCAGAAAGCTCATGTGATCGATGATGTCCTGCTCGGACAGCAGCGCGCCGTCCTCATGGGTGGCGTGGCAGAGCTGCGAGAACAGATCCTCGCCGCCCTGTTTGGCGCGGCGGAGCGGGATCTGCTCACTGAAATAGGCGACGATGCGCTTGCGCCCGGCGACGCCGCGCGCCATCTGGGTGCCCGGCAGCGGCCGGCGGATCGGGGCGACGGCGGCGGCGACCATGTCGACGAAGGCGCGGTTGATCTCGTCGACCTCGGGTCCGATGTCGGCGCCAAGGAAGGACGCGGCGGCAAGATCGAGCGTGAGCTGCTTCATCGCCGGATAGAGCTGCATCTCGCCGGGCTTGGCCTTCCACTGCGCGACGCGGCCTGCGATGCCGTGGTCGAGATCGCTGAGATAAGATTTCATCGGCCCGGATTTGAACGCGACCGACAGCGCCTTGCGATGCAGCCGGTGCTCGTCGAAATCGAGCAGCATCAATCCGCGCGGAAACAGCAGGCCAAGCACCTTGTTCCAGCCGTGGGTCGACGAGAACAGCTTCTGCTGGTCGAACAGCACGAGCTCGTTGGCTTCCGGCCCGAGCAGCACGACATTGGTCTCGCCGAAAAGATGGGTGCGGTAGACCGGACCGTATTTGGCGCCGTTCGCCTCGACGTGGCCCTTCGGGTCGGCCAGCACCTGAAACGTCTTGCCGATGATCGGCCAGCCTTCGTCGCCGGGGATGTGCGTCAGCTCGTTGCGCCTGGGCGCGGTGTATTGAAGCGCAGGCGAGGCCAAATTCTGCATCGACATCATGAAGGTTCCGGTTGACTGACCGGATCAGCATAGCACAGGCGGAGATGCTTCGCCTGTGATCACCGTCACAGCGGCTTGCGGCAAGCAGCTATCGCTTCGCCGCTTCCTTCTGCAAATCCGGCGCATTCACGGCGGGAATCGCGACCCGGCCGGGGCCGGTCACTTTCAGCGCTTCGGCGGCCTTCTCGTTCTGCATGATCTTGGCCATCACGGCCTGTCCCGCACGCTCGAAGATCGCGCGGTTCTCGATCACGAATTTTTGCGACTTGCGCAGCCCGTCGATGTAGCCGTTGATCTCCGGCACGACATAGCGCGCCACCATGTCCCAGCTCCGGCGCGTCGCTTCCAGATTGGCCCAGTCGTGCACGAAGCCGATGATGGCGCCGACTCCACCGGAGACCTGCATCACGTTCTTGATGGTTTTGACGAGATCGTCGGGCGTGCCGATGGTGGACGCCGCGCCCTCGACGAAGGCGGTCTTGTCCACGGCTTCATCGGGCGAGGAGAATGGCTCGAGGCCCGGCCGCTGCAACGTGCCGACATTGTATTCGTTGTGCCAGCGCATCAGCCCGGCGGCGGCCTCACGGCGGGCCTGCTCGCGGGTCTCGGCGATGTGGAAGCTCAGGAGCACGCGCCAGTCGGCGCGGTTGACCGTCGTGCCGTGCTTCTTGGCGGAATCCTCGGCGAACTGCCATTGCTGCTGCAATGACATCAGCCCCTGCGTCGTCATCGAGCCCAGCGAGATGATGCCGATGCCGTATTTGCCGGCGAGCGTCATGCCCGACGGCGAGATCTGCGACGCCACGACGAACGGCATCTCCTCCTGCAACGGCAGGATCTGGAGCGCGGCGTCGTTCATGGTGAACCAGTCGCTCTTGGCGGTCACACGCTCGCCGCTGAACAGGCGGCGGATCACGCCGATCGCCTCGTCCTGGCGGTCGCGCTGGGTCATCGGATCGATGCCGAGCGTGTGCGCGTCCGACGCCAGCGCGCCGGGGCCGGAGCCGAAGATGGCGCGGCCGCCGGTCATGTGGTCGAGCTGCACCATGCGCTGCGCGACGTTGAAGGGGTGGTGATAGGGCAGCGACACCACGCCGGTGCCGAGCCTGATCCGCTTGGTGCGCTCGCCGGCCGCGGCCAGAAACATCTCGGGCGAGGCGATCATCTCCCAGCCGGAGGAATGGTGCTCGCCGCACCAGAACTCGTCATAACCCAGCGCGTCGAGTTGCTCGACCAGGTCGAGGTCGCGCCGGAACTGGAGCATCGGATGCTCCCCGATCGGGTGATGCGGGGCCAGAAAGGCTCCAAACTTCAGGCGCGCCATGGCGTTCTCTCCGGCTGAATTTTCTGTTTGTTAGGTGCCGTGAAGCTACGTGCCCGATGGCACGAACGCAATCGCGCGGTGTCCCGCGCGGCGGAATGCAGCTATGTGCGGAGAGGCGAAGCTACCGCGTCATCCTGTTCCAGGCGTCGAGGCCGGCGATCTTGTAGGCCTCGGCCAGCGTCGGATAGTTGAACGTGTTCTGGATGAAATAGTCGATGGTGCCTTTGAGATTGAGCACGGCCTGGCCGATATGGATCAGCTCGGTGGCGCCTTCGCCCAAAATATGCACGCCGAGCAGCCGGCGCGTCTTGGTCGAGAAGATCATCTTCATCATGCCGCTGTTCAGGCCCATGATGTGGCCGCGCGAGGTCTCGCGGAAGCGCGCGATGCCGACCTCGTAGGGAATGCCGCGCGTGCGCACCTCTTCTTCGGTGAGTCCCGCGGTCGAGATCTCCGGCACCGAATAGATGCCATAGGGAAAGAATTCCGGCGGCGCCAAAGGCTCCATGCCAAGCGCGTGGCAGGCGGCGACGCGGCCCTGCTCCATCGAGGTGGAGGCGAGGCTCGGAAAGCCGATCACGTCGCCGGCGGCGTAGATGTGCGGCACGCTGGTCTGCAAGGTCACGGGATCGACCTTGATGCGGCCGCGGTGGTCAACCTCGATGCCGGCGGCCTCGAGGTTGAGGCGATCGGTGGCGCCGACGCGGCCCGCCGCGAACAGCAGCATTTCCGTGGTGACGTGCCGCCCGTCGGCGAGATGCGTGACGATGCCGCCCGTCGCGGTCTTCTCGATCGAATTGACCTTGGCGCCGAGCCGCAGCGCGACGTTGCGGTCGCGCAGCTCGTGCATGAACTCGTCGATCAATTCCTTGTCGATGAAATCGAGGAAGGTCGGCCGCGGCTCGATCAGGGTCACGGGCACGTCGAGCGCGCTGAAGATGGTGGCGTATTCGACGCCGATCACGCCGGCGCCGATCACGGCGAGGCTGCGCGGCAGCTTTGGCAGCTCGATGATCTCGTCGCTGTCGAGCACGGTCGCGCCGTCGAACGGCACGTAGTCGGGCCGGAACGGGCGCGTGCCGCAGGCGATCAGGATGAAGGCGGCGGACACAGTCTTGGTCTCGCCGATCGAGCTCGTGATCTCGACCTCGTGCGGCGAGACCAGCCGCGCCTCGCCATTGGCGGTGCGCACCAGATTGCGGCTGAACTGATGCTCCAGCACCTCGACCTCGTGGTCGAGCGTCTTCTGCAGCCGGGTCATCAGGTCGCTGGCCGCGATGTCCTGCTTCACCCGGTAGGAGCGGCCGTAGAAGCCGCGCTCGCGCCAGCCGGACAGATTGAGCACGGTCTCGCGCAGGGTTTTCGAGGGGATGGTGCCGGTATGGACCGAGACGCCGCCGACCCGCCGGCCCTTCTCCACCACCAGCACGGCCTTGCCGAGCTTGGCACATTGCACCGCGGCCCGGCGCCCGGACGGGCCCGAGCCGATCACCACCATGTCGTAGTCGTACATCGGACGCGCTTCCGAACCCCGCGAGACCAGCGGAAACTCCCATGCAGCAATCGGGCCAAGGCAGCAAGGTCTACCTCTGAGGTGATCGCGCGGACGATGCCGATCTGAGAGCATCCGGTGCAAATAATTCCGGAAGGTCCGTGCGCCGATCCATCAAACCGTCACAAGACAAATCGATTCGGCGTGCCGCTGATCTGGTGTGGCGTCGCGCGGGCGAAGCATCGCGGCACCAAACTGTTGATCGAAGGCTGCATGCTTCAGATCGCGGGCCTCGCCGCGATCGCGTTCGTTGTCGTGGAGATCGATAAGCCGACGCCGCTCCTGCTCGCGCTCATCATGATCATCTTCGGCTATGGCCAGGGGATGGTGATGGCGCCTTTGTCGGATGCGGCGCTCTCGACTGTAAAACCTGTCGCCGCCGGCTCGGCCTCCGGCATGTACGGCACCATTGCTCAGATCGGGAATGCGGCCGGCGTGGCCGCAATCGGTGCGGTGTTCTTTGCGATCGAAGCGCTGCAATCGGCGCGCGCAGGATTTCTCGTCTCGCTCGCGCTGTTTGTGACGTTAATCACGATCTGCGCCGCATTCCTGACGTGGATGCGCCGCGCTGCTGCATCAAGTTGAGGCATTGCGGTTAATACCTCCGGATTTTTGCGGATTCCTGCGGGCTTTTCGGTGATTTCGCAGCGATCGACAGCACACGGTCTTTTTATTTTGCACCGCAGCAACTATTTGGTTGGGATGAACGTTGAACGTCGCCCGCCAGGAGTTGCCGTGTCACTCGCCCGAAATGTCGATCTGTTGAGACGCCTGCCGAGGCTGGAGCTGGATGGCCTGCGCTTTCCAGACTTTGGCCCGAGCGCAGATGCGTCGAGCCCGTTGCAGGAAGTCACGGGCTTTGGCAGCAATCCCGGCGCCCTGCGCATGTTCGCGTTCGTGCCGGCGCAATTGCAGAAGCAGCGCGCGCTCGTCGTCGTGCTGCACGGCTGCGGCCAGACCGCAGCGGCCTACGATCTCGGTGCGGGTTGGTCGACGCTCGCAAGGCATTACGGCTTCGCGCTGCTGATGCCCGAGCAGCAGCGCATCAACAACGGCAACACCTGCTTCAACTGGTTCACTCCCGAAGACACTGCACGCAACTCCGGCGAGGCGCGCTCGATCCGCGAGATGATCGCGCATCTGGTCGAGGCGCACCGGATCGATCCCCGACGCATCTTCATCACCGGCCTCTCCGCCGGCGGCGGCATGACGTCGGTGATGCTCGCGACCTATCCGGACGTGTTTGCGGCCGGCGCGGTGATCGCAGGACTTCCCTACGGCATCGCCTCGAATCTGCGCGAGGCGCTGGACGGCATGTTTCATTCCCCGGTGCGGCCTGCGCGCGAGCTCGGCGATCTCGTGCGCAAGGCCTCGTCCCATCGCGGGCCGTGGCCGAAGGTATCGGTGTGGCACGGCAGCGCCGACCGCACCGTCAATCCCGGCAATTCCAACGAGATCGTCAAGCAGTGGCTCGACCTGCATGGGCTGCCAGCCGTGCCGATGGCGGAGACCAATGTCGACGGCTATCCGCGCCAGGCTTGGTGGAACAAGAACGGCGAGACGCTGGTCGAATCCTATGCCATCACCGGCATGGCGCATGGCACGCCGCTCGGCATCGCCGAGAATGATCAGCGCTACGGCCTCGAAGGCGCCTTCCTGATCGAGGCCGGCATCTCCTCGTCCTATCACATCGCAAAGTTCTTCGGCCTGACTGGCTGGATTCCGGACGCTGCGAAGAAGGCGGAGGCAACGCCTGCTGCCGTGGTGCAGCCAAAACTGTCGCCCGCGCCGCATCTCGCCCGCTCGATCCGCGCCGCCGTCGCCGACGAGCAGGCCAAGCCGAAGCGCGAGAAAAAGCGCGGCTTCGACATTGGCGAGATCATCACGCGCGCGCTGACCGCCGCGGGATTGATGAAGTAGCGGCTTGTCGTCCCGGCGAAGGCCGGGACCCATACCGCGGAATCTATCTATTGCGGTCGGTAGGAGTGCCGAGCGACCAACTCCAAACTCCCGTCTCGGAGTATGGGTCCCGGCCTTCGCCGGGACGACTGTGGGGTTTGTACTACCCCGTCTGATCGATCATTTCGATCGGCGTTACCGTCACCTCGCCGCCGGCGGCGACCTTCCGCGTCATCTCCGTATAGGCCTTGAAGAAGTCGCGCGATTGCAGCGCCTTTTGTGCGGCATCGTCGGTGACGCTGGCGAGATGGAAGTAATGGCCGTCGTCGCGATTTTTCAGGACGCGATAGCCGATCCGGCCCTTCAGCTCCGGATCGTCGTTGATCGCCTTGATGAAGCGGCCGATCTCCTGGTGCCATGCGTCCGTCGTGCCGTTCCTGAATTCGTATTTGATCATGAAGTGCTTCATGTGACGCTCCCTGTTCGTCATGTGCACGCATCATCTGCGCCTTGCGAACAATCCCGCAAGTACGGACAAAATTGATAGTATGGACTTTTTCGCCGTCGCTCCTATCCTCGCCCGCAGGCTAACCTGTGGAGGAAACCATGGCGAAGGCAAAGGCGCTTCCGGCCCGCAGCTGCCCGGTCGCGGCGTTTCAGAAAATGATCAGCGGCAAATACAAGCTGCGCATCGTCTGGGATCTCAAGGACGGCCCGCGCCGCTATGGCGAGATCCGCAGCGGCCTGTTGCGCGGCACGTCCGGCAGCGCCGAGATCACTCCGCGCGTGCTCAGCCGCGAATTGAAGGCGTTGACGATGAGCGGCCTGATTGACCGCAAGGATTTTGGCGAGGTGCCGCCCAAGGTCGAGTATCGCCTGACGCGGAAGGGCAAGAGCTTTGTGCCCGTCGTCGCCGCGATCCGCGAATGGGGCGAGCGTAACCTCGGCGAAGCGTCAGCGTTCGCGGACGCCGCCGAATAGCGCATGATCCGGAAAGTGTGAAGCGGTTTTCCGATCAGATCATGCGCAAGCAAGAAAGTCCTACATCTCGCCGGTGATGAACGGATTGGTCATTCGCTCCTGGCCGATGCTGGAGCCGGCGCCATGGCCGCAGATGAAGCCGACGTCGTCGCCGAGCGGCAGCAGTTTTGTCATGATCGAATTGATCAGCGTGGCGTGACTGCCGCCGGGCAAATCGGTGCGTCCGACCGAGCCTGCGAACAGGACGTCGCCGACATGGGCAAAACGCAAGTCCTTGTTGAAGAACACCACGCTGCCGGGCGAGTGGCCGGGGCAATGCAGGATGTCGAACGTGAGGTCGCCGATCGACACCGTGTCGCCCTCGTCGAGCCAGCGGTCCGGCTCGAAATTGCGCCCCCCGGTCATGCCGAAGCGCGCGCCGCTCTCGACTACGTTGTCGAGCAGATATTTGTCGGCGACATGCGGACCCTCGATCGGCACTTTCAGCGCGTCGCGCAATTCGGCCGCGCCGCCGACATGGTCGATATGGCCGTGCGTCAGCCAGATCTTCTCGACCGTGACGCCGGTCTGCTTGATCGCCTCCAAAATCTTCGGCACGTCGCCGCCGGGATCGATCACCACGGCCTTCTTGCCGGGCTCGTCCCAGATGATGGTGCAGTTCTGCTCGAACAGCGTCACGGGCACGATGATCGCGCCGGCCTTGGATTGCGAGGACTCTTGGGTGTCGTTTTGCTCGGTCATGGCCTCACAATGCCGATTTTTGCTGCGCCGCCAAGCAAAATAGTCGTGTCGAAATCCGGGAACAGCTCGACCCATTGTCACACGGCCGTCCCATTTGGCTTGCTGGTTTGAACCTGGGCCCGGCTTCCGCGTTCTCTCGCGCGAGGCATATCCAGGGTGGGTTTTCCGACATGGCTCAGGGCGGCGAGAACTGGTGGCGTGAGGGGGTCTTCTATCAGATCTACCCGCGCTCTTTTCAGGACTCAGATGGCGACGGCGTCGGCGATCTCGCGGGCATCCTGCGGCGGCTGCCTTATGTGAAATCCCTCGGCGTCGATGCGATCTGGCTGTCGCCGATCTTTCCCTCGCCGATGGCCGATTTCGGCTACGACATCTCCGACTATACCGGCATCGATCCGCTGTTCGGCAC
The DNA here is from genome assembly GCF_015624505.1 of Bradyrhizobium commune. Taxonomy (NCBI): domain Bacteria; kingdom Pseudomonadati; phylum Pseudomonadota; class Alphaproteobacteria; order Hyphomicrobiales; family Nitrobacteraceae; genus Bradyrhizobium; species Bradyrhizobium commune. The sequence goes on along the minus strand of NZ_CP061379.1, from coordinate 7,573,444 downwards.
GATGGCGGATTTCGACGCGCTGCTCGCCGCGGCACATGAGAACGGGTTGAAGCTGATCCTCGACCTCGTGCCCAATCATACCTCGGACCAGCATCCCTGGTTCATCGAGAGCCGCTCCTCGCGCGACAATCCCAGGCGCGATTGGTACATCTGGCGCGATCCTGGTCCCGATGGCGGTGTGCCGAACAACTGGCTGTCCGAATTCGGCGGCAGCGCATGGCAAGTCGACGCGGCGACGGGTCAATATTACTACCACGCCTTCCTGGCCCAGCAGCCGGACCTGAACTGGCGCAATCCGGCGGTGCGCGCGGCGATCTATGACGTGATGCGGTTCTGGCTGGACAAGGGCGTCGACGGCTTTCGCGTCGACGTGATCTGGCACCTGATCAAGGACGCGGAGTTTCGCGACAATCCGCCAAATCCGCATTATGTCGCGGGCCGGCCCCCCAACGAGAAGATCCTGACGCAATACTCCACCGACCAGCCGGAAGTGCTGGATGTCATCGCCGAGATGCGGCGCATCACCGATGCGTTTGGTGCGCGCGTGCTGATCGGCGAGATCTATCTGCCGCTGCACCGCCTGATGGCCTATTACGGCAACGACCTCACCGGCGCGCAAATGCCGTTCAACTTCGCGCTGCTCTCGACCTTCTGGAGCGCGCGCGCGATCGAGAAGATCGTCGACGATTATGAGAAAGCGCTGCCGAGGGGCGCCTGGCCCAACTGGGTGCTCGGCAATCACGACCGCCCGCGCGTCGCAAGCCGGGTCGGCGAGGCGCAGGCCCGCGTCGCCGGCATGCTGCTGCTGACACTGCGTGGCACGCCGACGCTCTATTACGGTGACGAGATCGGCATGCATCAGCTCGCAATTGCGCCCGCGGACGTCCGCGATCCCTTCGAGAAGAACGTCCCCGGCATCGGCGTTGGCCGCGATGGCTGCCGCACGCCGATGCAGTGGGATTCTTCGAACTACGCCGGCTTCTCCGAGGTCCGGCCGTGGCTGCCGCTGCCGGAGGATCACGTCCGCGAGAACGTCGTCAATCTCGAAGCCGACACGCGCTCGATCCTCGGCCTGTACAAGCGCCTGATCGGCTTGCGCAAGGCCTCGCCGCCGCTGGTCGCGGGCGACTATCATCCGATCGCAGCCCAAGGCGATCTCCTGATCTACCGTCGCGAGGCCGAGGGCAGGTCGGTGATCGTGGTGCTCAATCTCGGCCCCGAGCCGATTGCGGTGACCACCAGTGCGATCAAGTTTGGCAGCGAGATTTTGCTGTCGACGTTTCTGGATCGCGAGGGCGAAAAGCTGGAGGGCGTGCTGGATCTGCGGGGGAATGAAGGCGTGGTGGTGGCGCCGCCACCCTAGCCGTCGCCGGGACGACGGAGTCATCCAGGATGCTTGCTGCCCGCCGTGCTGCCGTCGATATCGCTCCGCTTCAGCAGATAATCCAGCCCGCCGACGCGGTACCAGCGATAGCCATACGGCTCCAGCACGATACGGTGCTGGCCGCGCTTGTCGGCGCGGCTGTGATCCTCCGCGAGCAGATTGATCAAATGCGCGCCGGCATCGCCCGGCAGGCCGGTCGCGAACGCGGTCTCGCGTGGCTTTTCGTCGAGATTGTGCACGAACAGCACCGAATTGTTGCGCCAGTCGTAGCGCATGATGAGCACCGCGGGATCGCGCGTCGCGATGACGGTGAAATCGCCCCAGCCGATCTCAGGCACCTCTTTCCGCATGCGGACGATGCGCTCGGTCCAGTTCAGCATGGAATTGGGATCGCGCCGCTGCCTGGCGACGTTGACGTGCTCGAAGCCGTACGGCCCCTTGTCGATGACGGGGCAGGCCGGCTTGTCACTCTTGGTGAAGCCGCCCTGCGGCTCGGTCGACCATTGCATCGGCGTGCGTGCGCAATTGCGTTCGGGCAGCGACAGATCATCGCCCATCGCGATCTCGTCGCCATATCGGATCACGGGCGTTCCCGGCAGCGTGCACATCAGGCTGTAGGCGAGCTCGAGCCGCCGCCGGTCGCCGCCCAGCATCGGCGCAAGCCTGCGGCGGATGCCGCGGTCGTAGAGCTGCATGTCCTTGTCGGGCCCGAACGCCTTGAACACGGTGTCGCGTTGCGCCTTGGTCAGCCGTCCCAGGTCGAGCTCGTCATGATTGCGCAGAAACAGGCCCCACTGCGCGGACGCCGGCCGCGGCCTGGTCGCCTTCAGCGATTTTGCCAGCGGCCGCGAATCGCCCGAGGCCAGCGCGTAGAACAGATGCTGGTTGACATGGAAGTTGAACATCATGTGCATGCGGTCGGCGTCCTTGCCGAAATACTCCATATCCGTTTCCGGCAGCACATTGGCTTCGGCCAGGATGATGGCGTCGCCCTCGCGCCATTGCAGGAATTCGCGGAACGCGCGCAGCATGTCGTATTGCTCGACCGGCGTCTTCACCTTCGCGCCCTTGGTCGCGATGACGAAGGGCACGGCGTCCATGCGAAAGCCGGAGACGCCGAGCTGGATCCAGAAGCCCATGATCTTCAAAATCTCCGCTTGCACGTGCGGGTTGGAGGTGTTGAGATCGGGCTGGAAATCGTAGAAGCGATGGAAGTAGTACGCACCGGCTTCCTTGTCGCGCGTCCAGGTCGATTTCTGCACGCCGGGAAACACCATGCCCTTGTTGGCGTTGGCAGGCTTCTTGTCCGACCAGACGTACCAGCCGCGATAGGGCGAATTCTTGTCGCGCCGCGCCTCCTTGAACCAGTGGTGCTGGTCGGAGGTGTGGTTGACGACGAGATCAATGATGATGCGGATGCCGCGCTGCTTGCAGCCATGGGTGAACTCGACGAAATCGCCGAGCGTACCGTAGCGCGAATCGACGCTGTAATAGTCTGCGATATCGTAGCCGTCGTCGCGACCCGGCGAGGTCTGGAACGGCATCAGCCAGATCGTGGTGATGCCGAGCCCGTGCAGGTAATCGAGCCGGCGCAGCAAGCCTTTGAAATCGCCGACGCCGTCGCCGTTGGCGTCCATATAGGTGCCGACCGACAGGCAATAGATGATGGCGTTCTTGTACCAGAGATCGTCGATCATGCGCGCAGCCTCGATGCGCCTGCCGAGGTGCGGCGGCTGCGTGATAAGTGCGAGGGCGGGGGGAGGTTCCGCGCTCCGCTGTCGTCCCGGCGAAGGCCGAGACCCATACCGCGTGATTTATCGATTGCGGTCGGTAGGAGTGCCGAACGACGAGTCTTCGCCAAACGTCTCCCTGTGGTTATGGGTCCCGGCCTTCGCCGGGACGACACTGAGAATGGAATCGGCTACTCTCCCCCCATGGACAGCCCCGCCCGCAACATCGCTCTCGTTCCGCCGCCCGATCGCCGCCAGTCGGAGACGGCGCTCGCCATCGCACGCGGCACCGCGCGGTTGTTACGTTCGCTCGGTTTTTCCTGCATCAGCGAATTGCCACTGCCGTCGGGCCGGCGCGCCGATCTCGTGGCATTGAACGAGCGCGGCGAGATCTGGATCGTCGAGATCAAATCGTCGGTGGAGGATCTGCGCGCCGACCAGAAATGGCACGAATACCGCGCCCATTGCGACCGGCTGTTCTTCGCCTTCACACAGGATCTGCCCTGCGAGATCTTTCCGGAAGGGACCGGCCTGATCATCGCGGATTCCTATGGCGCGCACATGCAGTGCGAAGCGCCCGAGCACAGGATCGCGGCCGCAACCCGCAAGCAGATGACGGTGCGCTTCGCGATGGCCGCGGCGCTGCGGATCAACCGCCTGGTCGATCCGCAGGGCCATGCGGATTTTTGGGAGTAGGATGCTCTCGTGTTCCGGACGCGCTGCAGCGTGAAACGCTGCTGCGCAGGGCCGGGACCCAGAAGGCAGTGATTCAAGCTGAGGCATGGGCCCCGGCTCAGCAGCGCATCACTTCGTGCTGCGCTGCGTCCGGGGCACGAGAGCGGCGGAAATTACCTCGGCGCGCGCTTGGCCAAAATCCGCTGCAACGTGCGGCGGTGCATGTTGAGCCTGCGCGCGGTCTCCGAGACGTTGCGGTTGCACATTTCATAGATGCGCTGGATGTGTTCCCAGCGAACGCGGTCGGCCGACATGGGATTCGCCGGCAGCTCGGATTTCTCCGCGCTGGTCGAGAGCAGCGCCGCGACGACGTCGTCGGCATCCGCGGGCTTCGAGAGATAATCGATCGCGCCCATCTTCACCGCGGTGACGGCGGTGGCGATGTTGCCATAGCCGGTCAGCACGATCGCGCGCGCGTCCGGGCGCTTCTTCTTCAGCGCGGAGACGACATCGAGACCATTGCCGTCGCCGAGTCGCAGATCGACCACGGCGAAAGCCGGCGCGGCCTTGCCGATCTGGGCAAGACCACCGGAGACGGTGTCACAGGATGTCACCGCAAAACCGCGCGTCTCCATGGCGCGCGACAGACGCTCCAGAAACGGCTTGTCGTCCTCAACGATGAGAAGCGAGCGGTCGGTCTGTTCGTTCAGTTCGGCGATGGCGTTCAAGGTTTTGTCCTCTCTCCTGCTCATCTACATATGGCGTCGCGAACGGGCGGTGCCAAGGCCGCCAATAGTCGATCGGACCTCACATGCGACGCAAGGTCGCGGCCTATCCTATTGTTTCCTCAAGGCTCTCGATAGCCTCAAAACGCTCCCGCGGCCACGCGATCTGGACCACCGCACCATGTTCCGGAAAGGTCCGATTGGTAAACGAGACCTTGGCGCCGGTGCGTTCCAAGAGCGTGCGTGCGATGAACACGCCGAGCCCGAGGCCGCCGCCGGCGTCCTGGCTGCGTCGCCGCGACAGATAGGGCTCGCCGATCCTTTTCATCAGGTCGGGCGGAATGCCGGGGCCGTCGTCGGAAATCACGATCTCGATCGTGTCGTTGTTCCACCACGCATTCACCTCGACCGTGGTGTGGGCGAAATCGACCGCGTTCTCGACGATGTTGCCGACGCCGTAGAGCACCGCCGGATTGCGTGAGCCGACCGGCTCGGTTGTTGCCGCCACCGCGATCCGTACCTTGATGTCGACGCCGAAATCGCGATGCGGCGCCACCACCTCCTCGATCAGCTCGGACAGCTTCATGCGGTCGAACGGCGCGCCGGTGGAGGAGAGCTGCGTGATCTTGCTCAAAATGTCGCGGCAGCGCTGGGTCTGCTCGCGCAAGGTTTTCAAATCAGCGGCGAAGCTCGGATCCTTCACCGTCTTTTCCAGCTCGCGCGAGATCAGGAAGATGGTCGCAAGCGGCGTGCCGAGCTCATGCGCGGCGGCTGCGGCCAGTCCATCGAGCTGGGTCAGATGCTGCTCGCGCGTCAGCACCAGCTCGGTCGCGGCCAGCGCGTCGGCGAGCTTGCGCGCCTCCTCGGTGACCTGGAACGAATAGAGGCTGGTGACGCCGATCGCGAGCACGATCGAGAGCCAGACGCCGACGAGATAGACCGGCGGCAGCACGACGGGATCCTCGGCATCCCACGGCAGCGGCAGATGAAAGAAGAACAGGATCGAGGCGCAGGCGACCGCCAGCAGGCCAAGGCCGAAGGTGAGCCGGGCCGGCAGCGCGGTCGCCGAGATCAGCACGGGCGCGAGGAACAGGAACGAGAACGGGTTCTGCAATCCGCCGGTGAAGAACAATAGCCCCGCCAGCTCGACGATGTTGAGCGCCAAAAGCCCGGCCGCATGGAGCGGCTCGAGCCGCTGCATCGGGTTGGCCACGGTCTGCAGGGCGAGATTGAGCGCGGCCGACAGGGCGATGATACTGACGCAGGGGACGATGGCGACATCGAACTCCAGCCCCTGCGCCACGATGAAGATCGCGGCGAGCTGGCCCAGCACCGCGAGCCAGCGCAGCCGCAGGATGGTGTCCAGACGGATGTGTCGTTGCGAGGGACGGAAGTCGGAAGCGGAAGTCTCGGTCATTTCAGCCAATCTAGCGGTGCGCGTGTCCGATCACAAACACGCTGGCTCTTACATTCGGTCGCAGGCAATCGCATATGGCATTTTGCGCGACCTGCGCGCGCCTCGTCCTTCGAGACGACCGCTTCGCGGTCTCCTCAGGATGAGGCTAAGCAGCATCGGCGCTCGTCAAGACCGGAGCCGCACACCCGGTCCTCATCCTGAGGGCCCGCCAACGGCGGGCGTCTCGAAGGATGGCCACAGCGGAATCGCTCCTATATGCGATAGCCCTGCATTCGGTCGGGTGACTCGCCATTTTCATCAAGTCAATCAAGTCTTGCGCTCATCGCGGCAATGGCCGAAGAACGCCTAGCATGACTGAGAACGACCAGGCTTCAAGTCGGCCGACTGTCGCGGACGACACATTGTCCGCGGCCATCGAGGTCGATCGCCTGATCAAGGTCTACCAGCAGACCCGCGCGGTCGATGGCATCTCCTTCTCGCTGCCGCGCGGCAGCATCACTGGCCTTTTGGGCGGCAACGGCGCCGGCAAGACCACGACCATCGCCATGATCATGGGTCTGGTGCTGCCGACCTCAGGCCGCGTCCGCGTGCTCGGCCATCCGATGCCGGAGGAGAGCGCCGCGGTGCTCGGGCGGATGAATTTCGAGAGTCCTTATGTCGATATGCCGATGCGGCTCACGGTGCGGCAGAACCTCACCATCTTCGGCAAGCTCTATGCGGTGAAACATCTGGCCGACCGCATCGCAAAGCTCGCCGCCGAGCTCGATCTCAACGAGTTCATCGACCGCGCCAACGGCAAGCTCTCCGCCGGACAGAAGACCCGCGTCGCGCTGGCGAAAGCGCTGATCAACCAGCCCGAGCTGTTGCTGCTGGACGAGCCGACCGCCTCGCTCGATCCTGATACGGCCGATTGGGTGCGGGCGCATCTGGAGCGCTATCGCCGCGACAACAACGCCACCATCCTGCTGGCCTCGCATAACATGCTGGAGGTCGAGCGGCTCTGCGACCGCGTCATCATCATGAAGCGCGGTCGCATCGAGGACGATGACACGCCAGAGGCCATCATGGCCCGCTACAACCGCACCACGCTGGAGGAGGTGTTTCTGGACGTCGCACGCGGCCGGGTGAATGGCGCGCAGGAGAGGGCGCAATGACCGAGCTTTCCCTCCACCGCGGCATTTCCGTGCAACGCATCGGCGCGATGATCCTGCGCTATTGGTATCTGCTGATGTCGTCCTGGCCGCGGCTGCTGGAGCTGCTCTACTGGCCGGCGCTCCAGATCATCACCTGGGGCTTCATTCAGTATTACATCGCGCAAAATGCCAGCTTCTTCGCGCGGGCCGGCGGCACGCTGATCGGCGCCGTCATCCTCTGGGACATCCTGTTCCGCGGGCAGCTCGGCTTCTCCATCTCGTTTCTGGAGGAGATGTGGGCGCGCAACCTCGGCAACCTCTTGATGAGCCCGCTGAAGCCGATCGAGTTTCTCCTCTCGCTGATGGTGATGAGCCTGATCCGGCTCGCGATCGGCATCATCCCGATGACCCTGCTGGCGTTGATCTTCTTTCACTTCAATGTCTACAGCCTCGGCCTGCCGCTGATCGCCTTCTTCTGCAATCTGATCTTCACCAGCTGGTCGGTCGGCATCTTCGTGTCGGGCCTGGTGCTGCGAAACGGTCTCGGCGCCGAGAGCATCGTCTGGACCTTGATGTTCGCGATCATGCCGCTCGCCTGCATCTACTATCCCGTCAGCGTCTTGCCGGTCTGGCTGCAATATGCCGCGTGGGCGCTGCCGCCGACCTACGTGTTCGAGGGGATGCGCGCGCTTTTGATCGACAACACCTTCCGGATCGATCTGATGGGGGAGGCGTTAGCCATCAATGCGATGCTTCTGGTTGCTTCTTTTGGGGCATTCCTTGCCCTTTTGCGCAGCGCCAAGACGCACGGCTCGCTGCTGTCGGGCGGCGAATAGCTTCACTTTCCCGTGGATTTAGGCTGGTTTAACCGTATCCGCTACGTAGATGTACGGAACCATGCATTGACGCAATATTACGCATTCGGCAGTATGCTGCGATGCGAAGAGGAATATGACGATGCCCATTGGTGAGTTTGGCGGCGCGCCGCTCTCGGCTGCAGAAGGCAGTCCGGTTCTGACCACGCCGATGTACTGGATGTATGAGATGGCGCAGGCCTCTCTCAATCCGGCGCGTGCGGTCACTGACGCGACCAAGCTCCTGTTTCAGAATCCGCTGAACCCCTGGGCGCGCACCGAGGTCGGCAAGTCGGTGGCTGCGGCCTGCGAATTGTTCGAGCGCACCACGCGCCGTTACGGCAAGCCGGAATGGGGTCTCAACGACACCGAGGTCAACGGCATCCGCGTCCCCGTCGAGGTCCGCTCGGTCTGGGAAAAGTCGTTCTGCAAGCTGCTCTACTTCGATCGCAAGTTTGCGCGTCCGCTGCGCAGCCCGCAGCCGCGCGTGCTGATCGTGGCGCCGATGTCCGGCCATTATGCGACGCTCTTGCGCGGCACGGTCGAGGCCTTCCTGCCGGCGCATGAGGTCTACATCACCGATTGGGCTGACGCCCGCATGGTGCCGCTCAGCGAAGGCCGCTTCGATCTCGACGATTACATCGATTACGTCATCGAGATGCTGCATGTTCTCGGCGGCAACACCCATGTGATCGCGGTGTGCCAGCCGTCAGTGCCCGTCGTCGCCGCCGTCTCGATCATGGAAGCGCGGCGCGATCCCTTCGTGCCGACCTCGATGACGCTGATGGGCGGCCCGATCGACACCCGCCGCAATCCGACCGGGGTGAACAAGCTCGCCCAGGAGCGCGGCATCGACTGGTTCCGCAACACCGTCATCACCAAGGTGCCGTTCCCGCATCCCGGCATGATGCGCGACGTCTATCCGGGCTTCTTGCAGCTGAACGGCTTCATCAGCATGAATCTCGACCGTCACATGGATGCCCACAAGCGTCTGTTTGCCAATCTGGTGAAGGGCGACGGCGACCTCGTCGACAAGCATCGCGACTTCTATGACGAATATCTCGCGGTGATGGACCTCTCCGCCGAGTATTATCTCCAGACCGTCGACACCGTGTTCGTGAAGCACTCGCTGCCGAAGGGTGAGATGACCCATCGTGGAACCCGCGTCGATCCCTCCAAGATCACGCGCGTTGCGTTGATGACGGTCGAAGGCGAGAACGACGACATCTCAGGTCTCGGTCAGACCGAAGCAACGCACACATTATGTAGCGAGATTCCGGATCATCGCCGCGTTCATTACGTCCAGAAGGGCGTCGGGCATTACGGCGTGTTCAACGGCTCGCGCTTCAAGTCCGAAATCGTGCCGCGGATTCATGACTTCATGGTCTCGGCGGCGAATCCGAGCTCGTTGCAGGCTCTCGCAGCGGAATAATCGCGTTTAATCGCGTTTTTCGGCTTTCCCGTCGAAAATTTCGGTCCTGCCGGAGGCTCGGGCGGGGCTTGGTTCCCGCCAGATTCGGGGTAATTAGGTAGCTTTATAGGAGTGAGTCCCCCCTCACCCCTTGGGGGTGCCACATGCGTCCGGCGGGGGCGAAAAATTGGGGTTCCAACCCCAGTCTGTAGGGTCTCCCGGACCACAGAACCCCTGTATATTGGGCAAATGATTTGTTTTTGCGCCGAGCGCTTTCCCTGGCGGCGGTTATGGCAGAATCCGGGCGAACTCTTGCTCCCCGGACTGACAGACATGGCCACTCGCGCGCTCCTCTATCGTCGGCCCCACGAACCAAAGACCCTCCTGATCGCCCATGGGTCGCAATATTTTGCGATTCGCTTGCGAAGACACCGCCGCGCGCGCCGTTATACGCTGCGAATTCATCCGAGCGATCGCGAAGCCATCCTGACGATGCCGCCGCGTGGCACGCTTGCCGAAGCAAAAGACTTCGCGCAGCGTCATGGCGCGTGGATCGCAGCGCGTCTCGGTCGTCTGCCGAAGGCCGCGCCGTTCCAGCCTGGCACAGTGATACCTCTGCGCGGCGTTCCCCATCGCATCGTTCATCGCGCGGGCAGCCGCGGCACGGTGTGGACGGAGACGCGGGACAGCGGCGAACGCATTCTCTGCGTCGCCGGCGGCGTCGAACATGCCGACCGTCGCATTCATGATTTTCTCAAGCGCGAGGCGCGTCGCGATCTCCAACGCTCGGCCGAGGCCTATGCCGACGAGCTCAATGTTCGGGTCAAGCGGCTCTCGATCCGCGATCAGTCCAGCCGCTGGGGCTCCTGCACCTCGGCCGGCTCGCTGTCGTTCTCCTGGCGCTTGATCCTCGCGCCAACCTTCGTGCTCGACTATCTCGCCGCCCACGAGGTCGCCCATCTCGTCGAGATGAACCACTCGGCGCGGTTCTGGCGCGTCTGCGGCAAGGTCTGCCCGTCGATGGAGCGCGCCAAGAAGTGGCTCGACACCTACGGCAACGATCTGCACCGGTACGGCGTCGAGGATTAGGGCAAGCACCCCGGTCGTCCGCAGCGATAGACGCGCGACGATCGGGGCCTGGGCAAGCACCGCGATCCGGCATTTTTGATAATCTGATATATCGCAAGATCGGTCGGCGCCTCCTGGCGCCGCGAGCCGGTCCCGCTGTTCCAATCTCTACACGAATAGTTCATCCCGTCGATCGATCCCAACCGCGTCCTGTCTGTTGACCTGCAAGGCAGCATGGAGCGTGGCGGATAAGGCAAATTCGTCCATTCCGGTCGTTGGCGCGTCTGGAAGTCTCGCAGGTCCGGAAGACTTAAAGGCGATGTCGCGCCTGCGCGCGGATTGCGTATGCGTCCCGTGCTCGCTTGCCCCGATGGCGTCGGAATGTGCAGCAAGCCTTCGGTGCCGCGCGATCCCCGGCTGCGAACCCTGTGATGGATGAACGAAATGACTGACCTCTTCACGCCAATGGATCTTCACGGATTGGCTCTGCCCAATCGCATCTGGATGTCGGCGATGACGCGGACCCGCGCCACGCAAGACAATGTGCCCACGGCGCTGATGGCGGAGTATTTTGCCCAGCGCGCCGCGGCCGGCCTGATCGTGACGGACTGCACGGCCGTCTCGGAACAGGGCAAGGGTGTCATCAACGGCCCCGGGATCTGGCGCGCCGACCAGATCGAAGGCTGGCGAAAGGTGACGAATGCAGTTCACGCCGCCGGCGGCCGCATTTACTGCCAGCTCTGGCATTGCGGCCGTGTCGCCCATCCCGACATGCGCGGTGGCGCGCTCCCGGTTGCTCCCTCGCCGCTACCGGCGCAAGGCAAGTTCAAGTTTCCGGACCGGGAGGTGGATTTTCCCGTCCCGCGTGAACTCGCCGCCGCCGAAATTCCGGCGATCATCGCCGACTTTGCGCAGGCGACCCGCAACGCGTGCGACGCCGGCTTCGACGGGGTCGAGTTGCACGGCGCCAATGGCTATCTTCACGACCAGTTCCTTCAGGATGTCAGCAACAAACGGACTGACGGCTGGGGCGGCTCGATTGAAAACCGCGCGCGACTTCTGCTTGAGACGCTTGATGCGATGACCGCTTCCTGGTCGCTCGATCGGGTCGGCATTCGCCTCGGGCCATCGACCTCGTTGTACGGCATGGGCGACAGTGATCCGCTCGCGACGTTCGGCTACGTCGTACGGGAGCTCGACGCGCGAGGCGTCGGCTATCTGACGATGCTCGAGCCGAACCAGAAAGAGCAGGCAAAAGGCGTGGCGATCGACCACGTGGCCGAAACGTTTCGCCCCATGACGTCGGTGCCTTTCATTGCCAATACGGGCTTCGACAAGGCCAAGGGGACCCGAGCGATCGAGAAGGGGCAGGTCGACGCGGTGGCCTACGGCACGCTTTTCATCGCCAATCCCGATCTGGTCGCGCGCTTCAAAGCCGATCGCGGCTTCAACAAACCGGATCCGGCGACGTTCTACGGCGTGGGGCCGAGGGGTTACACCGATTATCCAGCCCTGAAGGAGGCTACCGCAGAGGCAGGCTCGTAGCCTCGCGCATCACGGCGGCGCGCTTTCGCGGGCGGTGACGGGAGGGCGAAGCGACACGGGTGCGCTTCGCCCGATTCATTGAGGCGCTTGCGTCGGCTCCCGATTTGCAGCGCCGCGTCAATGGCTTCCGACAATCCGCCGGGCATCCCGCCGGAATGCGGCGGCTACTGTGCATGGGGTTGTTTTCGCGGTTTTTGTTTTGAGGACTACCGATTCCCGCCAAACAGCCGGTCCATCAGCCAGCCATCAAGTCCTGCGGCTGCCTCCGGCCGCACATTGGTGCGCGTGGGTGGCGGGGCGCGATAGCCGCCATTGTACGACGGCTGAGCGGGTGCAGGTCCGGGCGCTGGCGGTGACACCTGCGACGCCGCCTGCGCGAGGTTCGATAGGCCCCAATTGCCTTGCGCGTTCGGCAAGGCCGCCACCGGCACGCCCTCGTGCGCGGTGCGCATGAAGCGGGTCCAGACTTCCACCGGCAGGCCGCCGCCGGTCGCCTTCCTGGTCGGCGAGTTGTCGTCATTGCCAAGCCAGACGCCGGTGACGAGGTTGGCGGTGTAGCCGATGAACCAGGCGTCGCGATAATCCTGGCTGGTGCCGGTCTTGCCGGCCGCCGGCCAGCCCGGGATCTCCGCCTTCTTGGCGGTGCCGGAGATCAGCGTCTCCCGCATCATCGTGTTCATCATCGCGACGTAGCGCGGCTCGATCACCTGGTTGTGCTCGTCGGCAGGCCGCATGTAGAGCAGCTTGCCGTCGAGCGTCTTGATCCGCGTCACCACATGCGGGGTAGCTGCAAAGCCGCCATTGGCGAACGGGGCATAGGCGCCGACCAGCTCGACCACGGAGACCTCGGAGGTGCCGAGCGCGATCGAGGCGTTCGGCTCGAGCTTTGAGGAGATGCCGAGCCGGTGTGCGGTACGCACCACGTTCTTCGGTCCCACCTCGAGGCCGAGGCGGATGGCGACCGTGTTGAGCGACATCGCCAGCGCCTGGGTCAGCGTGACCGCGCCGAAATATTCATGGGTGTAGTTCTCGGGCTTCCAGCCCTTGACCTCGATCGGCGCGTCCTGGCGGATGGTGTCGGGCGTCAGCCCTTGCTCCATCGCGGTCAGGTACACGAACGGCTTGAACGAGGAGCCAGGCTGGCGCTTGGCGGTGACCGCGCGGTTGTACTGGCTGTCGGAATAGTTCCGCCCGCCCACCATGGCGCGCACCGCGCCGTCGGGCGTCATCGCCACCAGCGCGCCCTGGCTGACATTGAATTTCACGCTCTTGGCCGCGAGCTCGTCGATGACGGCGGCTTCCGCGACGCTCTGGAGCTTTGGATCGATCGTGGTCTCGACTTTGATGCTCTCGTCGATCTGGCCGACCAGATCGTCCAGCACCTCGCCGATCCAGTCGGCGACGTAGTTCACCGTGCCGGCGCCGGCCGGCTTTACATTGTAGGAGGGATGGCCGATCGAGGCCTGCGCCTGCGCGTCGGTGATGAACTTGGCGTCCGCCATCGCCGCGAGCACGATTTTCGCGCGCTCCTCGGCGCCTTCGGGATTGCGGTTCGGCGCCAGGCGCGAGGGCGATTTGACCAGGCCGGCCAGCATCGCGGCCTCGGCGATCGTCACGTTCTTCGCCGGCTTGCCGAAATACTTTTGCGCGGCAGCCTCGACGCCATAGGCGCCGGAGCCGAAATAGACGCGGTTGAGATAGAGCTCCAAAATCTCGTTCTTGGAATGCTTGCGCTCCAGCCAGATCGCGAGCTCGGCCTCCTGGAGCTTGCGCGCCATGGTGCGTTCCTGGGTCAGGAACAGGTTTTTGGCGAGCTGCTGCGTCAGCGTCGAGCCGCCCTGCGACACGCCGCGATGGAGCACGTTGGTGACGAGCGCGCGCAGGATGCCGATCGGGTCGATGCCGAAATGCGAATAGAAGCGGCGGTCCTCGATGGCGATGAAGGCTTTGGGCAGATAGGGCGGCAGGTCCTTCAGCGAGACATTGGCGCCGGCCATCTCGCCGCGTTGCGCCAGCATGCTGCCATCCATGCCGACGATCTGGATCGTCGGCGGTCGCTTGGGGATCTCCAGCGACTGGATCGGCGGCAGATGGGCGCCAACCCAGATCACCACGCCGATCACGGCGATCACGCCCCACAGGCTCGCGACCGCGCCCCAATAAACCAGGCGGCCAAGGCCGAAGCCGCCCCCCGACTTTGACCGGCGCTTGGCACTGCTGCGGCTCACGGGCGCTTTCCTTTCGCGCGGCGGCTCGTCGTCGGACGTTTCGGTCTTGCGCTTGGCCGACTTCTTCGGCTTGTCCTCGGCGTTGGGAATGCGGTCCGCCGCCGTCAGGCGCAGATCGGCGAGCGCCGCGGGCAAGCCGAACAGCGGCTCTTTCCGCCCACCCTTTTTCTTTGCCGACCCCATACGCGAAACGCCCGGTCACCCCGCCCCGCCGCACGCTAGCGGCGGCTGTTTAAGGCCCGGTTACGCAGACCTTAACGCGCGATTAGGAGGTGCGGCATTCGCCTGCCGCAGTTCCGCCCGTCCGGCCGTGGCGCTAGGATCGCCGGCATATCATATAAAGAAGAGGGAACCCGCATGGGCCATATCGATCCGACCAAGGAGATCTTTGCGCAATTCCGGGAGAACGACCGCCCGGGCCCGATTCACATGCTCAATCTGGTGCGGTTGCGCAAGGAGGCGGCCTATCCGGATGGGAGGAAAGCCAGCGGTGCCGAAGCCTATGCGGCCTATGGCCGCGAGAGCGGTCCGGTGTTCGAGCGCCTCGGCGGCCGCATCGTCTGGCAAGGCAGGTTCGAGCTGATGCTGATCGGCCCGAGGGAGGAGCGTTGGGACCATTGCTTCATCGCCGAATACCCGAGCGTCGCCGCCTTCGTCGAGATGATCCGCGACCCCGTCTATCGGGAGGCCGTGAAGCACCGGCAAGCCGGAGTCGAGGATTCGCGCCTGATCCGGCACGCCGTGCTGCCGGTCGGGAAGACGTTTGGGGAGATCCCTTCCTGAGTTCGCGATTTGTAGCTTTGTAGGGTGGGTTAGCGAAGCGTAACCCACCACTGTCTATGGCTCCGACGCAGAAGAGGTGGGTTACGCCGGGGCACTACGCTTCGCGCAGCCGCCCGGCTAACCCACCCTACTCAGTTGTGCCTAACCCGACGGCCCCGAGTCCTCGATGATCGGGCCGAACAGCTCCCAGCGTTCGCCGTTGAACTTCATCATCTGCATCTGCTTGTTGACGCGATAGTCGTTCGGCCCGGTGTTGATCTTGATGCCGGGCAGCGCGAAGCTCGGGGTGAAGTCCTTGATGTTGGCGACCTGCTTCATGACGTTCTCTCGCGACAGGTCGTCGCCGCATTGCTTCAGCACCTGCGTCAGCAGCTCGGCCACCGAATAGGCGTAGGTGTTGACGGTGTTGAGCTTGTCGCCTTCGGGGAAATACTTGTCCATGAAGGCGAAGAAGGCCTTCACACCCGGATCGTCCTTCCACTGCGGATCGCCCGGCTCCTTGCCATATTGAGTCGAGATGATGCCCTTGGAGATGTCGAGGCCGGCCGGCTTCAGCGTCGCCGAGATCGGGCTCGCATTGATGTCGACGATATGCACCGGCGTCCAGCCGAGCTCGGCGACTTTCTTGATCGCCTGCGCCGCGAACTTCGGCGTCGACGCGTCATAGAACAGGTCGGCGCCCATCGATTTCAGCTTGACCACCTGCGAGTCCACCGTCGGATCGGTGACTTCGTAGGAAACTTCGCCGACGATCATGCTGGCGGCCTTGTCGCCGAGGCCGCTCTTCAGGCCTGCAAGATAGTCGCGGCCCATGTCGTCATTCTGGTAGAGCACGCCGATCTTGGCGTTCGGATGCTCCTTGAGAATGTACTTGGCGTAGATGCGGCCCTCGGAGATGTAGTTGGGATTGTAGGCGATGGTCCAGGGATAGTTCTGCGGATCGTTGAAGCGCGCGGCGCCGGTGGAGGCCAACAGCTGCGGCACCTTCTTGCTGTTCAGATATTTTTGCACTGCGGCGTTCGCGGCCGTGCCAATGATCTGGAAGGTGAAGAGCACCTCGTCGCCTTCGACCAGCTTGCGGACCTGCTCGACCGTCTTCGGCGGCGAATAGGCATCGTCATATTGGATCAGGTTGATCTTGCGGCCGTTGATGCCGCCCTGATCATTGATCATCTTGAAGTAGGCGGCCTGGGTCTTGCCGATATTGGCGTAGACGGAATAGGCGCCGGAGAACGGCACGGTCTGGCCGATCTTGATCTCGGTGTCGCTCGCGCCGGTGTCATATTTCTTCTGGGCGAGGGCCTGGTTGGCGGAGAGCGCGAAGGCGAGCGCCGCCGTGGCAGTTAGAAAGACTCTGCGATTGCTCATGTTGGGTTGTTCCTCCTGACGGAATTTCCGGCCGACGGTCTTTTTCCGTTGATTGCAACGGTCGCCATCGCTGCCGAAGATTGTGGAGGAAGGGCGCGCGCCGCGCAAGGATCGCGGCGCTGCGCCGTAGCGTCTCAGGCGAGAAACAGTGCACCCAGCGCGATCGCCGCCGGCAGCGCCTGCACGATCAGGATGCGTGTGCTGACGGTCGCCGCGCCATAGGCGCCGGCCACGATCACGCAGATCAGGAAAAAGACCTTGATCTGGAACGCGAAGACCGGGTTGCCATGCAGCAGGCCCCAGATCAGGCCGGCGACCAGGAAGCCGTTATAGAGCCCCTGATTCGCAGCCAGCACTTTCGTGATCTCGGCCTTCTCCGGCGTATTGCGGAATGTCTTCAAGCCAAGCGGCTTGTCCCAGAGAAACATCTCCAGAATCAAAAAGTAGGCGTGCAGTGCGGCGACCAGCGCCACCAGGACATTCGCGATCAGGATCAATTGAGCCCCCCAGCTTTCGGGTGGACGTTAGCATGGCCGGCGTGGCAAGTGCGATGGTGTGTTTCGTTTGCCGTGGTGCCGCATGCCCGCTCGATCAACCAGCGCGCCCGAAAGTTTTGGCCTCGATCGTCTGAAGACGCCGATCGGCATCGCCCTGCTCGTCACCGATGCCGAGGGCGCGCTGCGCGCGCTCGACTGGGAAGATTACGAGCATCGGATGCGCGAGCTCTTGCGGCTGCAATACGGCGCGGTGGATCTGCGCGAGCGCTCCGCGCCGGCTGCGATGAGGACTGCGCTATCGGATTATTTCGCAGGTGATCTCGGACAGCTCGCGGCGATCGCATGGCGTATCGCCGGCACGCCGTTCCAGCAAAAGGTCTGGACGGCGCTCGCGAAGATCCCCGCCGGCACCACGATGAGCTACGGCGCGTTGGCGGCAAAGATCGAGATGCCCAAGGCCATCCGCGCCGTCGGCCACGCCAACGGCTCCAACCCGATCAGCGTGGTGTTGCCGTGCCATCGGCTGATCGGTGCCGATGGTTCGCTGGTGAAGTATGGCGGCGGCCTCGCGCGCAAGCGCTGGCTGCTCCGGCACGAGGGGGTCGAGGTTTAGCCCGCCGCCTTCACGCTGCCGGCTGGACCGCCTTATCACCCGCCATCACATGGGTCAGCGCGCTCTTGATCGCGGCCTGCCGGGTCGGGGCGTTGATCTGCGCGCCGAGCAAATCGGTGACGTAGAACACGTCGCGGGCGCGCTCGCCGAAGGTCGCGACGTGCGCGGAGGCGATGTTGAGGTTGAGCTTCGAGATCGCGGTGGTCAGCTCGTAGAGCAGGCCGGGGCGGTCGAGGCCGGACACCTCGATCACGGTGTAGCGGTCGGACCATTGGTTGTTGATGGTGACTTCCGGCTCGATCACGAATGGCCGCGCCTTGCTGCGCACGGTGCGCCGCGCCACCACTTCCGGCAGGCGCAGCTTGCCTTCGAGCACGTCCTCGATCATTTCGCCGATCCGGGTGGCGCGCCGGCCCTCGTCCTCGTCGCGGTCGTATTCCCGCGAGATCGAGATCGTGTCGAGTGCGCGGCCGTCGGTCGTGGTGTAGATCTGGGCATCGACGATGTTGGCGCCGGCCGAGGCGCAGGCACCCGCGATGATCGAGAGCAGCCATGGATGGTCGGCGGCGAAGATGGTCAGCTCGGTGACGCCGCGCACCTCGTCGAAGCCGACATTGATCGCGAGCTTGTGGCCGGCCTGCTCGCTGGAGCGGACGAAGCGGGCGTGCCGGATTTTTCGCGGCAGCTCGACCTTGAGCCAATAGGCCGGATAGTGCCGGCCGATATAGGCATCGAGTTCGTCCTTCGGCCATTCGGCGAAGGCCATGCGGAACTCGGTCTGCGCCGCGGCGAGGCGCTTGCCGCGATCGACTTCCGAGAAGCCGCCGGTCAGGACCGGCTCTGTTTCATAATAAAGCGAGCGCAGAAGCTGCGCCTTCCAGCCGTTCCACACGCCCGGGCCGACGCCGCGGATGTCGGCGGTGGTGAGGATCGTCAGCAGCTTCATCTGCTCGACCGACTGCACCACGGCGGCGAAATTCTCGATGGTCTTGTGGTCGGACAGGTCGCGCGACTGCGCGACGGTGGACATCGTGAGGTGTTCCTCGATCAGCCACGCCACGAGTTCGGTGTCGGCCGGGCTGAAGCCGAGCCGCGGGCAGAGCCGACGCGCCACCTTGGCGCCCGCAATCGAGTGATCCTCGGGCCGGCCCTTGGCGACGTCGTGCAGCAGCGTGGCGATGTAGATCACCGCGCGGTGCTCGGGGCGAGACTTGCGCATCAGGTCGCTGGCGAGCGCGAACTCCTCGATGCCGCCGCGCTCGATGTCCTGGAGGAAGCCGATGCAGCGGATCAGATGCTCGTCGACGGTGTAGTGATGATACATGTTGAACTGCATCATCGAAACGATCTTGCCGAAGGCGCGGATGAAATGGCCGAGCACGCCGGTCTCGTTCATCCGCCGCAGCACGATCTCGGCGTTGTCGGAGGTCAGGATCTCCATGAACAGCCGGTTGGCTTCGGGATTTTCGCGCAGGCTCGCATTGATCATGCCGAGCGAGCGCGTCACGTCGCGCATCGCATCGGGGTGGAAGGCGAGGTTGTTCTTCTGCGCCAGGCGGAAGATGCGGATCAGGTTGACCGGGTCGTGCTTGAAGATGTCGGGCGCGGCGACGTTGATGCGGTTGTTGTCGACGATGAAGTCGTCGCTGTCGGGCACGCGCCGCTTCACCGGGATCGGGCGCAGCCGCGCCATCATCCGGCTCAGCACCGGTGCGGGTTTGGCCTGCTGGTCTTCGAGCTTGGCGCAGAGGATGGCGGTGAGGTTGCCGACCTCCTTGGCGACGAGGAAGTAATGCTTCATGAAGCGCTCGACGTCCTGCATGCCGGGATGCGAGGTATAGCCGAGCCGGATCGCGATCTCGCGCTGGAGGTCGAAGGACAGGCGCTCTTCGGCGCGGCCGGAGTAGAAATGCAGATTGCAGCGCACCGACCAGAGGAAATCGGCGCAGCGGCGGAAGGTCCGGTATTCCTGCGCGTCGAACACGCCGCGCTCGACCAGCTCGTCGGTATCGCGGACGCGGTAGACGTATTTCGCGATCCAGAACAGCGTGTGCAGGTCGCGCAGCGCGCCCTTGCCGTCCTTGACATTGGGCTCGACCAGATAGCGCGATTGGCCGCCGCGGCGATGCCGCTCCTCGCGCTCGGCGAGCTTGGCGGTGACGAACTCGGACGCAGTGCCCTGCACGACCTCCTTGTCGAAGCGGTCGACCAGCTCGTCGTAGAGCGGCTGGTCGCCGGTGAGGAAGCGCGTCTCCAGGATTGCAGTGCGGATCGTCATGTCGCCGCGCGCCTGCCGGATCGATTCATCGACCGAGCGGGTGGCGTGGCCGACCTTCAGCCCCATGTCCCAGAGACAATA
Organism: Bradyrhizobium commune; assembly: GCF_015624505.1. Lineage (NCBI taxonomy): Bacteria > Pseudomonadati > Pseudomonadota > Alphaproteobacteria > Hyphomicrobiales > Nitrobacteraceae > Bradyrhizobium > Bradyrhizobium commune. The sequence continues at coordinate 7,553,654 of NZ_CP061379.1, read as the reverse complement.
GAGGATGGCTTCCGCGACCTGCTCGCCCCAGGCGGTCTGCTTGTAGGGAAGGATGAACAGCAGATCGATATCGGACTCGGGGGCCATCAGGCCGCGGCCATAGCCGCCGGTCGCGACCACCGCCATGCGCTCGGCCCCGCTCGGAATCGGCGAGCGGTAGAGATGACGGGTCGCCGCCGAATACAGGATGCGGATGATCTCGTCCTGCACATGGCACAGCCGCTCGGCGCAGCGGCGGCCGTGGCGGTCCTTCAGCAGGATCGCTTGCGCGGCTGCGCGCGCCGCGATCAGCTCGGCCTTGAGCAGCTGCGCGGTCGCGGTGCGGAACGCGTCCTCGCGCCCCTCGTGCTTTTCGGCAAGCGCGTCGACCGCGGCGGTGATCCGCGCGGTGTCGAAGCGATCATCCGCCTCTGGCCTGTGCTCAGTCGTGACGCTGTCCATGTCTCATCGGATATAAGAGGTGACAGGCGCTGTCACGAGACATTCGCGGAATGAGCCGTGGACGGCTCGGCCAGCCGCGCTGGATGCCCGCGAGACCTGTCTCAGTCCCGGCCATAACATCATGATTTTTCTGGCTTTTGAAGCTCTGCGGCCTGGCCGCTCATGGCTGCTTCCATCAATCATGGGCTGACATGAAACGCGTCGCCCTCTATACCGCTCGTCAGATAACGACATGCCGGGAGAGATCAAGAATGGACGCCGCAGAGCTGCGCCAGATGCAGGCCCCGATCAAGGAGCGCTACAAGACTGATCCAACGGCCGCGATGATCACGCTGAAGGCCAAGGGTTCCACCGACAGCGAAGGCATCGCGTGCAAGGTCGAGACCGGTCGCGCCATCGCAATGGCTGGCCTCCATCCCGCCACCGGCGGCTCCGGCCTCGAGCTCTGCTCCGGCGACATGTTGCTCGAGGCGCTCGTCGCCTGTGCCGGCGTCACGCTGAAATCGGTCGCGACCGCGATCGAGGTGCCGCTCAAGACCGGGAATGTCTATGCCGAAGGCGATCTCGATTTCCGCGGCACGCTCGGCGTCGACAAGGAGACCCCGGTCGGTTTCGCCGAGATCCGCCTGCGCTTCGAGGTCGACACGCCGGCGCCGCAGGACAAGCTCGATCTCTTGCTGAAACTCACCGAGCGCTATTGTGTGGTCTACCAGACCATCAAGAACGGCCCGAAGGTTTCGGTATCGATGCAGCGGATGTGACTTCACTTATCCTCCCCTGCCCTCCAGGGGAGGGTAACAAGAAAAAATGTCCCTCGACCTTCACTTCATCCTCTTCCTCCTTCTGCGCATGGCGATCGCGGCGACGTTCGTGGTCACGGCCTCGATCATCGCCGAGCGCTCGGGGCCGGTGATCGGCGCGCTGGTTGCCACCCTGCCGATCTCCGCCGGTCCGTCCTACGCCTTCCTCGCAATCGACCATGACGCTGCCTTCATCGCGCAAGGCGCGCTGGCGAGTCTTCCGGTCAATGCGGCGACGATCTTCATGTGCCTCATCTATGTCGTGCTGGCGCAGCGGCACGGCATGGTGGTGAGTTGCGCTAGCGCCTTCGCGGTGTGGATTGCAATTGCCTCGGTCATCCGCCAGTTCGACTGGTCGCTCGCCGCAGGGCTTGCCGCCAATCTGATCGCGTTCGGCATCTGCATTCCGCTGCTCGCGGGCTATCGCCACGTGAAGATGCCGCTGGTGGGACGCCGCTGGTATGACGTGCCGATGCGCGCTGCACTGGTCGCGACCCTCGTCGCCATCGTGGTCTCGACGTCGAATTGGGTCGGCCCCCGCATCAGCGGCATCATCGCGCTGTTCCCCGTGGTGTTCTCCAGCATGATGGTGATCCTGCATCCGCGCATCGGTGGTCCGCCGACCGCCGCCGTGCTGGCGAATTCGGCTTGGGGCCTGCTCGGATTCGGGATGGCGATCGTGGTGCTGCATCTTGGGGTGGTGTGGTTCGGCTCCGCCATCGGTTTGTGTCTGGCGCTCGCCGCCTGCGTGACGTGGAACCTGACGCTCTGGGCGATCGGCCGGCGTGCAGTGCGCAAGGCGCAGCAGGGGCCGTAAGAGCGCGGACATCGGTCGCTGCCGAATTTCGACAGGTCCGTTAGAACTTTATTCGAGCTTTTCCTTTACGAATTATATTGCGTGCCCATCTCGGCTTCGATCCGTGCGTCATGATGACGGATTGGCGATTTGATCGCCCCGGACCTACGGGATCGTGGATTGGAATACGGCAATGTTGCCGCGCGGTCATATCCCCTTGGTTCAGATGGGCGTGTCCCATCGGCGTTATTTCGAGATGGAGATTGTTTGATGTTTGGTCGCAGATCCCGCGGTGATGCGGACGCACAGCTCGCCGCCATCAGTCGCTCACACGCCGTGATCGAGTTTGCCATGGATGGCACGATTCTCACCGCGAACCAGAACTTCCTCAACGTGCTCGGCTATTCCCTCGACGAGATCAAGGGGAAGAAGCACGTGATGTTCATGCCGGCCGATCAGCGCGACGGCGCCGCCTACAAGGCGTTCTGGGCTCAGCTCAACCGCGGCGAGGCCGAGTGCACCGAATTCAAGCGGATCGCCAAGGGCGGCCGCGAGGTCTGGATCGAGGCCTGCTACAATCCGGTGCTCGACGATGCCGGCAAGCCGGTCAAGGTCGTGAAGATCGCGACCGACATCACCGCCAAGAAGATCCACGCCATGACGGAAGCCTCCAAGGTGTCCGCCAGCAGCCGCGCCCAGGCCGTGATCGAGTTCAAGCTCGACGGCACCATCGTCACTGCCAACGAGAATTTCTGCAAGGCGCTCGGCTATTCGCTGGCCGAGATCCAGGGCAAGCACCACAGCATGTTCGTAGCCCAAGCCGAGCGCGATGGCGCGGCCTATCGCGAGTTCTGGGCCAAGCTCAACCACGGCGAATACCAGGCCGGCGAGTTCAAGCGCATCGGCAAGGGCGGCCGCGAGGTCTGGATTCTTGCCTCCTACAATCCGCTGCTCGACGAGAACGGCAAGCCGTTCGGCGTGGTCAAATACGCAACCGACGTCACTGCGGAGAAGCTGAAGAACGTCGATCTCGCCGGCCAGATCTCCGCGATCGACAAGGCGCAGGCGGTGATCGAGTTCAACATGGACGGCACGATCATCACCGCCAACGACAATTTTCTCGGCGCGCTCGGCTATTCGCTGGCTGAGATCAAGGGCCATCATCACAGCATGTTCGTCGAGCCGGCGGAGCGCGACAGCGCGGCCTATCGCGACTTCTGGGCCGCGCTCAATCGCGGCCAGTACCAGGCGGCAGAGTACAAGCGTATCGGCAAGGGTGGCCGCGAGGTCTATATCCAGGCCTCCTACAACCCGATCCTCGATCTCAACGGCAAGCCGTTCAAGGTCGTGAAATATGCGACCGATACCACGCGGCAGGTCCTGGTCCGCATGGGTAACGAGCGCGTCCGCGGCATGATGGAATCGGTCGCCGCCGGCTCCGAGGAGCTCAACGCCTCCGTGCGGGAGATCTCCGCGGCTATGACCAAATCGCGCGAGACCGCGATGGGCGCGGTGGACCAGGTCGCCGCCGCCGACGCCCAGGCGCAGCGCCTCACCGAGGCCGCGCAGGCCATGAGCGGCATCGTCGAGATGATCAACAGCATTACCGGGCAGATCAACCTCCTGGCGCTCAACGCCACGATCGAATCCGCCCGCGCCGGCGAAGCCGGTCGCGGCTTTGCGGTGGTCGCCTCCGAGGTGAAGAGCCTCGCCAACCAGGCCAAGCAGGCCACCGACAAGATCGGCCAGGAGATCGGCAGCCTCAACGGCATTTCCGGCGACGTCGTCAGCGCGCTAGGCTCGATCAAGCAGGCGATCAACAATGTCAGCGAATACGTGACGTCGACGGCTGCCGCCGTCGAGGAGCAGAGCACGGTCACGAACGAGATGTCGACCAGCATGCAGCGCGCGGCCGCCGAAGCGGCTGCGATCGCGGCACGGGCGTAGCAGGTCCAGAACCGTAGGGCGGGCAAAGGCGCGCACTTCGCGCCGTGCCCACCATCCGTCTGCGAATTCGCCGTGACGTGGTGGGCACGCTACGCTTTGCCCACCCTACGGCACCTTCACGGCTTCGGCAGCTTGGCCTTCAATGCATAGAGCGCGTCCAGCGCTTCGCGCGGCGACATCTCGTCGGGGTGCAGTGCCTTGACCGCATCCATCAGCAGCTCGGCCTCGGTCGGCGGCGCGGCTTCGGCCGCCGCGCGCGAGGGCACAGCGAACAGCGGAAGATCGTCCACCAGCACTCGCGCAGTCTGGCCGCGGTCCTGTGCCTCCAGCTTGGAGAGCACTGATTTGGCGCGCGTGATCACGGCCGGCGGCAGGCCGGCGAGCTTCGCCACCTGGATGCCGTAGGAGCGGTCGGCCGAGCCCGGCAGCACTTCGTGCAGGAACACGACATTGCCCTGCCATTCCTTCACCCGCACGGTCGCGTTGAACATCCGCGGCAGCTTGGCCGAGAGCGCGGTGAGCTCGTGATAATGCGTGGCGAACAGCGTGCGGCAGCGGTTGCTCTCGTGCAGATGCTCGATCGCGGCCCAGGCGATGGAGAGGCCGTCGAAGGTCGCGGTGCCGCGGCCGATCTCGTCGAGGATCACGAGCGCGCGCTCGCCGGCCTGGTTGAGGATCGCGGCGGTCTCGACCATCTCCACCATGAAGGTTGAGCGGCCGCGCGCGAGATCGTCGGCGGCGCCGACGCGCGAAAACAGGCGGTCGATGATGCCGATCCGCGCGCGCGTGGCCGGCACGAAGCTGCCGATCTGCGCCAGCAGCGCAATCAATGCATTCTGGCGCAGGAAGGTCGACTTGCCGGCCATGTTCGGGCCGGTGAGCAGCCAGAGCTGGCCGGATTTTTGTGCGGGCGCCGGCGACAGGTCGCAGGCGTTCGCGATGAAGGGCTCGCCGTTGCGCTTCAACGCCTGCTCGACCACGGGATGACGGCCGGCCTCGATCGCGAAGCCGAGTGAGCCATCGACTTCGGGCCGGACATAATTCTCGTCGACAGCGAGCTTGGCGAGCGACGTCGCAACGTCGAGCAGCGCAAAGCCTTGCGCCGCGGCGCGCAGATCGTCGCTGATGTCGAGCGCATTGGCACAGAGCCGCTCGAAGATCTCGAGCTCGAGCCCAAGCGCGCGGTCGCCGGCATTGGCGATCTTGGCTTCGATCTCGCCCAGCTCGGATGTGGTAAAACGTACCTGGCCCGCCAGCGTCTGGCGATGGATGAAGGTCGCGTTCAGCGGCGCCGACATCAGCTTGTCGCCATGTTGCGCGGTGACCTCGACGAAATAGCCGAGCACGTTGTTGTGCCGGATCTTGAGGCCCTTGACGGAGGTCACGTCGGCGTAGCGCGCCTGCATCGAGGCCACCACCAAGCGCGAGGCGTCGCGCAGGTTGCGGGCTTCGTCGAGCGCGGGCTCGTAGCCCTGACGAACGAAGCCGCCATCGCGCTTGATTAGTGGTAGCTGCTCGTCGAGCGCGCTGGCAAATTCCGCCGCAAGTTCGCGCGATGGCCGTTTCAGCGCCGTCATCACGGCGGTGATTTCCTGTGGCGGCTGGTCGAGTTCGGAGAGCCGCGCCAACGCCTGATCGGCTGCCATGATGCCGTCGCGCAGGCCCGCGAGATCGCGCGGGCCGCCGCGGCCGACTGAAAGACGGGCGAGCGCGCGAGACATGTCGGGCGCCCCGCGCAAGATGCTGCGGATGTCCTCGCGCGTCGCCGAATCCGCGACGAAGGTGCTGACGGCATCGAGCCGGCGCGCGATGGCCGGTGCATCGGTCAACGGCGCGGCAAGCCGCTGCGCTAGCAGGCGCGAGCCCGCCGAGGTTGCGGTGCAATCGATCGCGTCGAGCAGCGAGCCGCGTCGCTCGCCCGCGAGCGTCCGCGTCAGTTCGAGATTGGCGCGCGTGGCCGGATCGATCGCCATGGTCGCGCCGGCGGCCTCGCGCGCCGGCGGCGACAGCGGCGGATGCTTGCCGACCTGGGTGCGGTCGACATAGGTGACGGCGGCCGCCGCAGCGGTCGCTTCCAGCCGCGTGAGTTGAGCCAGGCCGTCCATAGTCGCGACCGCGAAATAATCGCACAGGCGTTTCTCGGCGGTGGCGCCGTCGAAGACGTCGCGGGTCAGCGGCGTCACGGCCGGCAGCTCGCGCAGGGTCTGTCCGAGTTCGCTGTCATTATAGAGCGCGTCGGTGACGATGGCTTCGTTCGGATTGATGCGGGCGAGCGTCGCGGCAAGCTCGCCGCCGCTGCACTCCGTCACCATGAATTCGGCGGTCGAGATGTCGATCCAGGCCAGCCCGAAACGATCGCCGCCGGCCGACGAACGGGCGCGTGCGATTGCCAGCAGGTAATTATTGGCGCGCGCGTCGAGCAGCGTGTCTTCGGTCAGTGTGCCCGGCGTGACCAGCCGCACCACGCCACGGCGCACCACGCTCTTGTTGCCGCGCGCCTTTGCGGCCGCGGGGTCCTCGGTCTGCTCGCACACCGCGACCCGGTGGCCGGCCGAGATCAGCCGATGCAGATAGTCCTCGGAGCGCTCGACCGGCACGCCGCACATCGGGATGTCCGCGCCCTGATGCTTGCCGCGCTTGGTCAGGACGATGCCGAGCGTCCTCGAGGCGATCTCGGCGTCCTCGAAGAACAGCTCGTAAAAGTCGCCCATCCGGTAGAACAGCAAGAGGCCCTGATGCGCGGCCTTGATCTCAAGGTACTGTTCCATCATCGGGGTCACGCGCGCCGCCGCCTCGGCCTGCGGGGCGGACGCTTCGTCGGGGGGCGGCGCTGGTATCGGCTGTTGCAGTGTCATGGGCGGCGCAACCTACAAAATTTCGCCTCCTGCTCCTATCGCTTTGGCCGGGGAGAGGAGGTTTTCCACGTTGTCCGCACTGCGGCATGCGCTGGCGGCGTGTGCCCTCTTCGGAACACGCAAGAAACCGTCAATTGACCTGCCGCGGGCGCCCTCCTAAAACTCCGCGGACATTGAAGAATTCTGGCCGGGTCGCGGCATTCAGGGAGAACAACGATGCGTGACGTCTTTATCTGCGATGCCGTGCGGACCCCGATCGGCCGTTTCGGCGGCTCGCTCGCCAAGGTGCGCGCCGACGACCTGGCGGCTGCTCCCATCAAGGCGCTGATGGCCAAGCATCCCAAGCTCGACTGGGCGCAGGTCGACGAAGTCTTCTTCGGCTGCGCCAACCAGGCCGGCGAGGACAACCGTAACGTCGCGCGCATGGCGCTGCTGCTGGCAGGCCTGCCGGATTCGGTTCCCGGCCAGACCCTGAACCGGCTTTGTGCCTCCGGTCTCGACGCGGTCGGCGCCGCAGGCCGCGCCATTCGTTCCGGCGAGATCGAGCTTGCAATCGCCGGTGGTGTCGAATCCATGACGCGGGCGCCTTTCGTGATGGGCAAGGCGCAGGAAGCCTTCTCGCGCTCGGCCGAGATTTTTGACACCACCATCGGCTGGCGTTTCATCAATCCGCTGTTGAAGGCGCAGTACGGCGTCGATGCGATGCCGGAGACCGGCGAGAATGTCGCCGAGGAATTCCAGGTCTCGCGTGCCGACCAGGACGCTTTCGCGATTCGCTCGCAGCAGCGCGCGGGTGCGGCGATCGCCGCCGGCTATTTTGCCGAAGAGATCACCCCGATCACCATTCCCGGCGGCAAGGCCGGTCCGGTCACGATCGACAAGGACGAGCATCCGCGCCCCGAGACCACGCTGGAAGGTCTGGCAAAACTAAAGCCGATCGTGCGCAATCCCGGCACCGTCACCGCCGGCAACGCGTCGGGCGTCAATGATGGCGCTGCTGCGATGATCCTCGCATCCGAAGCCGCGGTGAAGAAGCACGGCCTGACGCCGCGCGCGCGCATCCTCGGTCTCGCTTCGGCCGGCGTGCCGCCGCGCATCATGGGTATCGGCCCGGTGCCGGCGACCCGCAAGCTGATGGAACGGCTCGGCAAGAAGATCAGCGATTTCGACCTGATCGAGCTGAACGAAGCCTTCGCCTCCCAGGGCATCGCCTGCATGCGCCAGCTCGGCGTCGCCGATGATGCGGATTTCGTCAATCCGCATGGCGGCGCCATTGCGCTGGGCCATCCCCTCGGCATGAGCGGCGCGCGCCTCGCGCTGACCGCCGTGCACGGCATGGAAAAGCGTGGCGGCAAGCTCGCGCTGGCCACCATGTGCGTCGGCGTCGGCCAGGGCGTCGCCGTCGCGATCGAGAAGCTGAATTAAGCGCTCTCCTCTTCCTCTCCCCGCTTGAGGGGAGAGGTTCTCAGGGACCGTGCCATGATCATCGAGCGCGAGCAGGACGTCACGGCCGCCGCATTGGCGGTGATGGAGCGGACGTCCGATCCGCGGATGCGGCAGATCATGGTCTCACTGGTCAAGCATCTGCATGGCTTTGTCCGTGACGTGCGCCTGACCGAGAAGGAATTCCGCGACGCCACGGCGATCATTGCCGAGCTCGGCAAGCTTTCGACCGACACGCACAACGAAGTCGTGCTGATGGCGGGCTCGCTCGGCGTCTCGCCGCTGGTGTGCCTGCTCAACAATGGCGATCAGGGCAATACGGAAACCGATCAGTCGTTGCTCGGACCGTTCTGGCGCCTGAACTCGCCGCGGGTCGAGAATGGCGGCTCGATCGTCCGCTCCGATACGCCGGGAGCGCCGCTGTTCGTCAGCGCTCGCGTTGTGGACAAGGATGGCAGTCCCGTCGCCGGCGCGGAGGTCGATGTCTGGCACGCCTCGCCAGTTGGTTTGTACGAGAACCAGGATCCTGATCAGGCGGACATGAACCTGCGCGGCAAGTTCACGACCGACCAGGATGGACGTTTCTCGTTCCGCTCGGTGATGATGATCGGCTATCCGATTCCGACCAATGGTGTGGTCGGCCGCCTGCTCGAGGCGCAGAGCCGTCACCCGTATCGTCCGGCGCATCTGCACGCCCTGATCTTCAAGCCCGGGTTCAAGGTGCTGATCTCGCAGGTCTACGACCCCGCCGATCCGCATATCGACAGCGACGTGCAGTTCGGCGTGACGCAAGCACTGATCGGCAAGTTCCTGCGCCACGATGCACCGCATCCGACCGCGCACGGCGTCGCGATGCCCTGGTATTCGCTTGAGCACACCTACCGGCTCGAGGCCGGCGAAGCCGTGCTGCCGCGTCCACCGATCAAATAGTGGCGCTCCGTCGGGCGCGGGGCGCGCTAAATCGCTTTCCTGGATTAGTTATAACCTATAATAATCCGAGAAAGCGTTGACCGGCCGGACCAGAATGGCTGTGGAGGAGTTCGCCCATGACGTTCATCTATCCCGTCGACAGCAACAAGGCGCATCCGCTGCCGCTGTCGCCCGAGTACAAGAGCTCGATCAAGCGCGCGCCGAACAAGCCCTTGATCCCGATGCGCCACACGCTCTCGGAATTGACCGGTCCGGTCTACGGCCACGAGACCGTGCGCGACGGCGACAATGACCTTACCACCCAGCACACAGGCGAGCCGCTCGGCGAGCGCATCATCGTGCACGGCCATGTCCGCGACGAGGATGGCCGCGGTGTGCCTGATACGCTGGTCGAGATCTGGCAGGCCAATGCCTGCGGCCGCTACGTCCATGTCCGCGACCAGCATCCGGCGCCGCTCGACCCGAACTTTACGGGCGCCGGCCGCACCCAAAGCGATGCCTCGGGCTATTATCGCTTCGTCACCATCAAGCCCGGCGCCTATCCCTGGGGCAATCACCACAATGCCTGGCGTCCGGCGCACATCCACCTCTCGGTGTTCGGCCATTCCTTCGTCACGCGCCTCGTGACGCAGATGTACTTCCCCGGCGATCCGCTGTTTCCGTTCGATCCGATCTTCAATTCGGTGCCGGACGAGACAGCGCGGATGCGGATGGTCTCGTCGTTCGACCTGGAGAATACCAAGCCCGAATGGGCGCTGTGCTACCGCTTCGACATCGTGCTGCGCGGCAAGAGCGCCACCCCCATGGAGACCAAGTAACGTGCAGGACGCTGTGAAGCCCAACGGTATCACGCCATCGCAGACCGTCGGTCCGTTCTTCAAATACGGCCTGACGCCGACCGGCGACTACGCCTGGAACGACGCCTTCACCAACTCGACGCTGACGCCTGACCTCACCGGCGACCGCATCCGCATCGAGGGCCGCGTGTTCGACGGCGATGGCGTCGTCGTGCCTGACGCCATGCTGGAGATCTGGCAGGCGGACGCGCAGGGCCGCTTCGCCGATCCGCAGGACAAGCGCGCGCTGCCGAATGCGAGCTTCCGCGGCTTCGCCCGCTGCGGCACCGGCAAGGACGGCAACTACTCCTTCGATACCATCAAGCCGGGCGTCGTGCCCGATCCCGACGGCAAGCCGCAGGCGCCGCACATCGTTCTGGCGGTGTTCGCGCGTGGCATGCTGCGGCATCTCTATACCCGCATCTATTTCAGCGACGAGGCCGGCAATGCCGCGGATCCGGTGCTGGCGCTTGTGCCGTCCGACCGCCGCGCCACGCTGATCGCCGTGCGCGAGGCTGGCAAGCCGGTCTATCGGCTCGACCTGCATTTGCAGGGTGACAGCGAGACGGTGTTCTTCGACGTGTGACGTCTGGCCGCCTTCCTGTGTAGGCGGCTTCCGTGCGGCTGGCGCTTCCTGGTGTGATCATGCAGTATGGCTGCGGCACCCGGGGCGCTCTGCATGACACCTCCACAACTGCCTGCGGTCACTGAGCCCGCCCGATTGACGGCGGCGCTACGCAAGGCCGGCGCGCTGGACGCGGGCGCCGTTCGCGAGGTGAAGGTGCTGCATGAGCGTGACACCGTGGTGTCGCACATCACCCGGCTCGGCCTGCGCTATGTCGGCGAATCCACCGGCGCGCCGCAATCGCTGATCCTCAAGACACCGCACGCCGATTTTGCCAAGACGCTGGCCAATGGCGGCCGCCATGAGGTGACTTACTACACGAAACTGGCCCCAAAGATGCCGCCTCAGCTCGTGCCGCGGTGCTTCGACGGACATTTCGATGAGGGGAACCTCACCTGGCATTTGCTGCTCGAGGATCTCACCGACAGCCATGAGATCGCGACGCAATGGCCGCTGCCGCCGTCGCGTGAGCAAATGATCGCGATTGTCACGACGCTCGCGCGCTGGCACGCGGCCTGGTGGGACCATCCCGATCTTGGCGACACCGTCGGCACCTGGGCGAGCACCGAAGACAGCGCGCAACGCATGGAGACCTTCGCCGGCCATTACGATCGCTTCGCCGATCTGCTCGGCGACCGCCTCAGCGAGGAGCGCCGCATCCTCTATCGCCGCCTCATCGATCAGTCGGCCCGGCTGTCCGAGCGCTATCATTCGCGCCGTCATCTCAGCATCGCCCATGGCGATGCCCATACCTGGAACTTTCTGCTGCCGCGCGCCGGCGTCGCCGATACTGTGCGCATCTTCGATTTCGACCTGTGGGGCATCAATGTGCCGACCGGCGACCTCGCCTACATGATGGCGATGCATTGGTACCCGGAGAGGAGGCAGGCATTCGAACGCCTGCTGCTCAATCTCTACCATGACACGCTGATCGAAAGCGGCATCACCGACTATACCCGCGGTGCACTCGATCGGGATTATCGCTGGTCGGTGCTCTGGCACATCACCAAGCCGGTCTGGCAATGGAGCATCAACATCCCGCCGCTGATCTGGTGGAATAATCTGGAGCGCGTGATGATGGCGGTCGAGGATTTGGGCTGCGAGGAGTTGTTGGGGTGACGCAGCGGGAATGAGGCGCGACGACCGTCCCACATTCTCAGTGTCGTCCCGGCGAAGGCCGGGACCCATAACCCCGGGGAGTAGTTGTCGCGCGAGCCGGCAGCTCCGAGTCTTCGCCAAACCTCTCCCTGTGGTTATGGGTCCCGGATCTGCGCTTCGCTTGTCCGGGACGACAGTGGAGATTGCGGCTCAACCGCGTTCTACTCCATCACCGCGTGTTCCGGCCCCGCAGCCTGCTTGCGCAGCGCGGCTTTGGTCGAGCCGATCATCAGCGCCAGCGGGATGGTGCAGACGATGAAGATCATTACCAACATGTAGTCGTGCGCGAACGCGATGATCTGCGCCTGCACGCCGACCATCCGGTCGGCCATGGCGCGGCCGGCGTCGGTGGACAGGTTGATCATTCCGCGCACGTCCGGCATCTGGAGCGCGTGGTTGAACGGGTTGATGTATTCGGACAGGATTGCGTAGGTCTTGCGCGTGCCCTGCGTCAGCTGCGCGATCACGATGGAGATGCCGGCCGAGCTTGCGACGTTGCGCAGGAGCGTCAGCATCGAGGTGCCGTCGGTGCGCAGATTATTCGGCAGCGTCAGGAATGCGACCGTCGACAGCGGCACGAAGACGAGGCCGAAGCCAAAGCCCTGGATTACGCTGACGATGACGATCTCCGGCGCCTGGGTCTGGTCGGTCCAGCCGGTCATCTGGAAAAGCGAGGCCGCGGTCAGCGTCAGGCCGCAGATGATCAGCGTGCGCGCTTCGATGTAGCGCATGATGCGGCCGACCATCATCATGGCGAAGAAAGTGCCGAAGCCGCGGCTCGCCAAGAGACCGCCGGCGGTCATGATGGGGTAGCCGATCACGTTTTGCAGGTAGGGCGAGGCCAGCGCCATGGTCGAGTACAGCACGAGGCCCATCACCGTCATGAAGACGCAGCCGGTGACGAAGTTGCGATCCCGAAACAACGCGAACTGGATGAACGGCCGCGATGTCGTGAAGGAGTGGGCGAAGAAATAATAGAACGCGATGCCGGAGATGACGAATTCGGTCACGATCTCGGCCGATTCGAACCAGTCAAGCTGCTCGCCGCGGTCGAGCGCCAGCTGGAGCGCGCCGATCCCGACCGCGAGCGCGGCAAAGCCGAACCAGTCGAATTTCAGGCTGAGATTCTTGTCCGTCTCGTCCATGAAGATGGCGAGCCCGAGCACGGTGATGGCGCCGAATGGCAGGTTGACGAAGAACACCCAGTGCCAGGAATAGGTCTCGGTCAGCCAGGCGCCCAGCGACGGACCCATGATCGGGCCCATCATCACGCCCATGCCCCAGATCGACATCGCGGTGGCGCGTTCCTGGAGCGTGTAATAGTCGAGCATGACGGCTTGCGAGAGCGGCACCAGCGCAGCGCCGAACACGCCTTGCAGCAGGCGGAACAGCACCATCTGGTTGATGTCCTGCGCGAGGCCGCACAGCACGGAGGCGATGGTGAAGCCGGCCGAGCAGATGATGAAGATGCGCTTGCGACCAAAACGGTTGGCGATCCAGCCCACGGGCGCCGTCATGATCGCGGCGGCGACGATGTAAGAGGTCAAGACCCAGTTGATCTGGTCCTGCGACGCCGACAGCGTGCCCTGCATGTAGGGCAGCGCGACGTTGGCGATGGTGGTGTCCAGCGCCTGCATGATGGTCGCGGTCATGGCGCAGATCGTCACCATGTTCCGGCGCAGGCCGGGGACCATCAGGTGGGCATTGGGGCCCGACATCGGATCAGTCCTCGTCTCAGTCTTTATCTTGGCTCGCGGTCGCCGACAGGCCGAGCAGGCCGGCGAGCGAACGCTGATGGCCGGTGTCGATGGTGGCATAGACGCTCATGCCGGCCTTCAGCTTCTTCACGTATTTGTCGGTCTCGTCGAAATAGATCCGGATCGGCACGCGCTGCACCACCTTGACGAAATTGCCGGTGGCGTTCTGCGGCGGCAGGATCGCGAATTGCGCGCCGGTGCCGGGCGAGAGCGAACCGATCTTGCCCTTGAAGATATGGTTCGGGAACGCGTCGACCTCGAGCGTGACCGGCTGGCCCTCGGTGACATAGGTGAGGTCGCTCTCCTTCGGGTTGGCATCGACCCAGGGATGGGCGACGTCGATGATGGAGAACACCGCCGTGCCCGCGGCGACGTAGCGGCCGAGCTGGATCTGCTCGACCTGGGTCGCGACGCCGCTCATCGGGGCGCGCACCACGGCGTGATCGAGGTTGCGCTCGGCATTGTCGAGCTTGGACTTGGCCTGGGCGTAGGGTGGGAACTTATCGAGCGGCAGATCGGTGTCGCCGAGCAGCTGCGTCTTGGCGGTCGAGATCTGCTGCTTGACGTATTGCGCGATCGAGCCGGAGGTGACGAGCGCGTTCGAGGCGTTGTCGAGATCGAGCTGCGAGCCGTAGCTGTTCTTCACCAGCGCCTGCTTGCGCTCGACGTCACGCTGCTTCAGGTCGACGCCCTGCTGGGCGAGGTTGAGCATGTCGCCGTAGATCTTGATGTTGGCGCGGAGATTGTCATAGGTGGACTGCGCCTGCATGACCTGCGCCTTGGCCTCGTCGACCGCGAGGCGGAACGGCACGGGGTCGATCTCGAATAGCTCGTCACCCTGCTTGACGAACTGGCCCTCCTTGACGACGACCTTCTCGATCTTGCCGGAGATGTCGGGCGTCACCAGCACTTTCTGGGCGCCGACATAGGCGTCGTCGGTGCCGACATAGCGGCCGCCATTGAGATAGAAGGTGAGCCCGACCACGGCGACGACGATTGGCAGCACGACCATCAGCAGGAAGCGGCGATAGCGGCGCAAGCCGGCAACGAAGCGCCGGCGCGGGTCGGTGCCGGCCTTCTTGGTCGGCTTGCCGCTGTCGATCTTCTGTTCGGGCTGGAACTTGAGAACCTGATCAGCCATAGCGCTGCTCCTTACGCGCTTGCTCCGCTCCGGACGTCTGGATCGCGTTACGCACGTTTTCTTTGATTGATTCGAGTTGGGTGAGGAGACGGTGAGCGTCCGCCGGGCTGATGCCGTCGAGTGCGTTCGCCGTGAGTTCCGACTTCAGGCCGCTCATCTTCCCGAGCAGCGCACGGCCGGACTTCTTGAGATAGAGGCGGTTGACGCGGCGGTCCGAGGCATCGCTGCGGCGCTCGATCCAGTCATTGTCGCAGAGCTTGTCGATCAGGCGCGTCAGCGTGATCGGCTGCATCTCGAGGAGCTCGGCGAGTTCCGACTGTTTCATGCCCTCGCTGCGCTCGACCTTGGACAGCACCGCCCATTGCGCGCGGGTGATGCCGAAGCGTGAGGCTTCCTTGTCGGCATAGACGCGCAGCAGGCGATAGAGCTCACCGAGCGTGAACAGGAAGTTCTGGTCGACCGACCCGCGAGTCATAAGCTTTGTCTCCAATAAGCTTGGCATATAATAAGCAAGCTTATGATTATTTCATGGCGGGTTAACGGGACGCTGTCCCGCAGCAAAAGCATGGCTGACCGCCGCGTCCCCGGTCGTGCTTTGGGTTCCACCGTTGAAATGCTAGAACGCCGATCCCATGACCCTCGCAAAGCCGGCATTTCCCGCGCCCGACCACGATCACGGCCGCTGCACTGCGGACGCGCTGGCGCATGCGGAAGCGGTTTGCGAGGCTCGCACGCAGAAATTCACGCCGATACGGCGCCAGGTGCTGGGCGCGCTGCTCTCCAGCCACCGTCCGCTCGGCGCCTATGAGGTGATCGACGAATTGGCAAAATCGATGCCGCGGCCCGCGCCGATCACGGTCTACCGTGCTCTCGATTTTTTGATGGCCAACGGCCTCGTGCACCGCATCGAAAGCCGCAACGCCTATCTTGCCTGCGCCGCCCACGACCATGATGCGACCTCGGCGGTCGCGTTCCTGATCTGCGAACGCTGCGGCCTGGTCGGCGAGATCCCGTCGGCGTCCTTCGCCAAGGACCTCAATGCCGCCGCGCGAGCCTCAGGCTTTGCGCCAAAACTGTCCGTGGTCGAGATCACGGGCGTCTGCACCCACTGTCAGAAAGCCTGTTAGAGCAACAACGGCGGAAAGCCGGATTTCGGGAAGACATGTCCTCACCTCAAGCCATACCGTCCGCCGCGCGTCCCCTCAGCGCCGGTGCCATCGCCCTGATGCTCATGCTGTGCCTGACCTGGGCCTTCAACCAGATCGCGGTGAAGCTGGTGCTGCCGGAAATTCCGCCAATGGTCCAGGCGACGATCCGCTCGATCGGCGCGCTGCCGGTGATTTTCATCATCGGCACTTTACGCGGCGTCAGATTCTTCGAACGTGACGGCACCTGGAAGGCCGGTCTCATCGCTGGCCTGATGTTCGGCATCGAGTTCGTGCTGATCTATCAGGGCCTGCGCTTCACGCCGGCGTCCCGTGCCGTGGTGTTCCTCTATACCGCGCCGTTCTTCGTCGCGCTCGGCGCCTACCAGGTGCTTGGCGAGCGGCTGAGTGGCACGCAATGGCTGGGTTTGGCCGTGAGCTTTGCCGGCGTCGCCCTCGCGATCGGGGTGCCGCAGCCGGATGTCGATGCCAAGGTGCTGCTCGGCGACCTCATGATCGTCGGCGGTGCCGCGCTGTGGGCGGCCACCACGCTTGTCGCCAAGAGCAGTCGGCTGCGCTTCGTCGCGCCCGAGAAGGCGCTGGGCTATCAGGTCGCGACCTCGATCCCGATCCTGGGGTTCGCCGCCTGGCTGTTCGGCGAGACCATCCCCCACACGCCGTCGCCGCAGTCCATCGGATTGGTGGCCTTCCAGGCGATCTGGGTGGTTGGAACCACGTTCACGCTTTGGTTCGCGCTGGTGAAGGCCTATTCGGCCAGCAAATTGTCGGCTTTCACCTTCATCACCCCTTTGTTTGGCGTGGTGGGTAGCTATTTCATCATGCACGACACCTTGAGCCTGACTTTCGGGGCGGCCGCCCTCCTTGTAATTGCTGGGCTTTTTCTGGTTAACCGTCCCGGCCAAACCGCTGCGGCGCCCAGCGATGCATTGCTGAACGTCACCAAAACCTGATATTTGGACCCCATGAACAAGCTCGAAAACCCTCTCGATTCAGACATCGCGGGCCCCGCGCCCCGGCACAAGACCACCCAAGTGAAGGTGGGCAACGTTGCCGTCGGCGGCGGCGCGCCGATCGTCGTGCAGTCGATGACCAACACCGACACCGCCGATATCGACGGCACCATCGCTCAGGTCGCAGCGCTCGCGCGCGCCGGCTCCGAAATGGTCCGCATCACCGTGGACCGCGAGGAGGCCGCCGCCGCCGTCCCGCATATCCGCGACGGCCTCGCCAAGCGCGGCATCACCACGCCCTTGATCGGCGACTTCCACTATATCGGCCACAAGCTGCTTGCGGCCTATCCGGCCTGCGCCGAGGCGCTCGCCAAGTACCGCATCAATCCTGGCAATGTCGGCTTCAAGGACAAGCGCGACACCCAGTTCGGCGACATCATCGAGATCGCCAACAAGAACAACAAGCCGGTCCGCATCGGCGCCAATTGGGGCTCGCTCGACCAGGAGCTGTTGACCAAGCTGATGGACGAGAACGCGGCGTCGGCCGATCCGCGCGACGTGCGCGCGGTGACGCGCGAGGCCATGGTGCAGTCGGCACTGCTCTCGGCCGCGCGCGCCGAAGAGCTTGGCATGCCCAAGGATCGCATCATCCTCTCTGCCAAGGTCTCGGCGGTGCAAGATCTGATCGCGGTCTATCAGGATCTCGCATCGCGTTCCGATTACGCCATCCATCTCGGCCTCACCGAAGCCGGCATGGGCACCAAGGGCATCGTCGCCTCATCGGCTGCGCTTGGCATCCTGCTTCAGCAGGGCATCGGCGACACCATCCGCATCTCGCTGACGCCGGAGCCCGGCGGTGATCGTACCCGCGAGGTGCAGGTCGGCCAGGAACTGCTCCAGACCATGGGCTTCCGCACCTTCGTGCCGCTCGTCGCGGCCTGTCCCGGCTGCGGCCGCACCACCTCGACCACGTTCCAGGAGCTGGCCAGCTCGATCCAGAGTTTCATCCGCGACGAGATGCCGAACTGGAAGAGCAAGTATCCCGGTGTCGAGGAGCTCAACGTCGCGGTGATGGGCTGCATCGTCAACGGCCCCGGCGAATCCAAGCACGCCAATATCGGCATCTCCCTGCCCGGCACCGGCGAAGCGCCGGCCGCGCCGGTCTTCGTCGACGGCAAGAAGTTCCGTACGCTGCGCGGCCCGACCATTTCCGCCGACTTCAAGGCGCTGGTGATCGACTATATCGACCAGCGCTACGGCCAGGGCGCCAAGGTGCCGGTGACGGCGGCGGAGTAATTTGCTCCGCTGTTTGTGGCGCGAGTGTAGCCCGGATTGCGCTTCGCTCCATCCGGGCTACGATGGCTCCAATCAACAATGATTGGGAGCAACGCCCATGAGCTCACTCGCCGGCAAGCAGGGCCCGCGCTATCGCCACACGGCTGACGACGGCGCGCCGTACGAAACTATCGCTGTCGAGAAGCTCACCCCGATCATCGGCGCGGAAATCACCGGTGTCGACATCGGCCAACTCGTCTCCGACGATTCGCGCTCCAACCGGCAGATGGACGAGATCCATCGCGCGCTTGCCGAAAACCTCGTCATCTTCTTCCGCGATCAGACGATCACGCCAAAGCAGCATCTCGCCTTCGGCCGCAAGTTCGGCGAACTGCATTTCCATCCTGCCGCGCCGCACGAGGACGAAGACCCGGCGCTGATGAAGATCTACGCCGACAAGAACTCACCGCGCGCCAACGGCGAGGGCTGGCATTCCGACGTGTCGTGCGATCAGGAGCCGCCGATGGGCTCGATCCTCCACATCAGGCAATGCCCGCCGCGCGGCGGCGACACGCTGTTCGCCAGCATGTACGCCGCCTATGACGCGCTGTCCGATCGCATGAAAACCTATCTCGATGGCCTCACCGCACTGCACGATGGGGAGCCGATCTATCGTGGGCTCTACGCGAATTACGGTGTCGCCGACCGTCCGGCCTATCCGAACGCCGAACATCCCGTGGTGCGGACGCATCCGGTCACGGGCAAGAAGGCGCTCTACGTCAACCGCGGCTTCACCCGCCACATCAACGGCATCCCCCGCGACGAGAGCGACGCGATGCTCGCCTATCTCTACCAGCACGCCGAAAACCCGCTGTTCCAGTGCCGCTTCCGCTGGACCGAGAACGCCATCGCCTTCTGGGACAACCGCTGCACCCAGCACCGCGCCATGTGGGACTACTGGCCGCATACGCGTTCAGGGACGCGCGTGACGGTGAAGGGGGAGAGGCCGGTCTAGGCGCCTCCGTTCTTGCGTTGACGTCGTTGCGCTGCCGCGCCAAACTTCCCGAAAATATTCGGGAGGATCAGCCATGCTCCGCGCCGAGGATAATAAATTCCTGACCGAGTCAGGCCCGGGAACAGGGATGGGCGAGCTGTTGCGCCGGTTCTGGATTCCCGTGCTGCTGTCCGAAGAACTCCCCGAGCCCGACAGTGAGCCGAAAAAGATCATCGTGCTCGGCGAGGAGCTGCTCGCCTTTCGCGACACGCGCGGCGTCGTCGGCATCGTCGACCAGTACTGCCCGCATCGCGGCGCCAATCTCTGGCTTGGGCGGAACGAGGAATGCGGCATCCGCTGCGTCTATCACGGCTGGAAGTTCGACACCGACGGGGCTTGCGTCGACATGCCGACTTCGTACCCCGATCTCAACGCCAAGGACCTGACCCGCATCAAATCCTATCCGGTGCGCGAATGGGGTGAGATGATCTGGGCCTATATGGGCCCGGCCGAGGCCATGCCGGAGCTGCCCGATCTCGAGATGGCGCTGCTGCCGGCCTCGCACCGCTACGTCAGCAAGAAGTGGCAGGACTGCAACTGGGTACAGGCGCTGGAAGGTTCGATCGACACCGCGCATTTCACCTTCGCCCATCTCTCCTTCGACAAGGAGGAGAACGAGATTTTGGACATCAAGAAGCATTTTGTGAATCCGCTTGCGCGGATGTCGAGCGACCACATGCGCTGGATTGCCGAGGACCCGCGTCCCGTGATCAAGGTCACCTCGCATGACGCAGGCTTGACCATTGCCGGCGGCCGGCTCACCGGCAGCGAGAACATCTACTGGCGCATCGCCCAGTTCCTGATGCCGTTCCATGCCTATGCGCCGAGCGCGATGCCCGGTGAGAACATCTTCGGCCAGACCTTCGTGCCGGTGACCGATACCAATTGCTGGATCTACACCTATGCCTGGAATCCGGAGCGGCCGCTGACGCAAGGAGAGCGCGACGCCTACGACCGCGGCAACGGCGTGATTTCGGAGGTCGACGACAATTACGTGCCGCTGCGCCACAAGGGCAACGACTATCTGATCGACCGCAAGCTCCAGAAGACCCGGAGCTACACCGGCATCAAGGGCGTCTCCGAACAGGACGCCGCCGTGCAGGACAGCCAGGGCCCGATCGCCGACCGCACCCGCGAGCATCTCGGCCCGACCGATCTCGGCATCATGCATTTCCGCAAAGTCGTGATGGAGCTGGCGCGTGCGCTTCAGCAAGGCGAGCCGCCGCCGCAGGCCGCGCATCAGGATCGCTGCGCGGTGCGCTCCGGTGCCTGCGTCACGAACAAGGCCAAGGACCTGCCCGCAGTGATGCTGGAACGTTTTGGCGACGTTGCAGGCTTCGTCGGCCGTCCCAAGGTCGCGGCAGCGGAGTAGGGCTTGTCGCGGAATTGGGGCATCGTCGCAGTCGTTGTGGTGTCGCTTGTCGCATTGTTGCTGGCGTCGATCGATGTGGGCGCCGCGCCGGCCCGGAAGGTCGCCAGAGCCAGGGCCAACACCAAGCCAAAGCCGTTGGCGCCGGAGACCTGCGAGCCGCGCATATTCCGCATCATCCTCGATGTCGGCCACACCTCGGAATCGCAGGGCGCGACCAGCGCGCGCAACGACGTGGAATTCGGCTTCAACCTGCACTTGGCGAAGCTCATCGGCGAGCGGCTGAAATCGGCAGGCTTTGCCGCGACCCGCGTGCTCGTGACCGACGGCAAGGCGCGCGCGAGCCTGCTCAAGCGCGTCGGCGCCGCCAACGCGGCCCGTACCGATTTCTTCCTGTCGATCCACCACGATTCCGTGCCGGACCAGATGCTGGAGGCATGGGAGTTCGAGGGCGCCAAGAGCTTCTTCAGCGACCGCTTCAGCGGCCATTCGCTGTTCGTGTCCGAGCGCAATCCGCGCTTTGGCGCCAGCCTCGCTTTCGCGCGCCTGCTCGGCAAGCAGCTGAAGGACGAAGGCTTGCAATATGCGACCCAATACACCTTGCCGCTGATGGGTCGCTACCGGCATCAGCTGCTCGACAAGGATGTCGGCGTCTACCGCTATGACGGGCTGGTCGTATTGTCGCAAACGAACAGCGCCGCCGTGCTGCTCGAAGCCGGCTCCATCATCAATCGCGACGAAGAGATGGCGATGAACTCACCGGAGCGGCAGGAGCTGATTGCCACGGCCGTGACCGCGGCGATGCGGGAGTTTTGCGAGAGGCGATAGATGGCCCCGGTGAAAGCTAGGATTGACGATCCTGAGCTCCATGACGGACATGGAGGATCACGATCTCGGCTTCGGCAGAGTTGATCGTATAAAAGATCAAATAAGGGTAGCGAACGGTCGGGAACATGCGAACGCTGGCTTCATCTGTGAGATGCCCGGCCTCAGGAAAATCCTGCAAGAGATCGGCGACAGCTTTGATGCGCTCGACTACGGCGGCCGCGGCCGCGCGATTGCGTTCGTGGATATAGGAGAAGATGTTGTCGATGTCCGAAAGCGCGCTCTCGGACCAGCGTACTCTCATGCGCTGTAGCGGTCGAAGACAGCGGCAACCGCTTCGTCGCTTGCGAGCCTGCCGTCGCGCATGTCTTTGAGGCCGCGGCGCACCGCATTTCGCTCGTCGTCGCTGAGCCGATAGATGCCGAGATGCCTGTTTTCGATGTCAGTCATGGACCGCATCAGTTCCTCCTGGGCTTCTTCGGGCCAGGCTGATACGCGTTCCAGCAGGATTTCGAGCGCCTGTTTTGTCATCCGACGATTGTAGCAGATGATTGAGCGCTTTGCACGCCTTACAGCGGTGCCCCCTGATACTCCCTGTTCGCCAAACTCGCCTCCTCCAGATCCAGATCGCGTTCGATCCGTCGCCGCGTTTCGTCAGTGATCTGGCCGTCGCGCAGGAGGTCGTGGATGAATTTTCGCTCCGCCGCGATCAGCTCGCGTGTCAGGACGGTGCCGGCGGCGGAAACGTCGTGGTGGGCGGGATCGAGCGAATCCGGGAGCTGGTTGACGCGGATCTCGTGACGGGCGCGCAAAAGCTGCATCACTTCGTCGGACACGTCCTTTTCCTCGGTCAGGGTGTCGAGCGAGCGCAGTGCGGCGTCGAGCGCCTGACGCCGGGCAGCGATTTCGGCCTCGTGCTCGGCGACATGTTCATTGCGACCGGCTTCCGCGACGCCGAGCCAGCGCACCACTGGCGGCAGCGTGAGACCGACGCCGATCAGCGTGACGAAGATGACGCCGAAGGCGACGAACAGGATCAGGTCGCGATACGGAAAGGCATCGCCATCCGGCAGCGTGAATGGTAGCGCCAGCGCGGCCGCGAGCGACACCGCGCCGCGCACGCCGGTGAAGGCGAGCGTGAACGGCCATTGCCAGGGCGGCGACGGGTCGCGCGCGCGCAGGCTCTTGCTCAGGATTCGCGGCAGATAGGTCGCGGGATAGAGCCAGGCAAAGCGCGCGATGACGATGATCATCAGCACCACCGCGGTCGCGATCATGATGTCGTCGAGCGGGAACGCCTTCGACTTCTCGTAGAGCGCCCGCATCTGGAAGCCGGTGAGCAGAAACAGCAGGCCCTCGATCAGATAGATGATGAGGTCCCAGAAGAAGATGCCTTGCAGGCGCGTCGACGCCGAAATCAGCAGCGGCCCGTTCCAGCTCACATAAAGGCCGCAGGCCACGGTCGCGATCACGCCGGAGCCGCCGACATGCTCAGGCAGCCAATAGGAGACGTAGGGCGTGATCAGCGACAGCGTCAGCTCGACGCGCGGCTCGCAGGACCATTTGCGCAAACGCAGAGAGAGCCAGCCGACGCCGATGCCGAAGGCGATCTCACCGGCGACGATGAGGGAAAATTCACCGGCCGCCAGCGGCAGCGAGAAATGCCCGATCATGATCGTGGCCAGCGCGAAACGGTAGAGGATCAGCGCGGTGGCGTCATTGGCGAGCCCTTCGCCTTCGAGGATGACCAGGAGCCGGCGCGGAATGTTCAACCGTCGCGCGATCGCAAGTGGCGCCACCACGTCGGGCGGCGCGACGATGGCCCCGAGCAGGAAGCCGATGGTCCAGGGCAGGCCGATCAGATAATGCGTGGCGGCGGCCACCATCGCCGCGGTGAAGATCACTGCGCCGACCGCGAGCAGCACGATCGGGCGGAGGTTGTTCTTGAACTCGCGCCAGCTCATGGCGACGCTCGCCGAGTAGATCAGGGGCGGCAGCACCATCAGCAGCACCAGTTCCGGCGGCAGCTCGACCGGCGGCATGCCCGGCACGAAAGCGAGGCCGACGCCGGCCAGCATCAGCAGGATGGCCGGCGCCATGTTGAAGCGGCGTGCGACGAGCGCGGTGCCGGCCAGGACAGTGAGCAGGATGAGAAAGGTCTGGAATTTCGCTGCGATCATGACCTGTCTTGGCCCGGAAGCGGCCGAGAGGTCAATGCGGCGCGGCTAAAGCGTTTTCGAGCGAAGTGGATACCGGTTCGCGTAAAGAAAACGCGTCAAGACAAGAATCTAGAGCCCTTTCCGTTCCGATTCCATCGGAACGGAAAGGGCTCTAGCCCAGCCGGTCCGTCACCATGCGTCCGACGCGTGCGAACACGGTCTCGATCTGCGCCGCGCTCGGCGTGCCGCCCTGGGTGTAGGCGGCGATCAGGATCGGCGTGTCAGGCTTGGGCCAGACGACGGCGATATCGCCGGAAGCGTCCTTGCCGTTGTTGCCGGTCTTGTCGCCGATCTTCCAGTTTCCCGGCAGGCCGCCCCGCAAGCGGTGGGCGCCGGTCTTGCAGCCGACCATCCACTCGGTGAGCTGGGTGCGCGATTTCGGCGAGAGCGCCTCGCCGAGCACCAGGTGGTGCAGATTGCCCGCCATCGCAGCCGGCGTCGTGGTGTCGTGAGGATCGCCGGGCGGGGAGCGGTTGAGCTCGGGCTCGTTGTGGTCAAGCCGTGAGGTGGTATCTCCGAGCGTACGCCAGAACGTGGTGAGCGCAGCGGGGCCACCGATCCGCGCCAGCAGCAGATTGGCGCAGGCGTTGTCGCTGAGCTCGACGATCGCCTTGCACATGTCGGCCACCGACATCGCGCCCGCTGACAGGTTCTGCTTGGCGACCGGTGCGTACTCCAGAAGATCGGCCTGGCCATAGGGAATCATGGCCGCCAGCTGCTCTTCGCCGCGATCGACCCGTGCCAGCACGCAGGCCGCCAGCGAGGCCTTGAATGTCGAGCACATTACGAAGCGTTCGTCGGCCCGCCAGGTGAGCTTGGCTTCGGTCGCGAGACTCTCCGCATAGACCCCGATCCGCCCGCCGCTTTCCCGTTCGTAGGAGGCAAGCTCAGGCGGAGCGTCGGCGGCGAACACGGGGCCGGCGGCCATCCAGCACAGCGAGGCGAGCAGGGAACGGCGATCGAGATGCATGGGGACCCTTGGGCAGATGGAAGAATGAGGAGGGAGCGTGGCGCGCGATGGTCCCGCGCCGTCATTGCGAGCGCAGCGAAGCAATCCAGTCTGTCTGTTCGGAAAGACTCTGGATTGCTTTGCTGCGCTCGCGATGACGGAGGATGAACGCTGAGCGCGTCAGATTTGGGGCAGGGAGAGGTTGAGCTGCCTCACTCCCTTAGGTCATACCGATACGATTTCGACACGATTTGCCAGCCGTCAGCGAGCTTCATCGCCACCAGATAGTCGGTGAAAAAACGCGGCGGCAGTTGGCATTTGACCTTGATGAAAGCGGTCTTGTCGTCCGAACGGTCGATCGTGATGATGAAATCCTCGCGTGGCTTGCCTTCCGACTTGGCGGAGGCTCGCTTGCGAACCCAGGCCAGCCAGTCCGGCACGGTCAAGATCTTCAATTCGCCCTTTTCCACCCAGCGCAGATCGGCGGAGGGGTGAAACACCGCACCGAGCTTGTCGGCGTCGCCTTCGTAAAGCGCGTCGAAATAGCCCTGCACGACGGCCTCTACACTCGAACGGTCCTGGCTCATGGGTCATCCCTTTGCATGATGGCGCGCGCGAAACTTAGTCGCACTCGTCAAATTGCGCTATGGGTGTCTGCCGCCATTTGCGCAAGGGCACCGTCATGACCGGATCAGAGAAATCCAGGGCTCGCATCCTTGCGGGCGAATGCTATTGCCGAACGGTCCGCTACGAGGTGGCGGACGCGTTCTCCTACGCGATGAACTGCCACTGCTCGAACTGCCGCCGCACCACCGGCTCTGCCTACAAGCCGTTTGCCGGCATCGAGCAAACCAAGCTGCGTATCGTCAGAGGCGAGGACCAGCGGATCATTTTCGGCGACGACACCACGCATGACGCGCACTGCGCCCGCTGCGGCTCATTGCTTTATTCCCAGGTCCGCGACGGAAAATGGGTCCATGTCGCCATGGGAACCCTGGTTGATGCCCCCTCGATCCGGCCGACCGCTCATATTTTCGTCGGCTCCAGGGCCTCCTGGCACGAGATCACGGACAATCTGCCGCAGTATCAGGAGCACAAGGGGAAAGGCTGAGGGAACCCGACCCGCGCGCTTTTGGCCGCGAACCGCCATCGCCTTGGCGCGACTAACGAAAGGGAAGCCTCGGCCTGCGGCTGCCGCCGTCTTCGTGACCTCCATCACAAACCGGGGCGGCGCATCTTGCTAAGGCAGTCCCGGAGGGTGTGAACTGCCCCAAACTCTTGGAAGTCGTGTCATGCGCAATTTGCTCAGACTTTGCCCGCTTCTCCTTGCCTTCGCGCTGCTGTTTGGCGCCGGGCCCGCTTTTGCCGGAAAGCGCGTCGCGCTGGTGCTGGCCAATTCCGCCTATCAGAACGCGCCCTCGCTTGTGAACCCCGTCAATGACGGGGCGGTGATGGCGAAGACGCTGAAGGATGCCGGCTTCGATGTCGTCGATTCACGCCACGATCTGACCGCGCTCGATACGCGGCGCGTGTTGCGCGACTTCGCCGATGCGACCCGCGATGCCGACATCGCAGTCGTCTACTATGCCGGCCACGGCATCGAGGTCGAAGGCTCCAATTATCTGATCCCGGTCGACGCCAAGCTCGAGCGCGACACCGATGTTTACGACGAAGCGCTCTCGCTCGACCGTATCCTGGTCGCGGTCGAGCCGGCAAAGCAGCTTCGTCTTGTCATCCTCGACGCCTGCCGCGACAATCCGTTCGGCAAGACCATGAAGCGCACCGTCGCCTCGCGCGGCATCGGCCGCGGTCTGGCTCAGGTCGAGCCGACCAGCCCCAACACGCTGATCGCCTATTCGGCCAAGGCCGGCTTCACTGCGCAGGATGGCGATGGCGCCAACAGCCCGTTCACGATCGCGCTGTCGAAGCACCTGACGACGCCGGGCCTGGACGTTCGCCGCGCCTTCGGCTTCGTGCGCGACGAAGTGCTCAGGTCGACTGGCAACAGGCAGGAGCCGTTCGTCTACGGTTCGCTCGGCGGCGAGGACGTGCCGCTTGTGCCCGTCAAGGCAACGGCCATGGCGACAGCAGCACCCGCGTCGAATCCGCAGGTCGACATGCGTCGCGACTACGAGCTCGCGCTTCAGGTCGGCAACAGGCCGGCGTGGGAGGCTTTCCTGGCCCAGCATCCGGACGGCTTCTATGCGAGCCTTGCGAAGTTGCAGCTCGACAAGATCCAGGCAGAGCAGGTTCACGCGGCGGCGATCGAGAAGGCGAAGCAGGCCGAGGCCGAGCGAGATCGACTTGCGGCGCTTGGCGCGCAGAAGGACGCGCAGGCCAGGGCTGAGGCGGATGCGAAGGCCGCCGAGCAGGCCCAGCTTGTCGCGCAGAAGGCCAAGGAGCAGGCGCAGCAGCAGGCGGCGGCCGCCGAGCAGCAGCGCGTCAGCCTTGCCGCCACGGCGCCGAGCACCGCGCCGGCCAGCACGGCCGCGCCCACCGGCACCAATGTCGCCTCGCTCTCCCCTGCAATCACGCCGGCCGATCTCAGCCGCTCGGTGCAGACCGAACTCGGCCGTGTCGGCTGTTTCTCCGGACAGGCTGACGGCAACTGGAGCACGTCCTCGCAGCGGTCGCTGTCGCAGTTCAATCGCTATGCCGGCACCAAGCTCGACACGAAGGTCGCGAGCTCCGACGCGCTCGATACCGTGAAGTCGAAGCCATCGCGCGTCTGCCCGCTGGTGTGCGATCACGGCTTCAAGGCCGACGGCGACAAGTGCACCAAGATCGTCTGCGGCGATGGCTATCTGCTGAACGACGACAATGAATGCGAGAAGCAGCGTGCCGCCAAGCCGACCAAGCCCGCAACCGCCAAGCGCGACGACAGCGATGATCGTCCTGCGCGGCAGCGTCGTCAGTCCGGTGGCACGGCTGCCGGAGCGGCGGGCGGTGGTGCCGCCGGTTATGGTGGCGGTCCCGGCGTTGCGGCAGCCGCCGGCTCCAGCCGCGCCTCGGGGAGCGGGCAGATTTTCTGCAATGGCACCGGTTGCCGTCCGGTCAACCGTGGTTGCCATCTCGAATATCGTGGTGGCGGCGGCCCCGGCAACGACGCCAATGCAGAGGTGTGTTACTGAAGCCACGGCGTCGTCCCGGCTTTTGCCGGGACGACGTCAAGTCGCAATCGCACTGGCTGCGATATTCACGGTCAGTGCCAACAGCGCCGTGTTGTAGATGAAGGACACGATGCCGTGCGCGGTGGCGGTGCGGCGGATGGTCTTGTCGGTGATGCCGACATCAGAGACCTGCGCGGTCATGCCGATCACGAACGAAAAATAGACGAAGTCCCAATAGTCGGCGTGGTCTTCCTTGTCGCCGCTCGGGAATTGCAATCCGCCCGGCGGATGGCGGTAATAGTCATGGGCGTAGTGCAGCGCGAAGGTGGTATGCACGGCGGCCCAGGATAGCGCGATGGTGGTGATGGCGATCGTCAGCTCCATGGCGCCGCGATGCGGCGTACCGAGCTCGTAGACGATCGCGGCGATGCTGGCGAACGCGCCGATCGCCGTCACCAGCAGGATCACGAAGCGGCCGTCGTCCTGCATCGCGGCGCTACGGCGGATGTGCTGGTGGTCGTTACACAGCATCATCGTATAGACCAGCACGAGATAGACCGCGATCAGCGCATCCCAGCCCAGCAAGAACCGGGTCACCAGTCGGTGCGACCCCGGCAGCAGCAGGCCGACCAGGACGCCGGCCCCAAGCGCGACGAAAGTGCGCGGCCGCGCATAGATCAGCCGCACCGGCCGCGACATCTTGCGGAAGCGGGCGAGGACGGGGTCTTCTTTTTCCATGTTGCTCATCCGATCAAGCCCGAGCGCCATCGTAGGTGCGCTCCCTCCCCCGCTTGCGGGGGAGGGTAGGGGAGAGGGTGTCTCCGCAAGCGAGAGCCCCCAAGAGGAGAGAGCCCTCACCCGCGCCTTCGGCGCGACCTCTCCCGCAAGCGGGAGAGGTGAAAACCAACGTCAGCTCTTGCGTTCGGCGACGAAGCGGGCGGCGGCTTGCAGCACGGCAGCGCGATCGCCGAAGATCGAGACCGCACTGTCGGCGCGCGCGAGCAGATCGCGCACGCGCTGCTTGGCGCCTTCGATGCCGAGCTGGGTCACGAAGGTGGTCTTGCCAAGCGCCGCGTCCTGGCCCGACGGCTTGCCGAGCGCCGCCGCATCGCCCTCGACGTCGAGCAGATCGTCGGCGATCTGGAAGGCCTCGCCGAGCGCGCGACCGTAATCGTCGAGTGCCTGATATTCCGCCTTCGAGGCCTGGCCGAGGATCGCGCCGGCAATGCAGCCATAGCGCAGCAGCGCACCGGTCTTCATCTGCTGAAGTCGCGCGACATCGACCGGCTCGCGGTCACCAAAACGACCTTCGCCGGCGAGATCGAGGATCTGGCCGCCGACCATGCCGCCGATGCCGGCGCAGCGCGCCAGCGCGCGCGTCAGCAGCAGCCGCACGTTGGCGTCGCGATGGATCTCGTCGCGGGTGATGATGTCGAAGGCGAGCGTCAGCAGGCCGTCGCCGGCGAGGATCGCGGTGGCGTCATCGGTCTTCTTGTGCAGGGTGGGGCGGCCACGGCGCAGGTCCGAATTGTCCATCGCCGGCAGATCGTCATGGATCAGCGAGTAGCAGTGGATGCATTCGAGGGCTGCGCCCGCGAGCAGCGCGGCTTCGCGCGGAACGCCGAACACGGCCGCGCTCTCGACCACCAGGAATGGCCGCAGGCGCTTGCCGCCGTTCAGGCTCGAATAGCGCATTGCGTCCATCAGTCGCTTGGGCCGGGCGATCTCATCGTGCAGGATATCGTCCGCCAAGAGGCGCCCGAGCAGGGTCTCGGTGTCATCAGCGGTCTTGTCCAGGCGTTTGGCGAAATCGAACGGGGACGTGCCGGTCATCAAGAAAGGCTCCAGAGCAAAAATTCGGCCGGACAATCCTTTATGCGCCGGCCCCAGTCAATCGTTTGGAAGGCCTAAAAAGTGCTGGAAAAGGCCCGAATTATCACAGACTTAATGCCCGGGCTTGGGGCCGCTTTTCATTTTGCGCCGGAAAGGTCGATTTGCGCATCGTCAAGATCTTGGTGGTGATGCTCGCGGTCGCAGCCCTCGCGCCGTATCTGATCGTGCCGTTTTACCGCACCGGCCATCCCGTTTCGACGCTGATGGCTTGGCGTTCGCTGACGGGCGCGCCGATGCAGCGGCAATGGATCGATCTCGTGGCGATGTCGCCCTATCTGCCGCGTTCGGTGGTGGCGGCGGAGGACGCCCATTTCTGCAAGCATCACGGCATCGACTGGGGCGCGCTCCGCGAGGCGATCGACGATGCGCGGGAGGACGGCACGCCATTTCGTGGCGCCTCCACCATCACCCAGCAAGTGGCCAAGAACCTGTTCCTCTGGCAGGGGCGGGATTTCATCCGCAAGGCGCTGGAATTCCCGCTGGCGCTGTGGATCGACTTGGTCCTGCCAAAGCACCGGATCCTGGAAATTTACCTCAACATCGCCGAGTTCGGCCCGCAGGGCCAGTTTGGCGTCGAGGCGGGCAGCGCCTATGCCTTCGGCAAATCGGCCGCCAGCCTGTCCCCCCGGGAAGCCGCGCTGCTGGCGTCGATCCTGCCCAATCCGGTCAAACGCAGCGCCCGGACCCCCGGCCCGGGCGTCCGGCGGTTGTCCGGGACCTACGTGGCAAGGGCCCAGGCCTCCTCGCTTTTGACCTGCTGGCGGGAAAATCGCGGATTTTGAGCCCATTTCGGGCGTTTTTTCCGGTCCAAGAACCCTAGCTTTACGGCCAGCCTTCCTCTATAAGCCCGGCCTTGATCGGCATTCAGCTCGCCTCGTATTGCGGGTGCTGAGCCGTCCCCTCGCGGACGATGCCTGGAAACACCAATCCCTAGAGGATACTGAAATGGCCGTTCCGAGAAGAAAAACCTCGCCGTCGCGCCGTGGCATGCGCCGCTCGGCAGACGCCATCAAGAAGCCGACCTATGTCGAGGACAAGGACTCCGGCGAGCTCCGCCGTCCGCACCACCTCGACCTCAAGACCGGCATGTACAAGGGCCGTCAGGTCCTGAAGAAGAAAGAGTCCTGAGGCAGGATTCTTCCTGAGGAAGATTCTTTGCTTCAAGACGGCTTCTTGTCAGGCAGGCTTATCCTCAATCAGGATGACGTGACCTGCCTGATTTCGGCCAATCCATGAGATATGACGGTGACGGCGGCGGAGCGAATGCTTCGCCGTCGCATTGTCTTGCCCGGACATCTTGATCGAGAAGGCGCTTTGCCGATGGTCGGTTTCCCGCTGCTTCTGATTCCGCTCGCGGTCTACAACATCATCGCCTTCCTGATGCCCAGCGTGTCCTTCTCGGACGTGCTGTTCAAGGTGCCGATGGTATCAGGCGAGACCTGGCCGGTGACGCTCGCCGACCTTCTGCTTGCGCTCGGCGTGTTGTTGCTGCTGCTCGAAGTGGTCAAGGGCGCAAGGCCCGGCGCGAAATTCCTGATGGACCATTTGCTGTCGCTGATCCTGTTCGGCGCGGCCGCCGCCGAATTCGTGATGTGGCCCAAATTCGGCAATTCCACTTACTTCCTTCTGGTGCTGCTCGCGATGGCCGATTTCCTCGGCGGCATCGCCCAGCGCACGCGTCGCCGCATCGCCTACGTTG
This sequence comes from Bradyrhizobium commune, assembly GCF_015624505.1. Taxonomy (NCBI): domain Bacteria; kingdom Pseudomonadati; phylum Pseudomonadota; class Alphaproteobacteria; order Hyphomicrobiales; family Nitrobacteraceae; genus Bradyrhizobium; species Bradyrhizobium commune. The sequence continues at coordinate 7,522,416 of NZ_CP061379.1, read as the reverse complement.
CCGCCGAGACGGTGCCGGCGCCGCGCAAGGCCAAGCGTCAGCCCGAGCCGCCGGCGGAAGATGTGATGCCCGAACCAAGGTTCGAGCCGTTGCCGCAGCCAGCTCCGCTGCCGCCTGAACCGGCGCCCTCAGCACGATCGGTTGCGGAATCCGTGCTGATGGATCACCCTGCGCCGAAGCCCGTGCAGAGCATCACGCCGTCGCCGGAAATTCCCTCGCCGCATTTGCAGCCGGGTAATGGCGCGGCGTCCTCGCCCGACGCGCCGCGCTGATCGGCCTTACGCCACCTGCCGCGTGCGCGCGGTGACGCTTCCGAGCGTGCGCTTGCCGCCATAAGCCGTTCGCGCGTCCTCGGAAGAGCCGCGGCGCAGCCTGCTGGCCTGGGGCAGGTGCTCGGCATTGGCGATCAGCTGGGTAACGAAGCTCGGATCGGGGCGCGTCAGCGGCACCTTGTGAACCAGTTGCAGGACCGGCGTCAGCGGCACCAATGCGGTGCTCGCTTCCCGCGCGGCCTCTTCCATTCGATCCGTATTTACCATCGCAACACCGCTAATCCGGTCTGACTGGCGCATTTTGGGACGCTGGCGCCGGTCGGTGTGATGGTCTCGCAAGGTCTATGCCGGACGAGCCTATCCGGTTCCCTGGTGCTTTGCGAACGTGGTTTCCAAATTGTTTATGAACTTGGCCTAGGGTCGGGGACGCATCTGGCCGTATTCTGTACCGGCTCAGGACTCCCCGCTGTCCCGAAACGAGGCGACATTGACCCCTGCACTGCCGCACGCCTCCGACATCCTGGCTGCTCTCGGCCAGGCCGTCTTTGTCTGGGATATCGCCGGCGATTCCATCGTCTGGGGCGAGCAGGCCGGCGCCATCTTCCCCGGCATCCCTCCCGAACGGCTGGCGACCGGTGCCGAGTTCGCCAAGCTGATCGAGCCCGCGCAGACGCTGCGGACCGCCGCGCTGGCCCAGACCTCCGCCGTGCACGGCGCCGACGGCACACCCTACCGGGTCGAATATGGTGTGCGCATGAACGCCTCCGATCCCGTGCTCTGGATCGAGGAGACCGGCCGCTGGTTCGCCGGCGCCGACGGCCGCCCGGTGCGCGCGATCGGCTCGGTCCGCATCAACAACGAGCGCCACGCCCGCGACGAGGAGCTGACCAGGCTGGCCCGGCTCGATCCGCTGACCGGCGAGCTCAACCGCTCGCACCTGATCGCGGCATTGGCCGAGGCGATCGAGGAAACGACGCGCTTCCGTTCGACCGCGGCCTTCATGCTGGTCGGCATCGATCATCTCGCCCGCGTCAACGACGCCTTCGGCTTCGACGTTGCGGATGCCGTGATCCTCGATGTGGCGCAACGCATCCGTGCGCGCCTGCGTGGCGGCGACGTGCTCGGCCGCTTCTCCGGCAACAAGTTCGGCCTGATCCTGAAGAACTGCACCGTCGACGACATGAACGTCGCCGCCGAGCGCTTCCTCGTCGGCATTCGCGACGAGGTGGTGCCGACCAAGTCCGGCCCGGTCTCGGTCACGGTCTCGATCGGCGCCGTTAGCCTGCCGCGCTATGCCCGCAACACCGACGAGGCGATCAATCGTGCGCATGAGACGCTCGATGTCGCCAAGCGCCGGCGTGTCGGCTCGTTCGCCGCATGGCGCCCGGATCCCGCACGCGATGCGCAGCGCCGCGTCAACATCCGCGTCACCGACGAGATCGTCACCGCGCTGAACGAGCGCCGCATCAAGCTCGCCTATGAGCCGGTGGTGTCGACCGCCTCGCGCGAGGGCGCGTTCCACGAATGCCTGGTGCGGATGGACCAGGGCGACGGCCAGGTGCTGCTCGCGCCCGACATCGTGCCGGTGGCCGAGCGGCTCGGCCTCATCCGCCTGGTCGATCATCGCGTGCTCGAGCTCGTGGTCGCCGAGCTTGCGGCAGCGCCCGACATCCGCCTCAGCCTCAACATTTCGCCGGACACGACGATGGATCCGGACTGGTGGGCCGGAATCGAATCGTTGATGCGCGCGCATCCCGGCGTCGCCGAGCGCTTGATCGTCGAGATCACGGAGACGGTTGCGATCCAGGACATCGACGACGTCCGCGGCTTCGTCACGCGGTTGAAGAATTTCGGCAGCCGTATCGCCATCGACGATTTCGGCGCCGGCTACACTTCGTTCCGCAATCTGCGCAAGCTCGGTGTTGACATCGTGAAGATCGACGGTGCCTTCGTGCAGAACATCACTCGTTCCGCCGACGACCGCGCCTTCGTGCAGACCCTGATCGACCTCGCCCGCCGGCTCGACATCAAGACGGTCGCCGAGTGGGTGCAGGACGAGGAGGCCGCCAACATGCTGCGCGACTGGGGCTGCGATTACATCCAGGGCCGGCTGATTGGTCTCGCCTCAGCCGAGCGTCCGTGGGGGACGTCGCCGGACAGTGTCCTGCCTGCGGCAAGCTGAATTTCTCCTTTGAAATCAATCCCCGTTCTACTGTGCATGGGGTTGTTTTCGCGAAGATTCACGCGGGGAAGAAGCTTACGCCACGCGGCGGACCGCGTTCAGGGTTTCGATGGTGCGTCCGACCTCCGCTGCCGGACACGGCCTGCCGAAATAATAGCCCTGCACCGCGGTGCAGCCGCATTCGCGCACGAAGTCGAGCTGCTCGATCGTCTCGACGCCTTCGGCCGTGGTCTCGACGCCGAGCACCGAGCCGAGGCTCGCAATGGTGCGGACGATCGCCACACTCTCCGGGCTTTCGCCGAGCGTGCCGACAAAGGAACGATCGATCTTGATGCGGTCGAACGGAAATTTGCGCAGATAGCTGAGTGAGGAATAGCCGACGCCGAAATCGTCGAGGCTGACACGGACGCCGAGCGAGCGAAGCTGATGCAGGATCTCAATCGTCGCCTCGCTGTCGTCGAGCAGCGCCGTCTCGGTGACCTCGAGCTCGAGCCGCTGCGGCGGCAGGCCGGCTTCCGCAAGCGCGCTCGTCACCATCGCCACCAGCCCGCGCGAGCGGAACTGCACCGGCGACAGATTGACCGCGACGGTGACGTCGGGCCATGACGCCGCCGTTGCGCAGGCCGAGCGCAGCACCCATTCGCCGATCGGGACGATCAGGCCGGTCTCCTCGGCGATCGGGATGAATTCGGCCGGCGACACCAGGCCGCGCGACGGGTGCTTCCAGCGCAGCAGTGCTTCGAAGCCGGTGAGCGCGGACGTGTCGAGCCGCACTTGCGGCTGGAACACCAGATGGAATTCGCGGGCTTCCAGCGCGCCGCGCAGATCATGCTCCAGCGCATGACGGCTGCGTGCCTGCTCCTCCATCTCGGGCTCGAACAGCTGGTAGGCGCCGCGACCTTTCGCTTTGGCTTGATAGAGCGCGAGGTCGGCGCATTTCATCAGCTCGTCGGCGTCGAGCCCGTGATCGGGCGCGATCGCGATGCCGATGGAAGCGCCGATATGGATCGACTGGCTTTCCAGTGGCGGCGGCCGGCCGATGATCTCGACCAGGCGGCGGGCGAGCCGCTCGGCCGATTGCGGTTGCGGGCCGCGCTGGAGCACGGCGAACTCGTCGCCGCCGAGGCGGGCGACGGTGTCGTGCTCGCCGACATTCTCTTTCAGCCGTGCCGCGACCCAACGCAACAGGCGGTCGCCGGCCGCGTGGCCGAGCCGGTCGTTGACGGTCTTGAAATTGTCGAGGTCGAAGCACAGAACCGCCATGGCGCCGCCGGCGATCGCGACCTGGTTCAGCCCCTCGCTCATCTTCTCGCGGAACAGCGTGCGGTTGGGCAGGTCGGTGAGTGAATCGTGTCGCGCCATATGCGCGACGCGGGCCTGGGCCTTGTGGCGCTCGGTGACGTCCTCATAGGTGACGACCCAGCCGCCATGCTCCATCCGCTTGTGGTTGAGCTTGATGATGCGGCCGTCGCCCAGATGGCGGTGCAGGGTGTGCTCGCCCTCGCGCAATCGCTCGACATAGTCGGCATAGAGCTTGGCCGCAGTCGTGTTCGGATGAATGCCGAGATCGCAGCTGTGCTCCATGATCTCGCGCATCGAGACGCCGGGCTTCACGATATCGGGCGACAGGCCGTACATCTCGATGTAGCGGCGGTTGCAGACGATCACGTGCAGGCTCGAATCGAGCATGCACAGGCCCTGGCTCATATTGTTCAGTGCGGCGTCGAAGCGGCGATATTGCTCGCTCAGTTCCTCGACTGCGTGCTCGCGCTCGGTGATGTCCTCGTAGGTGGCGACGAAGCCGCCCTCGGGCAGCGCGCAATAGCGAACCGAGATCACGGTGCCGTTCATCATGCTCCGTCGCATCGGCGAGGAGTCGCGGTTCTCGATCCGGGCGCGGGCGGCTTCCAGGATCTGCTGCGGGCTGTATTCGGAGGCGAAGGCGCCATTCGCCATCGACCGTTCGATCAGCGCGGAAAGATGCGTGCCGGGCGCGCTCTCCTCCTCCGACAGCCGGTAGATCGTCCGATAGGTGCTGTTGCAGATGCGCAGGTGCATGTCGCTGTCGTAGAAGGCGAGCCCGTGCGCCATGTTCTCCAACGCGGCATCCAGCATGAGGTTCTGCTGCTTCAGCGTCTCTTCAGATTGCAGCCGCTCGGTGACGTCCTCATGCACCGTAACCCAGCCGCCGTTGGGCATGAACCGGGAGACGGCCTGCAATTTTCCGCCGTCGAAGCGCGTCACCAGCACCGGTCGCGGGTTCCGGGTCAGCACGTCGTTGGCGCGGAGAGACTGGAATTCGTCCCCAGGCATGCCCGGCAAGTTGCCGCGCGACATCCAGTGCGCGACGATGTCGCTGTGCAAGGCGCCCGGTTTCACGATGCCCGGATCGAGATCGTAGAGTTGCAGGAACCGCTCATTGCAGACGACGACGCGGCTGTCGGCGTCATACATGATGAGGCCGTGCGACATGTGGGCGAGCGCGTGCTGACTGCGCTCGGTCTGAAGTTGCAGCTCGGCCTCGAGTCGGGCGAGGCGGGTGACGTCGTCGCAGATCGTCATCCAGCCGCCGTCGGGAAACGGCTTCAGTTCGAGCGTTATGACAAGGCCGCTTGCGAGCGTCTGCCGGGTCCGAAATGGCTTGCCGGCCGCGATCAACGCGATCCGCGAAGCGTACAGCGCGTCGAGCTCACTTGTCGGGATATTGCCAAGCGCCACGCTGTGGGCGAGCACGTCGCGATAGGTGACGCCGACCCGCACGACGTCGGCCGACATATTGAACAGCGTCAGATAGCGCGCGTTGACCAGCACGATCCGGTTGTCGGCGTCGTAGACGCAGACGCCCTGCTCCATGCCGTCGAGCGCGAGCTGGCTCAGCGCGAGCAGGGCCTGCGGGCCATGCTCGCGGCGAGCATCTGGCTCGTTGTCGCGGGTCGACGTCATGGGATCAGCGGATCTCGGCGGCAATAGGCTTAATGCAACTTAACTGGGATGCCGAGGCTAGCGAAGAGGCGGGAAAATTCCCTTAAGCGCCGTAGTTTACGGAGGGTGACTGGCGGTGGAGAGTTGTGCGCAAAAAAGGCAGTCCCGTAGCCCCGGATGTCGCTGCGCTCAAGCGGCTACAAGAAAAGCTACGGTCCGAACAGCACGAGCTCGGTATCCGTGAGATCACCCAGCCGCGGGCGGTGCGGGCCCTTGAAATATTTGCGGCCGCGGCGCTCGGTATAAATGCCGACCAGGCCGGGGATCGGTTCGTTGGCATCGACGATGACGGAAATCTTGCCGAGCCGCAGCAAGAGCCGGCCGATCCGGCCGGCGCAAGCGGCGTATTCGGCGGCGCTGCGGCAGTAGATCAGCTGCATCGCCGGCGGTGCGATGAAACCGCGGCGGATACGCACCGGTTGCAGGATGAAGGGGAAGGTGCCCTTCGGCGTGCGGCAGACCAGGCTCAGGCAATTGTAGCGCGCATGGCGTGTCAAAAGCTCGGTCTCGGCTTCGGAGAGGCCCTCGACCTGCTTGGCGTGTGGCGAGATGACCTCGATCTTGCTCCAGCGCGGGGCGCGCGACAACGCCGGCACCGAGAAGAACAGGCCGCGGCAATAGGCGCGAAAGCCCTGCGTCTCGATGATCGGCCAGGTCCACACCGCCGGGCTGATGTTGAGATAGGTCACGTGCTTGTGCCGCTGGGCGATCTTGGTCAGCAGCGGCGCGTAATTGCGGTAGGCCGGCTCTACATACCAGCTCGACAGATTGCACTGGATGGCGGTCTCCTCGCCATCCTTGCGCGTGGTGTAGATCAGGAGCAGCACGCCGACCGGTTCGCCGTCATTGTCGAGCATATAGCCGAAGCGCGGATAGCCGTCCGGAACCGGCCGGAAGGCCTGCCGGCGCAGGCCCTGGATCCAGTAGTTGCGTGAGCGGCCGACGAAGCCGCGCGTCAGCAAGTCCGCGATGCCATCGACATCGGACTCGGTGATCTCGCGGCATCGGACCTTGGTGTGGATCACGCTCGTCTTGCCCGTGGAAATGGTCGGCCCCTTGCCTTAGCGCCAGCCTTCACCGTGGGCATCAGCCGCGACTTGCGGCTGGAGGCCCAGAATGTCCCGAACCTTGGCGGGCCAGGCTGAAAGATCGGTGCCGTGGGTGTGGAACATCGCGACGGCCAGACGGTCCATGCCGAAGGCGACACAGCCGGTATGGGCGGGCTCGCCGTTGGCGTCCTGGATGCTCCAGGTCGTGCCGAAATGTTCGCGGTGATAGTTGAAGCTCATGCAAGCGGTCGGCTGCTCTTCCGAGCGCAGCGGGATCAACAGTTCGAACTTGAGCTGCTGCTGCTTCTGGCTCACGGCCTTCATCTGGCCGACGCGGCCGAAGAAGGGATCGCTGGCATAGTCGACGCGGAAGGTCAGGCCGAGATCGGTGGCGATCGCCTGCGCGCGCACCATCCAGCGCTCACGGAAATCGGCGACGTCGTCGGGCGTGCCGATGCAGACATATTCACGCATCCGGAACGATTGCAGCCGGTCGAGATGCTTTGACGGCTCGCGGCGGAAGCAGTCGGCGGCGACGTCAAAGCGCAGGCCGCCCTTCGGCAGCTGGCCGCGGCTTGCCGCGATCGGATAGACGGGATAGCAGGCGGCTGGCGACAGCACGAGGTCGGCCGGCGAGAGCGATGAGGTCCAGTCGCCGCCGGCATCGAAGCGGCTCACCGCGGCGTTGATCTCGCGCTCGGTTCCATGCAGGCCGCAGACGCAGCCAAGCAAATTCGGAAAGCTCTTGAGGTAGCCAGACTTCTCCAGCTGGGCACGGCTCATCACCGGCGGGAAGCGCATCACTTCGGTCCCGGCCTCGCGGTGACGAGTGATCAGCGCGGCGAGACGCTCGACAATGCCTTCATAGAGCGCGGTGCGGGCGTAGACGCCGTCCGAGCCCATGCGGTGGAACAGCTTGTCGGCGAGATGATCGAGCGGATCTGCGATCTGCGGCGCGGTCTCGGGCGAGTCGGGGAGGACGGCAATGTTCATGGGATGGTGTCCTGCTATCTCAAAATTGTTCTTGTTGATTTAGTCGCGAAGGCTTGTCGGGATGCCGCTCATCAACGTCGAGGTGGCGGCGTTGGCCAGAATGCGGTCGTTGTTGATCATGATCGGCGACGACAGCACGTCGCGCAGATGGCGGCCCATGGTGAACTCGCCGTCGTTGCGGTAGCCGGAGAGGCCGGTGGTGCGCATCGCATGCATCACGGTCTCGACCGCGAGCTCGGAGGCCTGCACCTTCAGCAGCGTTATCGAGGACTGGAAGTCGAGCGAGCCGAGCGCGCGCTCGTCGTGCTCGGCGCGGGCAAAGGCGTCGAGATTGGCAGCGATCAGCGCGCGGAGTTTTGCCAGCGACATTTTTGCGGCGGTGAAGTGCGCGGCGGCCGGCGGCATCTGACCGCCGGAGGAGCGCGCAGCCTTGCGGATGAAGGCTTGCGCGCGCGCGACAGAAGCAGCGGCAATGCCGGCCCAGGCCGATGACCAGCACAGATGCGCGAACGGCGTCATCGTCTGCGCGTGGATCTTGTCATACGCTTCCGGGAAGACGCGGTCGGTGGGGCAATCGACCTTCAGCTCGAAACCTGTCGAGCAGGTGCCGCGCATGCCGAGCGTTTCCCAGCCTTGCGTCTGCTTCAGCGAATAGTCGTCCTTGGCGAGCGCCAGCAGCACCTGGTCGGATGCCGCGGCCTCGGTGGCGCGGCGGGCGATGGTGACGAGGCCGTCGGCCTCGGCGCCGTAGGAAATCACGGTGGCGTCGCGCACCAGCGAGACGGTGTCGCCGGCGTGGTCGACGGCAGCCGCGCTGGCGCGGATGTTGCCGCCGTTCTGGCCCTCGGTGGTGGAGGAGGCGAGCAGCCACTGGTCGCGGGCGACCCGGCGCATCATGGTTTCCATCCAGGGGATGCCGTGGCCGTGCCTGATAACGCAGGCAACCTTGGTCTGGTGCATCGCGTAGATCATCGCCGTCGAAGCGCAGGCGCGGCCGAGCGTGTAGCAGATGTCGCTGACGTCGTAGATCGAGGCGCCGAAGCCGCCGAGCTCGACCGGGATCATGACGCCGAGCAGCTTTTGCTCACGCGCGGCATCGAAAGCCTTGTGGGGAAAGCGGGCGTCGCGATCGACGCCGTCAGCGTCGGCCGCAGCCACAGTGGCGGTGCGGGCCGCGCGCTCGATCAAGGAGGGGCCCTGCTCGAGAAGGCTCGTTTGCGTTTCGTCGACAGTGAGGATCGCTTCACGCACGTTCATGCTCGTCCGCCTCCGCTTCGCCGTTCGAGACCGAGAGGCACCATTTGCGATGCCATTCACGCCATCCGACCATCTTTGCTTGTAGAGTGAGGCTACGGATTTAATTCAAATTCGTCGATGAAATAGAGGGTAAACGAAGCCAAATTCCGAACGAACAGTTAAGGCCCAGTTTTTTGCGTCGCCGAAAAATCCGGTATGGCGTTAGCCATTTGGAAGAGGCATCGATTTTAGACAATCTGAGTCATCGTTTACTAAGAATTGCGAAGTAAGGGTCGCGCCCATTGCGGGATCGGGCCCCCCTGCCCACCGTAGCTGGCAGTCCGGTCCGACCTCGATAGACAGATGGGAATTTGCCGATGCAGGCCTTCGATACCGAATTGCGCAGTCGCATCATCAAGCTGGTGAAGGGCATCCTTGAACAGAACTCGCTGTTAGCTGATGTGACGCCGCAGGCCAAGCTCGTCGATGTCGGCCTGACCTCGATGGACATGGTAAACCTGATGCTGGGCGTCGAAGCCGAATTCGACTTCACCATCCCGCAGTCCGAGATCACGCCGGAGAATTTCCAGTCGGTCGAGACGCTGGAGCGTATGGTCGCGACGCAGCTGCGGCCTGCGACCGCGGCTTAGCCCTCGGTGTCGTCCTGGCGAAAGCCAGGACGACACCGAACATGTGGCGAGCGCCTTGCCCCAACGCGGTCACTCTCCGCCATCCCCGTTCCAAAACCTCCTCAAAACTGGCATAGCTTAACCATGTCGCAGGTGGCGGACAGGGTGGAGCAGGCATGACGCAGGCGGTATTGGGCATCATCGGCGGCTCCGGCATCTACGACCTGCCGGGGCTCGAGGGCGCGCACGAAGAGGTGATCGAGAGCCCCTGGGGCGAGCCGTCGGCACCGGTGCGGCGTGGCACCATCACGGGGCTGCCGATCGTATTCCTGCCGCGCCACGACAAGGGCCACCGTCTGTCGCCCTCCGACATCAACTATCGCGCCAATATCGACGTGCTGAAGCGCGCCGGCGTCACCGATCTGATCTCGCTGTCGGCCTGCGGTTCCTTCAAGGAGGCGATGCCGCCCGGCACTTTCGTTCTCGTCGACCAGTTCGTCGACCGCACCCACAAGCGCGAGAGCTCGTTCTTCGGCAAGGGCTGCGTCGCGCATGTGTCGATGGCGCACCCGGTCTCGCCGCGGCTGCGCATCCATCTTGCGGCGGCGGCCGAAGCCGAGGGCATCGCGATTGCACGCGGCGGCACTTATGTCTGCATGGAGGGGCCGCAATTCTCTACCTATGCGGAGAGCATGACCTACAAGACGCTCGGCTATTCCGTGATCGGCATGACCAACATGCCCGAGGCAAAACTCGCGCGTGAGGCGGAGATTTGTTACGCCACGGTCGCGATGGTGACGGATTTCGATTGCTGGCATCCCGATCACGACGCCGTCACCGTGCAGGACATCATCCGCGTGCTGACTTCGAACGCCGACAAGGCGAAGGCGCTGGTGGCGCGGCTGGCCAAGGATTTTCCGCGCGAGCATGAGCCATGTCCGATCGGCTCGGACCGCGCGCTCGATACCGCGCTGATCACCGCGCCCGAAGCGCGCGATCCGGAACTTCTGAAGAAGCTCGACGCGGTGGCCGGGCGCATCCTGCGCGCGTGAAGCGAAAGGCAGATTGCCATGAAAGTCGACGGCAAGCATTTTCGCAGCATCTGGCGCGAGCGCGACGGCTGGTCGGTTGGCGCGATCGACCAGCGCAGGCTGCCGCATGAATTCGTGGTCGCACGGCTGATCTCGTGCGAGGATGCCGCAGTCGCGATCCGCGACATGCTGGTGCGCGGCGCGCCGTTGATCGGCGCGACCGCAGCTTACGGCATGGCACTGGCGATGCGCGAGGACAGTTCCGACGCCGGTCTAAAGCGGGCCTATGAGACGCTGGTCGTGGCGCGGCCGACCGCGATCAATCTGAAATGGGCGCTGGACGAGATGCGCGCGGCGCTCGTGCCGATCGATCCGGTGGAGAGGGCTGAGGCCGCCTATGCGCGTGCCGACGAGATCGTCGAGCAGGACGTCGAGATCAACCGCGGCATCGCCGGCAATGGCCTCAAGCTGATCGAGGCGATCATGGCTAAGAAGAAGCCGGGCGAGGTCGTTAACGTGCTGACGCATTGTAACGCCGGCTGGCTTGCCACCGTCGACTGGGGCACGGCGACGGCGCCGATCTATCTTGCGCACGAGCGCGGCATCAAGGTCCATGTCTGGGTCGACGAGACCCGGCCGCGCAACCAGGGCGCCTCGCTCACCGCGTGGGAGCTCGGCCATCACGGCGTGCCGCATACGGTGATCCCCGATAATACCGGCGGGCATCTGATGCAGCATGGCATGGTCGATCTCGCCATCGTCGGCACCGACCGTGTCGCCGCCAATGGCGACGTCTGCAACAAGATCGGCACGTACCTCAAGGCGCTTGCCGCGCACGACAACAACGTGCCGTTCTATGTCGCGCTGCCGTCGCCGACGATCGACTTCGCGGTGAATGATGGCATCCGGGATATTCCAATCGAGCAGCGCAGCGGCGCGGAGGTCACCGACATGACCGGCCGCACCGCGGACGGCCGACTGGAGACGGTGCGGATCGTGCCGGAGGGATCACCGGTCGCGAACTACGCCTTCGACGTGACGCCGGCGCGTCTCGTGACCGGCCTCATCACCGAGCGCGGTGTGTTAAAGCCCGACCGCGCCGCGCTCGCCGCCGCCTTTCCCGAGCGGATCGCCGCCGCGGCGGAGTAGGCTCTGGTAGGGTGGGCAAAGGCGCTCTTGCGCCGTGCCCACCATCTGCTTGTGCCAATGGAATTGGTGGGCACTTTTCGCTTTGCCCACCCTACGGCCTTTGTGAATTATGTCAGCTTCAGCCCCGTCACCGTCTCGAGCTCCGCAATCGCCTGGGCGCCGCTGGTCACCTTGATCGTCGTCATGCCCATCTCGCGCGCGGGCTTCAGATTGACGCCGAGATCGTCCAGATAGACGCACGTCTTCGGATCGACCTTCAGTGTCTCGACCATCATCCGGTAGATGCGCGGGTCGGGCTTGCGCAGGCCGATCTTGGCGGACTCGATGACGTGATCGAACAGCACCATCACCTCCGCGACGTAGAGCGAACGTCCGGTCATGCTGCCGATGGCATTGGCGGGCAGATTGTTGGTGATGCAGCCGGTTTTGAATTGTGCCTTGATACGCTTCAGGGCCTCGACCATCTCCGGGCGCAGGTCGCCCTGAAGCAGCGGCAGCACGTCGCGCCCGCGCACCTCGGCGCCGAGCGCGCGTGATTCCTCGGCGAATAGCTTATCGAAGGTGTCGATATCGACCTCGGCGCGCTCGAACTTGGCCCAGGCATTTTCGAGATGATTGGCCGCATTGGTGCGCCGGATGGTGTCGGTCGGTAGCCCGCGCTCGCGCTCGAACCGCGCGAACGCCTCGAACGGCGAGCTCGTCAACACGCCGCCAAAATCAAAGATCACAGCTTCGATCGCCAATGTCCCGCCCTCGTCAATTGCTTTCCAAGACGGCTAGCATGCGCTATCGGCAAGGACCAGTCCGAAGCAATCGCGCCGCTAAGCCGTGTTCCCATGAAGAAGCTCGCAATTCTCATCACAGCCGCACTGCTGCTCGCCACGCCCGCTCATGCCATCGTCGGCGGTGGCACGCCGCAGATGGACGGTGTGGCTCGCGCGGTCGTCACCATCGTCGGCTCACGTGGCAATTTTTGCACCGGCAGCCTGATCGCACCGAAGCTGGTTCTGACGGTTGCGCACTGTGTGCAACCCGGCGCGGACTACAAGATCGTCGATCGCGGCACTGACGGTCAGCCGCAATTGTTGAACGTTCGCAGCGTCGCCATCCATCCGAATTTCAATATGCAGGCGATGCAGGCGCATCGCGCCAGCGCGGACGTGGCACTGTTGCAACTCGATATTCCACTCAAGGGAAAATCGACTGCCGCGGTCGGCGCGCCGAATATTCCAATCCAGGTCGGCAGCCGCTTCACCATCGCCGGCATCGGCGTCACCGTGCGCGGCGATGGCAAGAGCGGCGGCACGACGCGTGTCGCTGCGCTCGTTGCTACCGGACAGCCGGGCACGTTGCAGATCCGGCTGGTCGATCCCGTAACCAACGGTGTTCGCGATGGAATCGGCGCCTGCACCGGTGATTCCGGTGGCCCCGTGTTTGAAGACAAGCCGAACGGTGCCGTGCTTGTCGGCCTCATCAGCTGGTCGACGGGGCCGAATGGCGCGGCCGGCTGCGGCGGATTGACCGGCGTCACGCCGCTCACCCTCTATCGCGACTGGATCTTGCAGACTGCGCGGAGCTGGGGTGCACCTCTGTGATTTGATCGCGAACTGATCTATGTCATTTTGCAGCGAAGGCGCGGTGGGCGACCATGCCCGTCGCGGAGGAAACGCGCCGCCCATCGAGGGCGGCCTCAAAAAGCAAGCAAGGCATAGAAGCAACAATGAATGTCGCTGTTCGCAGTCGCGCCACCACCAGACAGGCCTCAGAGCATTTCGACGTGCTGATCGTCGGCGCCGGCATCTCCGGCATCGGCAGCGCCTATCACGTCCAGAAGCAGCTGCCGGGGACGAGCTTCGTCATCCTGGAGACGCAGGCAACCTTCGGCGGCACCTGGACCACGCATCGCTATCCCGGCATCCGGTCGGACAGCGACCTCCACACCTTCGGCTACAGCTTCAAGCCCTGGGTCGGTCCGCCGATCGCGACCGCCGAAGAGATCCTCGCCTACATGAACGAGGTGATCGAGGACAACGATATCGCGCGCCACATCCGCTACAAGCACAGGATCAATTCGGCGAGCTGGTCGAGCGAGCAAGATCTCTGGACCATCGAGGCGACGACGGATACGGGCGAGCCGAAGACCTTCACTGCGAATTTCCTCTGGATGTGCCAGGGTTATTATCGCCATTCCGAAGGCTATACGCCGGAATGGAAGGGCACCGACCGCTTCAAGGGCCGCATCGTCCACCCGCAGACCTGGCCGGACGATATCGACCTCGCCGGCAAGAAGGTCGTGGTGATCGGCTCGGGCGCGACGGCGGCCACGCTGGTGCCGAACATCGCCGACACATGCGCGCATGTCACCATGCTTCAGCGCTCGCCGACCTATTTCCGTCTCGGCCGCAATGCCATCGAGATCGCGGAGGAATTGCGCCGGCTCCAGGTCGACGAGGCCTGGATCCACGAGATCGTCCGCCGCAAGATTTTGTTCGAGCAGGATGCGTTCACCAAGCTCTGCATCGCCAAGCCCGAGCAGGTGAAGAAGGAGCTGATCGGCCAGATCAGCGCGGTGCTCGGTCCGGACTACGACGTCGAGACACATTTCACGCCAAGCTATCGGCCGTGGCGGCAGCGTATCGCCTTCGTGCCGGATGCCGACCTTTTCAAGGGCATCGCCAGCGGCAAGGCCTCCGTCGTCACCGACGAGATCGAGTGCTTCGTCGAGAACGGCATCCAGCTCAAATCGGGCAAGCTGCTCGAAGCTGACGTCATCATCACCGCGACCGGCTTCAATCTCGCAGCTCTCGGCGACATCGCCTTCGAGATCGATGGCAAGCCGCTTGCCTTCGGCGACACCGTCACCTATCGCGGCATGATGTTCACGGGCGTGCCGAACATGGTCTGGGTGTTCGGCTATTTCCGCGCGAGCTGGACGCTGCGCGTCGACCTCGTCGCGGACTTTGTGTGCCGGCTGCTTGGCCACATGAAGGCGAAAGGCACGAAGAAGGTCGCCGTCGCGTTACGCCCTGAAGATCACAACATGCCGATCCTGCCCTGGATTGATCCGGAAAATTTCAACCCCGGCTACATTATGCGCGACATGAACCTGTTGCCGAAGCGCGGCGACAAGCCGGAATGGCAGCACAGCCAGGATTACTGGACCGAGAAGGACGAGATCCCGAAGACGGATCTGGATGACAAGGCGTTCGTGTACGGGTGAGGGGGCGCGTTAGCGCCTCAACTCATTCGCGGCTAGGAATTCTTCCGCGTCGTATTCGCGGCAATCGCCGCGGCCGCCGTCCGGTTCTCTACGCCCAGCTTGGCGTAGATCTGCTCCAGATGCTTGTCGACCGTGCGCGGGCTGAGGCCCAAAATCTGCGCGATGTCGCGGTTGGTCTTACCTTTGGAGAGCCACGCCAGCACCTCGCCTTCGCGGGTGGTGAGGCCGAGCTCACTGGTGAACTCCGGCGGCAGCGCGGTGCCGGATTCCTTGGAGAGCCGCAGCAGGAATTCGTTCGGGCCGAGCTCGCCCATGTAATAAAATCGTAGCTGCGGATTATCGGGGAGCGAGGCGGCCTGCGATTTCGATCCGCCCTTGCCCTTGTGCGCCTGTTCCAGCCATTGCAGCAGCGATGGCGGCAGTCTGATCTCTTCGCCCGTGGGCGCGCCGTGGTGGTCGGTCAATAATTTCTGCGCCTGCGGCGTTGCCCAGAGAATGCTGCCCTGGCGGTTGACCGCGAACAGGAAGCGGCCGGAGACGTCGAGCGCGGCACGGGCGCTTTGCGTCAGCCGTGCATTGCCGAGATGGACGCGGATGCGCGCCAGCATCTCCTCGATCACGATCGGTTTTGTCACGTAGTCGACGCCGCCGGCTTCCAGCCCGCGCACGATGTGCTCGGTTTCGGCGAGGCCGGTCATGAAGATCACGGGCACATTGGCAAGGCCCGCGTCGCGTTTGAGCCGGCGGCAGGTTTCGAATCCGTCGATGCCGGGCATCACGGCGTCGAGCAGCACGATGTCGGGTGTGATCTGGTCGACGATGCGCATTGCGGCCGCGCCATCGAGCGCCACCATCACCGTCATGCCGGCGCCGTCGAGGGCGTCGGTGAGCAGTCGCAGCGTCTCCGGAGAGTCGTCGACAACGAGCGCGACGTCGCGCTTTTTTGGCTCAATGCTCATAAGCATGCAGTGTTTTCAATGTTGCCATGTACTGGTCGAGATCGAAGCGATCGACCAGCGACCGCATTTCCGCGACGAAGTCGGCATGCTCGGGATGCTCGCCGCCGATCTCGTCCAGCTTCAACTGGATGCCCTTGACGTAGCCGATCTGGCCGAGCCCGATCAGCGCCTTGATGTGCTTGACCGGTGGACGCGAGCCACTGTCCGGTCGCCACAACGGCACGGCAATCTCGTCAGAGCCGTATTGCCATTCGATCTTCAGCAGTTGACGGATGCTTTCCAGAAGCCGCGGGATGTCGATCGGCTTCATCAGATAGCCGTCGTGGAAGGGCTGCGCTAGCGGCGCGCCGTGGGCTTCGAGCGCGCTGGCCGACACCATCAGGATACGCGCCTGGTGATGGCCGCTCGCGCGCAGCGTCTCCGCGACCGTCCAGCCGTCCATGCCCGGCATCGAGATGTCGAGCAGGAACAGGTCGGGCCTGCAGTGCTGCGCCAGCGCCAGGCAGCCCGGGCCGTCGGCGGCGCTGAGCAGGATGAACCCGAGTGGCGTCAGCACCTCGCGCAAGAGGTCGCGGTGAACTGGATCGTCGTCGGTGATGAGGATGGTCTTGCGCGCGCCGTGATAGCCGGAGACCGGCGCTTCCACCGGCGCGGTGCGCCTGGGATTGGTGACCTCCGACAGCAGCATCTTCACCTTGAACGTGCTGCCGGTGCCGACCGTGCTGGTGACCTTGATGTCGCCACCCATCACGCCGGCGAGCAATCGGCTGATCGTGAGCCCCAGTCCCGTGCCGGTATGCGGTTGCGAGACCCCAAGTGCACCGCGTTCAAACGGCGCGAAGATGCGTTCGAGGTCGTCACCCTGGATGCCGGGGCCGGTGTCGATCACCTCGAACTCGGCGACGGGACTGCGATAATGCACCACAAATTGGACGCTGCCGGTCTGGGTGAACTTGATCGCGTTTGACAGCAGGTTGATCAGGACCTGGCGCAGCCGCTTCTCGTCGGCATAGACCACCGTCGGCAATGTCGGCGGCCGCCTGAAGACGAAGTCGATGCCCTTGGCGCCGGCCTGGAGGCGGAACATGCCGACGAGCTGATCGAGGAAATCGCTCAAGCGGACCTCATCGCGGGAGAGATAAAGCCGTCCCGCCTCGATCTTGGAGATGTCCAGAATGCCGTCGATCAGGCCGGAGAGATGATCGGCGCTGCGGCGGACGACGCGGACCTGGTCGCGCGGCTTGGTGTTCAGCGTCGAATCCTGCTCCAGCAGCTGGGCATAGCCGCTGATCGCGTTCAGCGGCGAGCGCAGCTCGTGGCTTAAGCCGACCACATAACGGCTCTTGGCGAGGTTGGCGGATTCGGCGACCTCCTTGGCACGTTGAAGCTCGGCGTCGGTGCGCTTGTGCGCGTCGATTTCCTGGATCAAGAGCGTGGTCTGCCGCCGCGTCTCGGCTTCCGCCGCACGGCGGCTCTGCTGCGCCAGCACGAACAGCCAGGCGACCACGCCGATGATGATGCTGAGCGAGAAGAACACCTTCCACAGCACGTTGGAGACGAGCATGTTATCGCCATGCACGCTCGCCGAGGTCTGGAGGTAGATCAGCCCGAGCACCAGCGCGACGAGGCCGGCAGAGACCACGAACACGCCGATGTAGTGACCGAACTGCGAATTGATCCGCGCGTAGATCGGTTGCGGAAGGATCTTGCTGAGCGCGTCGGCGAACTGCGCCTGTGCGCGTCCATGCGGTTTGCAGAGGTCGTGGCAGCGCGCGTCAAGCGAACAGCAAAGCGAGCAGATCGGTCCGGCATAAGCGGGGCAGGAGGTGGTGTCCTCCGGCTCGAAATGGTGCTCGCAGATGCAGCACTGGATCGATTCGATATTGGCCCAGCTCCGCTTCGGCTTGCGTGCGATGTAGAACTTGCCGTCCGTCAGCCACGCGATGATCGGCGCGGTGACGAAGGCGACCGTCAGCGCGACGAAGGCGGCGAGCGCCTTCATGGTCGGGCCGAACAGGCCGTAGAAGGCGGCGATCGAGACGATGATCGCGAGCGTCATCGCGCCGACGCCAACCGGGTTGATGTCGTAGAGATGCGCCCGCTTGAACTCCATCTGCGGCGGACGCAGGCCGAGCGGCTTGTTGATCACGAGGTCGGACACCAGCGCGCCGACCCAGGCGATCGCGACGTTGGAATAGAGCGCGAGCGTCTGCTCCAGCGCCTTGTAGACGCCGATCTCCATCAGCAGCAGCGCCACCATCACGTTGAACACCAGCCAGACGACGCGGCCGGGATGGCTATGGGTCAGCCGCGAGAAGAAGTTCGACCATGCGATCGAGCCGGCATAGGCGTTGGTGACGTTGATCTTGAGTTGCGACAGGATCACGAAGAAGCCGGTCAGCGCCAGCGCGAGGTCCGGCTCCGACAGCACGTAGCGAAACGCCACGAGATACATATGCGCGGGCTCGGCGGCCTCTTCGGGTGGCACGCCGTGGCTCAGCGCAAAGAAGGCGAGGAAAGAGCCGGCCATGAGTTTCAGCGCGCCGAGCACGATCCAGCCAGGCCCGGCGCTCATCAGCGCGATCCACCACGACGCCTTCGAGGTGCGGCGGTCGCGCGGCAGGAAGCGCAGGAAGTCGACCTGCTCGCCGATTTGCGCAACCAGCGAGAACACAACCGAGGACGCGACGCCGAACGGCAGCAGATCGAAACCTCCACCGAGGTCGCCGTGCTCGCCGGCAAAGTTGTGCCACTCCGTGAAGGAGTGCGGGCTGGCCCATGCGATCGCGGCGAACGGCAGGATGTGCAGGACGACCCAGAGCGGCTGCGTCCAGAGCTGGAAGCGGCTGATCAGCGTGATGCCGTAGGTCACGAGCGGTATGATCGCGACCGCGCTGATGAGGTAACCGATCGGGCGCGGGATGCCCAAACACATCTCCAGCGCGGTTGCC
The DNA here is from genome assembly GCF_015624505.1 of Bradyrhizobium commune. Lineage (NCBI taxonomy): Bacteria > Pseudomonadati > Pseudomonadota > Alphaproteobacteria > Hyphomicrobiales > Nitrobacteraceae > Bradyrhizobium > Bradyrhizobium commune. The sequence continues at coordinate 7,503,763 of NZ_CP061379.1, read as the reverse complement.
AGGATCACCGCCTCGATCGCGAAGAAAATAAAAGTGAAGGAGGCGTAGATCAGCGAGGTGATGGTCGAGCCGATATAGCCGAAACCGGCGCCGCGGGTGAGGAGGTCAATGTCGATGCCGCATTTGGCGGCATAATAGGCAATGGGTACGCCGCAGCAGAAGATGATGGCGGAAACGACGAGGATCGCGGCGGCGGCGTTGGTGACGCCGTAATTGAGGGTGATGGTGCCGCCGATCGCTTCAAGCACCAGGAAGGAGATCGCGCCGATTGCGGTGTTGGCGACACGGGCGGCGGACCAGCGGCGCGCGCTCTTGGCGGTGAAGCGCAGCGCGTAGTCTTCCAGCGTCTGGTTGGCGACCCATTGGTTGTACTGGCGCCTGACGCGGTCTATTCGCTGCCGCCCTGCCACTCTAACCCCACTTCCGAAACTGCCGGATCCCTCGCAAATCCCGTACCAAAAGCCTACGTCGGTATTTTGCGGTGCAGTATACGCGATCTTGCGTATGCTTGCGCTGCACAAATTCGAGCCATCCTCACAGGACCAATCGCGTGTCCTCGAACAAAAGTGGGGTGCTCATGTCAGACGAAGCAAACAAGGGCCTGTTGTCGCCGCTCCGGCGTAAACTATTGATGGGAATGGCGGCCGTGCCGGCCATCACGATGCTGCCGCGGGCGTCATTCGCGCAGGCTCCGGCGACCTCGGCGGTCAACACCACCGGCCTTGCGGTCACTGACACCGAGGTGACGGTCGGCATCCTGCATTCGGCGACCGGTACCATGGCGATCTCCGAAACCGGCTCGATCGAGGCCGAAAAGCTTGCCATCGAGCAGATCAATGCCGCCGGCGGCGTGCTCGGCCGCAAGATCAAGTTCATCCAGGAAGACGGCGCCAGCGACTGGCCGACCTTCGCGGAGAAAGCGAAGAAGCTGCTCGTCAACGACAAGGTCGCGGCGATCATGGGTTGCTGGACCTCGGCCTCGCGCAAGGCGGTGCTGCCGGTCGTCGAGCAGTACAACGGCATGCTCTACTATCCGACCTTCTATGAAGGTCTCGAGCAGTCCAAGAACGTGATCTACACCGGCCAGGAGGCGACCCAGCAGATCCTCGCCGGACTGAACTGGATCGCCAAGGAGAAGGGCGCCAAGTCGTTCTTCTTCATCGGCTCCGACTACATCTGGCCGCGCACCTCGAACAAGATCGCGCGCAAGCATGTCGAGAACGTGCTGAAAGGCAAGGTCGTCGGCGAGGAGTACTATCCGCTCGGCAACACCCAATTCAACTCGGTCATCAACAAGATCAAGCTGACCAAGCCCGACGTGATCTTCACTGACGTCGTCGGCGGCTCCAACGTCGCCTTCTACAAGCAGCTCAAGGCGGCCGGCATCGACCTCTCCAAGCAGGCGCTGCTGACGATCTCGGTGACCGAGGACGAAATCGACGGCATCGGTGGCGAGAACATCGCGGGCGCCTATGCCTGCATGAAGTACTTCCAGTCGCTCGACAATCCGAACAACAAGGCCTTCGTGCCCGCGTTCAAGAAGATGTGGGGCGAGAAGACCGTGATCGGAGACGTCACCCAGGCTGCCTATCTCGGCCCGTGGTTGTGGAAGTTGACGGTCGAGAAGGCCGGCTCCTTCGACGTCGACAAGATCGCGGCGGCTTCGCCCGGCGTCGAGTTCAAGGGCGCGCCGGAAGGTTACGTGCGCATCCACGAAAACCATCACCTCTGGTCGAAGACCCGCGTGGGCCGCGCCAAGCTCGATGGCCAATTCGAGCTGATCTACGAGACCGCCGATCTCGTCGAGCCGGATCCATTCCCGAAGGGTTACCAGTAAGAGACGCGGCGTTCGTCGTCGTCTTCCCTGAAGGCAAAACCGCTCCCTGGCGTGGATTGCAAGTCCATGCCCAAGACCCCCGCGTCGCGAATCCGCTCGCGACGCGGGACCTCATCCCTGACGGAGGACATCGATGTTCGGCGACTACTCGCTTGGTGACCTTGGCTCCATCTTCGTCATGCAGGGTTTTGCAGGACTGATCCTGTTCTCTGTCTATGTGCTGATGGCGCTGGGACTCGCGATCATCTTCGGCCAGATGGGCGTCATCAACATGGCCCATGGCGAGTTCATGATCCTCGGGGCCTACGTCACCTGGATGACCTCGAATTTCTTCCAGTCCTATTTGCCGAGCCTTTTCAGCGGCTACTTCTTCCTCGCAATGATCCTTGCCTTTGTCGCATCAGGTGCGCTGGGAATGCTGGTGGAATGGGTGCTGATAAAGCACCTCTACAAGCGCCCGCTCGATACGCTGCTCGCCACCTGGGGCCTCAGCCTGATGCTCCAGCAGGCCTATCGCTCCGTGTTCGGCGCGCGCGAGGTCGGCGTCGAGCTGCCGCAGTGGATGCTCGGATCGCTGCACGTCACCGACAGCATCGAAGTGCCGATCAACGGCGTCTTCGTGATGTGCCTCACCGTGCTGATCACCATCGTCGTCGCCTATGTGATGTACAAGTCGCGCTGGGGCCGCCAGGTCCGCGCGGTGGTGCAGAATCGCATCATGGCCGGCGCCGTCGGCATCAACACCGAGAAGGTCGACCGCTACACCTTCGGCCTCGGCTGCGGCATCGCCGGCGTCGCCGGCAGCGCCTTCACCATGATCGGCTCGACCGGACCGACGTCGGGTCAGCTCTACATCGTCGATACGTTCCTGGTGGTCGTGTTCGGTGGCGCTGCGAGCCTGCTCGGCACCATCGCCTCGGCCTTCTCGATCTCGCAAACCCAATCCACCCTCGAGTTCTTCATGTCGGGCTCGATGGCCAAGGTGCTGACGCTGCTCGCCGTGGTCGGAATCCTGATGCTGCGGCCGCAGGGGTTGTTCGCCCTTAAGGTCCGCAAGTGAGAAAATGAGGCTGATGCAATGACCGACAGTCGGTTCTTCAATCGATCGGAGCTCATCGGGATTCTGGTGCTCGCGGTCTTCCTGGTGGTGGTCCTGCCGCTCACGCTCGACGTCTTCAGGCTCAATCTGGTCGCGAAATACCTGACCTACGCTTTCGTCGCGCTGGGTTTGGTGATTTGCTGGGGTTATGGCGGCATCCTGAGTCTTGGGCAGGGCGTCTTCTTCGGGCTCGGCGGCTACTGCATGGCGATGTTTCTCAAGCTCGAGGCATCGAGCGTGGAGAACACCAAGATCCAGTCGACACCCGGCATTCCCGACTTCATGGACTGGAATCAGATCACGGCGCTGCCGCTGTTCTGGAAGCCCTTCAACAGCCTCACCCTCACCATCGCCGCCATCATTCTTGTGCCCGGCATCTTCGCCTGGATCATCGGCACCGCGATGTTCAAGCGCCGTGTCGGCGGCACCTATTTCGCCATCATCACCCAGGCGGTTGCAGCCATCCTCACCATCCTGATCGTGGGACAGCAAGGCTACACCGGCGGCATCAACGGCATGACTGATCTGCGGACGCTGAAGGGGTGGGACATCCGGCCCGATCACGCCAAGGTCGTGCTGTACTTCTTCGAGGTCGGATGCCTGTTCGTCTGCATCATGATCGCGCAGTTCGTCCGGCACTCCAAGCTCGGACGCATCCTGGTCGCGATGCGCGAGAAGGAGGACCGGGTCCGCTTCTCCGGCTATAGCGTCGCCAACTTCAAGATCTTCGCCTTCTGCATCGCCGCCGTGTTCGCCGCGATCGGCGGCGCGATGTTCGCACTCAATGTCGGCTTCATGTCACCGTCCTTCGTCGGCATCGTGCCGTCGATCGAGATGGTGATCTACACCGCGGTTGGCGGCCGGTTGTCGATCCTGGGCGCAATCTACGGCACGCTGCTGGTCAATTTTGCCAAGACCAGCCTGTCGGAAACCTTCCCCGAATTGTGGCTGTTTGGCCTCGGCGGCCTGTTCATCGCCGTGGTGCTCGCATTCCCGAACGGGCTTGCCGGGATCTGGGGCGACTATGTGCAGCCGCGCATCGATCGCCTGATCTCGTTGCGCAAACCGAAACCCGCCGGCTGGACCGACGATTCAGTCGCCGACGGCGCCCCGGCGGAGTGAGGACATCATCATGCTCGTAGGTCACCAGCCCAAGGAATTTTTGCTCGCCGTCGAAGCGCTCACCGTCTCGTTCGACGGGTTCAAGGCGGTCAACGATCTCTCATTCTACGTCGACGAAAACGAGATCCGCGTCATCATCGGTCCGAACGGTGCCGGCAAGACCACCGTGCTCGATCTGATCTGCGGCAAGACCAAAGCGACATCCGGCTCGATCCAGTTCCGCGGCAAGGAGCTGACGCGGATGAAGGAGAACGAGATCGTCAAGACCGGGGTCGGCCGCAAGTTCCAAAACCCGTCGATCTACGACGATCTCACGGTGTTCGAGAATCTGGAGATCTCTTATCCGCGCGGACGTTCGGTGTTCGGTGCGCTGACCTTCACCCGCGACGCCGCGGTGCGCGACCGGGTGCATGAAGTCGCCGAGATGATCTTCCTGAAGGATCGGCTGAACATGAGTGCCGATCTGCTCAGCCACGGCCAGAAGCAGTGGCTCGAGATCGGCATGCTGCTGATCCAGGACCCGGACCTCTTGATGCTCGACGAGCCCGTCGCCGGCATGAGCGTCTCCGAACGTGCCAAGACCGCTGAGCTGCTCAATCGCATCATCAAGAACCGCTCGGTGCTGGTGATCGAGCACGACATGAAGTTCGTCGAGGACATCGCGCACAAGGTCACTGTTCTGCACCAGGGCCAGATCCTCTCCGAGGGCACCATGGACAAGGTGAAGAACGATCCCAAGGTCGTCGAAGTTTATCTGGGGCACTGAGGTATGGCGAAGTCGAGTGAGCCCGCTGCGGCAGTGACGGTGTACCTCTCCCCTTGTGGGAGAGGTCGGATCGCGCAAGCAATCCGGGTGAGGGGTATCTCTCCGCGCGTCAAACCGCCTGTCGCATGCGCAGATGCAGACCCCTCATCCGTCGCGGACTTCGTCCGGGCCACCTTCTCCCACAAGGGGAGAAGGAAGGCGTTCGCGGCAAAACGGCCTCATCAAAATTCACACTGACCCGGGAAGTTATCATGCTGGCAATTTCCGATCTTCACGTCGCTTACGGCCAGAGCGAGGTGCTGCACGGGCTCAACGTCAAGGTCGCGCCCAACGAGATCGTTGCGATCATGGGTCGCAACGGCATGGGCAAGACCACGCTGATGAAGTCGCTGATGGGAATTCTGCCGGCGAAGAGCGGCTCGGTGACGATGGATGGCGCCGAGCTCGGCAATCTTCCGAGCTATGAGCGCGTCGCCAAGGGTCTCGCCTATGTGCCGCAGGGCCGTATGATCTTCTCCACCATGACGGTGAAGGAGAACATCGAGACCGGCCTCGTCGTCTCCGGCGAATCCGAGGTGCCCGGCAGCATCTACGAATTGTTTCCGGTGCTGCTGGAGATGAAGGGCCGCCGCGGCGGCAATCTCTCCGGTGGGCAACAACAACAATTGGCGATCGCGCGTGCGCTCGCGACCAAGCCGAAAGTGCTGCTGCTGGACGAGCCTACCGAAGGCATCCAACCCTCGATCATCAAGGAGATGGCGCGCACCTTGAAGCGCATCCGCGACGAGCGTGGATTGTCGATCGTCGTGTCCGAGCAGGTTTTGAGCTTCGCGCTCGATATCGCCGACCGCGTGCTGGTCATCGAGAACGGCGAGATTGTGCGTGATGATCCGCGAGCCAGCGTCGATGCCGCGCAGGTCTCGAAATATCTGTCCGTCTAACCAACCGTAGTAAAAGGGGAGCATCTCGATGCCAGAGACACTGATCAAGGTCGATCTCACCAAGTCGGCCTATGAAAATGACATGGTGCACAACCGCTGGCACCCCGACATTCCGATCGTGGCCTGGGTCAATCCCGGCGACGATTTCATCATCGAGACCTATGACTGGACCGGCGGCTTCATCAAGAACAACGATTCCGCCGACGACGTGCGCGACATCGATCTCTCGATCGTGCACTTCCTGTCTGGCCCGATCGGCGTCAAGGGCGCCGAGCCCGGCGATCTCCTCGTCGTTGACCTGCTCGACGTCGGCCCGCTCAAGGAGAGCCTCTGGGGCTTCAACGGCTTCTTCTCCAAGCAGAATGGCGGCGGCTTCCTCACCGACCATTTCCCGCTGGCGCAGAAGTCGATCTGGGACATCAAGGGCCTCTACACCTCGTCGCGTCACGTGCCCGGCGTCAACTTCGCCGGCCTGATCCATCCCGGCTTGATCGGCTGTCTGCCCGATCCGAAGATGCTGGACATGTGGAACAGGCGTGAGGCCGAGCTGATCTCGACCAACCCGACCCGTGTGCCCGGCCTGGCCAACCCGCCATTCGCGCCGACCGCCCATGGTGGCCGTGCCAAGGGCGACGCCAAGGCCAAGATCGGCGCGGAAGGCGCACGCACCGTGCCGCCGCGCGAGCATGGCGGCAATTGCGACATCAAGGACCTCTCACGCGGCTCGAAGATCTATTTCCCGGTCTACGTTCCCGGTGGCGGTCTCTCGATGGGCGATCTGCACTTCAGCCAGGGCGACGGCGAGATCACCTTCTGCGGCGCCATCGAGATGGCCGGCTGGCTGCATCTCAAGGTCGAAATCATCAAGGACGGCGTGGCGAAGTACGGCATCAAGAACCCGATCTTCAAGCCGTCGCCAATCACGCCGAACTACAAGGACTATCTGATCTTCGAGGGCATCTCGGTCGACGAGGCCGGCAAGCAGCACTATCTCGACGTCCACATCGCCTACCGCCAAGCGTGCTTGAACGCTATCGAGTATCTGAAGAAGTTCGGCTACTCCGGCGCCCAGGCCTATTCGATCCTCGGCACCGCGCCGTGCCAGGGCCATATCTCCGGTGTGGTCGACGTGCCCAACGCCTGCGCCACGCTGTGGCTGCCGACGGAGATCTTCGACTTCGACGTGATGCCGTCGTCGGCCGGACCCATCAAGCACATCACCGGCGATATCCAGATGCCGATCTCGCCGGACAAATGATCCCTGCGCGACGGGATGCGGGACGGCGCCTGTTGGCCGCCCCGCATCCGCCGCGAGGAATAGTGAACAGGCAATAGCGTAGGGATGATGCGATGCCGGTCTATGAATATCTCTGTGACGACTGCGGACCCTTCAAGGATTTGCGCCCGATGGCGGAATGCGACGATCCGCAAAGCTGCCCGCACTGCGAGACGCTCGCGCCGCGGGTGATCCTGACCGCACCGAATTTCTTCTGCATGCCGGCGGAGAAGCGAAAAGCCCACGCCGTCAACGAGCGCAGCTCGCACGCGCCCCAGACGCTTGCGCAATACAAGGCCTCGCATGGCCCCGGTTGCGGCTGCTGCTCGTCGGGGAAGACCGTCAAGGACAAGATCTCGACCGACAAGAAGAGGCCCGCGCGGCTGATGACCAAGACAAAAAGTGGTGCCAAGGGCTTTCCCACCGCGCGGCCCTGGATGATCAGCCACTAACGCCACGCGCCAACATCAAACGAACAAAGTACAGGAGCGCTCAACATGCTTCACGGCGATATTTCCAGCAGCAACGACACCGTCGGCGTCGCAGTGGTCAACTACAAGATGCCCCGCCTGCACACCAAGGCCGAGGTGCTCGATAACACCCGCAAGATCGCCGACATGATCGTCGGCATGAAGGTCGGCCTGCCCGGCATGGACCTCGTGATCTTCCCTGAATATTCCACCCAGGGCATCATGTACGACTCCAAGGAGATGTATGAGACGGCCTCGATGGTGCCGGGCGAAGAGACTGCGATCTTCGCCGAGGCCTGCCGCAAGGCGAAAGTCTGGGGCGTGTTCTCGCTCACCGGCGAACGTCACGAGGAGCATCCGCACAAGGCGCCCTACAACACGCTCATCCTGATGAACGACAAGGGTGAGATCGTGCAGAAGTATCGCAAGATCATGCCGTGGGTGCCGATCGAAGGCTGGTATCCCGGCAATTGCACCTATGTCTCCGAGGGGCCGAAAGGCCTCAAGGTCAGCCTGATCATTTGCGACGATGGCAATTATCCGGAAATCTGGCGCGACTGTGCCATGAAGGGCGCCGAGCTGATCGTGCGCTGCCAGGGCTACATGTATCCGGCCAAGGAACAGCAGGTCATGATTTCCAAGGCGATGGCGTGGGCCAACAACGTCTATGTCGCGGTTGCCAATGCCGCCGGCTTCGACGGCGTCTATTCCTATTTCGGTCACTCCGCCATCATCGGCTTCGATGGCCGCACGCTCGGCGAATGCGGCGAAGAGGATTACGGCATCCAGTACGCCCAGCTCTCGAAACATCTGATCCGTGACGCGCGCCGCAATGGCCAGTCGCAGAACCATCTCTACAAGCTGGTCCACCGCGGCTACACCGGCATGATCAATTCCGGCGACAGCCCGCGCGGCGTCGCGGCCTGCCCGTACGACTTCTACAAGAACTGGATCGCTGATCCCGAAGGCACGCGGGACATGGTCGAGGCGATGACGCGCTCCACGCCGGGCACTGACGAATGCCCGATCGACGGCATCCCGAACGGGGCTGCGGCCAGCAATTATTAGATCACGCCGATGACGGTCGGTCATTGATGTGAACGACCGTCAACACCGCGACCTGGCGGCGCCTCCGCACTTGCGCACCATGACAATTCCGCGCAGCAAAAGAGTTGCTCGGTTGCAACATGGGTTGTCGAATTGGCCCCATGAACCCCCGGACCGGTGATTCCGCCGATTCCGTAGTTCCACGTAGGGACCCGGTCGCCTAATTTACCGGCGGCACCGCTGGGAGTGCCGGACCGAGGGCGTTGGGGTGGGGTTTCGGTTGCCATTGAGCGGGCGGGTTGGACTGCGCCTTGGCGCGGCCGCGTCGCCGGCCATGGCAATGCTGTTCAGCCTCTGCCTGTCGGCAACCTCGGCACAGGCCGACTGCGCGCCAGACCCGGCGGCCAGCGGCCAGACCGTCACCTGTAGCGGCACGGATACGAACGGCTTTGCAGCCGGCGGTGGCGTCACCAATCTGACCGTGAAAGTGCTGGCGGGGGCGACCGTCAACGACAATGGAACGGCGTCGATCAACGTCAACGATACCAACGTCATCACCAACAACGGCACGGTGTCGGCCGGCTCTGGCCTCACCGGCATCAATGGCGGCAATTTCAACACCGTCACCAACAACAATACCATCACGGTGCTCGACAACGGTCTCGGCATCTCGATGCTGAGTAACAACACCATCGCCAATATCGGGACGATCACCACCGGTGACGGTGGTCAAGCGATCTCCCTGTTTGACAACAACATCGTCGGCAACAGCGGCGCCTTGTCGGTCGGTGTCGGAGGATTTGGAGTCTTTGCAGGTCTGAACAATACGATCACCAACGCTTCGACCGGGACGATCAACGGCCTTCAAGACGCCACCGGCATCTTCGTCGCCGGGGGCACAACGGCGATCAACTCTGGCGTGATCACAGTCGGTGATTCCTCCTTCGGATCTTCCGGGGGTATCGTTGTGATCAATGCTGGCAACACGGTCATCAACACGGCAACCGGCACGATTTCCGTGGGCCAGGGCGCCGTCGGTATCTTGGCCTTGGGCAACACTCAGACCATCACCAACGCCGGCACCATTGCCGCCGCGCTGTTCGGCCTGGGCATAGGCGTCACCGGTAACGACGCAAAGGTCACCAACACTGGCTCGGTCACCGTCGGCGTGGGAGGCATCGCAGTCGGTCTGTCCGGCTTGTCCGGCATCATCACCAACAACGGCCGGATTACTGGCGGCGATGGTACCCAGGGCATCGCATTGTTCGGCGACGATAACGTCGCCATCAATAACGGCATCATCACCGTCGGGGCCTCGGGCACCGGAATCACGACGTCGGCATTTTCGACCAGCAACCAGGTCATCAACACCGGCACTATCAATGTCGGCGCTGGAGGCGTCGGCATCAGCACGAGCTTTGGCGGCAACGTCTTCAATTCCGGCACGATCAATGCCGCGACCGGTTTCGCCGCGATTGATCTCTGCGGCTGTGGCAGCAACATTCTCACCCTCGGCCCCGGCAGCATCATTAACGGCCTAGTGCTCGCCTCCGGCACCGACACGTTTCAGCTCGGCGGTACCGGCAAGGATATTTTCAACCTGGACCTGATCGGCACTGGCCGCCAATACGACGGCTTCGCGACTTTCAACAAGGTCGACAGCTCGACCTGGACGGTCACCGGCACCGGCAACCAGGACTGGAACGTGCTGGGTGGCACGCTGCTGCTCGCTGGTACCATCAACGGCAATGTGAGCATCGCATCCGGCGGCACGTTCGGCGGAGTGGGCAACGTCAACACGATCAATCTCAATGGCGGCACGTTGGCGCCGGGCAGTCCGACCGGTACGCTCAACGTGAACGGCGACCTCACCTTCACGACCGCGTCGACCTACATGGTGCAGGTTTCGGGTGCGAGCAACGGCATCGCGGTCGTCACGGGGACATCCACGCTCAATGGCGCGACCGTCACAGTCGTCCCGATCGGCTCGATCGCAAAGCACTACACGATCCTCACCGCGGGAACGCTGCCTGACACCTTCAATCCTGTGGTTACGGGTCTGTCGTCGAACCTGCACGCGACGCTGAGCTACGATCCCCACGACGTGTTTCTGGATCTCGCGCTCAGCTATGGCGGCGGCCTCAACATCAATCAGCAGAACGTTGCCAATGTGCTGACGCGTATCTTCAACACCACCGGCAGCCTTCCCGTGGCGCTGGCGAATCTGTCGCCGCAGGGCCTCAGCCAGGCTTCCGGTGAGCCGGCGACGGGATCGCAACAGACCACGTTCAACGCGATGGGCCTGTTCCTCAGCCTGTTGACCGACGTCTACGGTTCGGGACACGGTGAGACGCCTGGCGCGACGCCTTATGCCGACGAGACAAGCGCGTCGGCCTATGCCGCAACCGGCAAGCGCCCCAGCGACGCCTTCGCCTCGATCTACCGCAAGGCGCCGCCGCCGACATTCGAGCAGCGCTGGAGCGTCTGGGCGGCAGGCTTCGGCGGCTCGCAGACCACCGATGGCAACGCCGCGCTCGGCTCCAACACCACCACCAGCAGCGTCTACGGCACTGCCGTCGGCGTCGACTACCGCTTCTCGCCATCGACGGTCGCGGGCTTTGCGCTCGCCGGCGGCGGCACCGGTTTTAGCGTCAACGGGCTCGGCTGGGGCCGCTCGGATCTGTTTCAGGCCGGCGCCTTCGTGCGCCACAATTTGGGACCGGCCTATGTCACCGCGGCGCTTGCCTATGGCTGGCAGGACGTCACCACCAACCGCACCGTCACGGCCGCCGGCTTCGACCAGCTGCGCGCGCAGTTCAACGCCAACGCCGTCTCGGGCCGCGTCGAGGGCGGTTATCGCTACGCGACGCAGTGGATCGGGCTGACGCCTTATGCCGCGCTCCAGGCCACCCTATTCAGCCTGCCGAGCTATTCGGAATTCGCGGCGCTCGGCACCAATGCCTTCGCGCTCAACTACGCCGCCAAGGATGTGACCAGCACCCGCACCGAGCTCGGCCTGCGCGCAGACAAGGCGTTTGCCGCGGCGGGTGGTGTGGTAACGCTGCGCGGCCGTGCCGCGTGGGCGCATGACTTCAATCCGGACCGCACTGTCGGTGCGGTGTTCCAGACGCTGCCGGGATCTGCCTTCGTCGTGAACGGCGCAGCGCAGTCGCGCGACTCGGCGCTGACCACCGCCTCAGTGCAGATGAACTGGATGAACGGTTGGTCCGCGTCGGCAACCTTCGAGGGCGAGTTTTCGAGCGTCACGCGCTCCTATGCCGGCAAGGGCGTCGTGCGCTACAATTGGTAGGCGTCACTGCTTCTGCTGCGTCGGCTTGCGCGGCGGGCGCGGCGCCACGGGTGCTGGCGTGCCGGCCATCTTGTTGGCGGCCTCGCTCACGTCGAGCAACGTACGGCGGGTATCCTCGAGGAAGGCCGTCGATTTCTTCTTCATGGTGTCGGCGAGCTCGTGCAGCCCCTTCACCTTTTCGAACAGCTCGTCGGCCTTGCCGTCGACGAAGCCGGGCACCACGCCCTCGATCTTCGTGACCGCCTTGTCGAAGCCCGCAAATGCGCTGTCGACCTTGGCCATGACCGCATCGATCTCGTTGCCCTTGGTCTTGAGATCGGCGGTGTAGGCTTCGAATGTGCGCAGTCCGTCCTTGATCGCGGCGGAATTGTTGACGATCACGCGGTCGACGTTATGCAGGGTGTCGACGATGGACTCGGCGTCGCTGAGATCGGCAGTCAGCACCGGGATGCCGTCGGAATCGAGCGGCACCGGCGGCGCCGAAGGCGCACCACCGATCAACGAGACCGCAGCGACGCCGGTAAGGCCCTGGAACTCGATGCCCGCGACCGTGTCCTTGCGGATTGGAGCTGCGTTGTCGAGCATCACCAGGGCGACGACCTTGCGGGGATTGTCGAGCTTGATCGATACGATCTGGCCGGCGGGAACGCCGTCGAAATTGACCGGGCCGCCGCGGCGCAGACCGCTTGCCGAACCGCCTTCGAACACGACGCGCAACTGGCTGCGGCTCTGGATGGTACGCCATTTCTGTACGCCGAGCAGGCCGCCGAACGCCACGGCGATCACCGCCAGCGTTGCCGTTCCGATCACCAGATTGCTCGCGCGTGCCATGAGGGGCGATTTTACGGCTAAAGCAGGGAAGTTGGAAGCAGCCCGCGATGTTAACCTGGGCGGGTTAACGACTTGTCCGCCGCAGCTCGCAGAGCGAAGACGGGAGCATAACTCGCCACAAGTTAGCCCCATGCGATCTCAATGTCCGGCGGCGCGCTTGGCCGCGGCATTGTTCAGGACGATCAGCGCATCGACGGCTACGCCGGTCCTGGCGTTGATCAGGAACGGGTTGATGTCGATCGAGGCGATGCGGTCGCCGGCGTCCGCAATCAGGTTGGAGAGGCCAACCAGCGCCTTGACCGCGGAGGCCTCGTGCAACGCCGGCTTGCCGCGATAGCCCCGAATCTTGACGCCGGCCTTGGTGCGGCCGATCAGAAGGCGCGCCTCGGCTTCGTCCAGCGGCGCGCCGGCAAGTGCCACGTCCTTCATCAGCTCGATGTCGATGCCGCCGGTGCCGAACAGCACGACGGGCCCCATCTCGGCATCGAGGGAGGCGCCGACCACGAGCTCGAGATCGGCTTTGACCTGCTGTGCGATCAGGATGCCGTCGAGCTTCGGCTTGCCTTTCAGCTTGTTCACGCGCGCCGTGATGTCGGCGAATGCCTTCTTTACCTCGGCCGCGCTGTTGAGGTTCAGCACCACGCCGCCGATATCGGATTTGTGCAGGATCTCGGCGCTGACGACTTTGGCGACCATGGGATAGCCGATCGCTTTGGCGATCTTCACCGCCTCCACCGCCGTCTGAGCGATTCCCTCTTGCGAGACCGGGATGCCGTAGGCCTTCAAGAGCTTCTTCGAGGCGACCTCGTCGAGTGCGGCGCCCGTTGCTGATGCCAGCGCTTTCTCCAGCACGGCGCGCGCGGCGGGTTTCGAGCTCGAGACGATATCAGGCACTTCCTTGCGCAGCCTGGCATAGTCGAGCAGCGATTTGATCGCGGTCACCGCGCGGTCGAGGCCCTGCATCACCGCGAGATGGGGCAGAGATTTGCGCAGGCCCTTGGTGAACTCGGTGAAGCCGATCGACATGGCGCTGATATAGATGACCGGCTTCGCAGCCTTGCCCGCCATCTCGTTGACGATGCGCAAGTTGCGCTCGCGGAGCTCGTGCGGCACCTTTGGAAATTCGGCGTCGACGATGACGATGTCGATGTCGGGATCGTCGATCATCAGCTTGATCGACTTGATGTAGACGGAGGGATCGACGACCGCGGCGAAGCCGGCGTCGAGCGGATTGCCAACGATCGAGCCCGGCCCGAGCATCTTTGCGAGATCGCCGCTGACATGCGGGCTCAGCGGCGCGAACTTCAGTCCCACCGCGTCGAAGGCGTCGATCAGCATGCCGCGTTTGCCGCCGGACAGCGTCACCGCGGCAAGCCGATCGCTCTTTGGCACGGCGGCGTGGACGAAGCATTCGGTGGTCTCGATCAACTCATCGAGCCCGCGCACACGGATCACACCCTCGCGGGTCGCAATCGCGTCGAAGGTCTCGATCGAGCCAGCGAGCGCGCCGGTGTGCGCCATCGCAGCGGCGCGGCCGCCTTCGGATGCCCCGAGCTTGAGCGCGATCACGGGCTTGCTCGCGGCACGCGCGGCCTTGCAGGCGTCGCGAAACGCCTTGGTGTTGCGCACGCCTTCGAGGTAGACCACGATCACCCTGATGCTCGGATCCTCGGTGAAATAACGCATCAGGTCCGGTGTCTCAAGCCCCGTTTCGTTGCCGGTCGTGACCATGTAGCCGACGCCAACGCCGCGATCCTCCAGCGCCTGGCGGATCGCCATGACGATGGCACCGGACTGTCCGGCGATCGCCACTGCGCCCTGTTCCATGGTGACGATGCGATCGTCGATATTGGTGAAAAGCTTTTCGCCGGCGCTTAAGTTTCCGAGACAGTTCGGGCCGGTGACGGCGAGGCCTGTCTCGCGCACCGCGGCTTGCAATTCGGTAGCGAGCTTCTGGCTCTCCTCATCCTGCAACTCGCTGAAGCCCGAGGTGACGATCGTCGCCGACCGCGCACCAGCTGCGGCAGCGTCGCGGATCACCTGCACGGCAAAGCGTGCGGGAACCAGGACGAGCACGTGATCAGGCTTTTCCGGGAGGCTCGCAAAGTCCTTGAAGCAGGGTACGCCCCAGATGGTTTCGCGCTTGGTGTTGACCGGGTAGAGCCCGCCCTTGAAACCGTACTTGACCAGATTGTTCCAGATGCGCTCGGCATAATTGCCCGGCTTGTCGGTCGCGCCCACCAGCACGATGTTGTGCGGGTGCAGCATGGCATGGATGCCCTTGACGATGTCGCCGGCGTCAGGTGGCGGAGACCACGGGCGCGGAGAGACAGACGCGGCAGACACGGATGCAACAGAAACTCGGGCTTCCATGGCGTGACCTCACCTTTTGTTCTTCTTGGCGGTGCGTCACTCTCTTCTATGGTGAGTTCTCCGGAGTGGCAACCTTCCGGATGGCATGCCGCGCGATGGAATGTTCGATCCATCAGGCGTTTGTGACCGCTGCCATGACTGACGCCTTCGCTTCATGAGCCGCGTTGTCGTTCAATATCGCAAGAGCCCGAGCTTGTAGCCATAGTGATAGGCGACTTGCTGCACGAGGTAAGGTGCGATGGCGCGTCGGATCTGCATATGCGTCGGCTCGAATCCGAGAACGCGCTGCCGCAAGATGCCCATTTCCCTGGCGCCGACCGCATAGGTCGCCGCCGTCTTTTGTGCATCGTGGATGCGGAAGCAGGACAGGAATCGCGGCAGGCGCACGAACTTGAATCCGGCGGCCTGTGCCCGCAGGATGAAATCCCAATCCAATGCGAAGTGGAAGTTCTCGTCGATCGGTCCGATCCTGTCCCACACGCGCTTGCGCCAGAACATCGTCTCCTGCGGAATGTAGTCGGCATATTGCAGTGCCTTGCCGTCATGGCGCGGCAGCACCGCGCGGCCGACCTCTAGTCCCTCGCGATCGATGAAGATGCGGTTGCCGTAGACGATGTCGACATCTGGATGCGACACGAAATAGTTGGCGACGTAAGCGAGCGTCCCGGGCAGCAGGATGTCGTCGCTGTTGAGGTAGGCCATGATTTCGCAGTCGACGCCGGCAAATCCGAGATTGATGGCGCTGGACTGGCCCTTGTCGGGCTCGCTTTTCCAGCTGAGGCCGTCGCCGCAGCTCCTCAAGAGATCGATGGTACCGTCGATCGAGGCGCCGTCCTGCACGTGATAGTACAGGTTCGGATAAGCCTGGCTCACGATGCTATCGATCGTGGCGCCGAGATATTGCCCATGGTTGTAGCTCGGCGTGACCATCGCGATCCGCGGCGCATTGGCGGGAATGGCAGGCGCAGGCTTGAACGCGTTGAAGTTGAGAAGGCGCGGAGGATATTGTTCGAAGGTCCACATTGGCGGACGCCGCCAGAGGCTGCGAAGAGAGGTGCGTCGCTGTCCGGCGGCAACGAGATCCAGGTTCCTTTCCAGCAAAGCGACGCGGTTTTCGAGCTGCTCCAGCCGCTGATCGAGACGCTGCCTGAGCTCCTTGTCCATTTACCCCTTCTTCTCCGCCCATAAAAAAATAAAAAATCCAGGGGCCTTCCTACAGGTCTACGGCCGGCGGCGCCAGTTCGGCCCTTTCATCTTGAGGCGATTGGTCGCGCCACTCCTGCGCGATTTACGAGATGCTTAATGGACAGCCTCGCTGTCGGATTCAATCAGCGTGGCGTGAAGGATGTAGCGTTCGGGACCGGGCGTGATGGCATCGAATGGCCAGCAGGTTGTTAACGCCAGTTCATAACCCGGCGTTGCCGGATCGATCCCCGATGCGTCAAAACGGACGACGTTGGAAGCGTCCGCGCGATAACGGAAGTGCCTGCCATCGGCGCGCGTGATCTCGATCACTTCACCGATGGCAACGTTCCGCAAGAAACGGAAATGCGTGTCGCGATGCGCGGCATAAACGGCAACGCCGCGCTCGCCGGCATCAACAGTTTGATTGAGATGGCCGGGCCCGAAGGCAAGCGCCTGTCCACTCGTGCCTGCGAGCACGATGGCGCTTGCGCCGATCCGCTTCACCTCGATCCGTGCGACAGGCCATGTGTCGGCCCAGGACCACGGCTTGACCGCTTGGCCGGTCGCAACGCTCCTGTCGAACGCGCGCTCCAGCAGCAGCTGCGCAAGCCAGGCCTTGGCGTGGATGTAGGCGCCATCGCCGAACAGGATGGTGCCGACGAGCGCCAGAACGAGAGGAGGGATGAGGCGGGTCATTGTTTCCACACTCGCAATGACGGGGAAGAAAAAAGGCGCGCGCGGCCGTTTGGATGGGACGGGCAGCCGCGCGCGCTGAAGAAGAGGAGTTCGGGGGGCTCCTCTCTCAAGCGACGTCAGTGAGCAAGGGCTGACGCCGATTGAACACGAGCAGGATCAGGGCGAGCACGATCAGGATCAGGCCTGCGATCATCTTCAACTCGGCCGAGGTTGCGGTCTTGGGCAGGCGGATCGCATCGGGTGCGACCGGTGCCGGCCGCCTCGCCGAGGCTTGGCCACTCGCATCGGCGCGGCGCTCGCGCAACTGCGTCGGCTCGGGCCGCTCGCCGAACACCTTTTCGAAAATCCAGCCGGCCGGCAGGTTGATCGGCAACTCGCTGAGCTTGAGCGGCGCGCCTTCAGGGCGGCTCGGCGTCTTGTCGACCGCGACGAGGCTGGTCAGCCGCGTGACGATCTGATGGTCGAGCGCGAGCGCCAGGATCGTCTTGTCGGTCTCCTCTGGCGTCATCTCGCGGAGCGTGCGCGCGACTTCCGCATCGCCGATCTTGCGCCTCGCCCAGAGTTTTGACAGGCCCTTGCCCTCGGCGGCATTTTGCAGCGGCAGCGTCACCGACCACAGGTGGTCGCCGACGCGTCCCTTGATCTCGAGCGAGCCCGCGAGCTTGTCGAGCTTCGCCGCCAGCACCAGCGGCTCGTCGCGATAGACGTCGGGAATGATCGCGGGCGCGACGTCGGCCTTGGCGTCAGAGAATTTTGCAGTGAGGCCGGTCACCGCAGGGTTCTCAAGCTTGGCGAACAGGCCACGCATGCGCTCCTCGACCTGTTCGACGGAGCCGATGTGAGTAAAGGCGCCGCGGCCGAGCTCGGACGCGCGTGTCATCAGATAGGTGTTGGGCGCGGATCCAATGCCGACCATGAAGATGCGCGAGCGGCCGCGCATCGCCGTGATGGTTTCGAACAATTGCTGCTCGTTGCCGATCGCACCGTCGGTCAGGAACACGACCTGGCGGACCATGTTGGTCTCGCCGAGCTTGTCGGTCAGTGCGGCGCGCATCGCCGGCACCATCTCGGTGCCGCCGCGTGCCTGTATCCCATTCACGAAAGCGAGTGCTTCGCCGAGATGCGCAGGGTCGGCCGGCACGGAGGTCGAAAACAGCACGTCCATCGTGTCGTCGAAACGGATGACGTTGAAGCGGTCGGTCGGCTGTAGACGTCCGAGCGCATAGAGCAGGCTCGCCTTGGCCTGAACGATCGAGGTGCCGCCCATCGAGCCTGAATTGTCGATCACGAACACCACCTCGCGCGGCAGCGGCTTCTGCGTCGCCTGTTCGGCCGCGGGCGGGGTGACGAAGGCGAGCAAATAGTCGGCATCGCCGACGTGCTCGCGGAATAGCCCGACAGACGGCGCCTTCTCGGCGGCCGGCTTCCAGGTCAGTTCGAAATCGCGGTCGGCGGGCACGGCGCCGTCGGCCAGCGTGACGACACGCGTCGCGCTGTCGGGGCTTTCGATCTTGACGTTGTGGTGATGGCTCTTCACCTCGCCGAGTGCGAAGCCGGCCTTCAGATGCACCGTGATGCTGGTTGGGTTGACCGGCGCAGCCTTGGCTGGATCCGCTACCTGTGGCGAGATACGATCGCGATCCGGAACCGGATCAGATGTGGTCGCGCCCCAGCCGGAGCCGTCCCGGCGGAAATCGACGCTCTGCACGATCGGCGCCGGATTGTAGCGCGGTCCGACCACGAGCGGCACGCGCAGCGAATATTCGTTGCCGGATTGATGCACGGGCTCCTGATATTCGATCTGCACCAGCACGGTCTCGCCGGGGCCGATATTGGCGACCGAGTTGGTAAAGATGTTGGGTCGCTCCTGCTCGGTGAGCGCTGCCTTCTGTCCGGCGCTTCGCGCCTGCTCGTAAATGACGCGCGCCTGCCCCCGTTCCTTGATATCGCCGACGATGACGCGATCGCCGACCACCATCTTCAACGTGTCGACGGCGCCGTCACTGGCAAGCGGATAGACGTAAGTAGCCTCGACCCAGTCCTTGGTCGGGTTGCGGAAGACTTGCGTGACGCGCGTGCGCAGCGTCGGGCCGGACACCGTGATATCGACGTCGATGCCGAGGCGGATGGCTTCCGTCGTGGCGCCGTCCCGCTTCAGCAGGAGAGTGCCGGAACGGGCGTCGCCGGGCTGGAGCAGGCTCGCTTGGTCCGTCGTTGCCGACCAACCCGGCTCGAAGCTCACCAGCAAGGCCACGAAGCTGACCAGGAGCACGGCAACGCCCTGCGCCAGAAGGAACAGTCCGACCACGATGAGCCTGCCCAGCCAAGGGTTCGCGTTGCGGTCGACTGCGTCGTAACTGCTCATTTGGCCTGCTCCCGAAGGTGTTTGACGACGCCGAGCATCGGTCGGGAGGGGGCGATTTCGCGAGCAGAATGATCGGCAATGTTCCGCCGCGGCTGGCCCGGGCGGGCCGCCGTCAAGGCGGCCATGTCCGGTTTTGTGCGGACTTGTCCGCCCTGCTAGAATGGCGCGCGTGGGAAGCAGGGCTGACGATGCAGACGCCGGATAAACTCAACGACGGGCAGCTTTCGGACGAGCAAAGCCGCGAGGTGGCCGAGACGATCCGCGAGGAAATTGCGAGGCGCCGGATATCGCGACAGGCGCTGGCCGAGCAGGCCAAGCTCAGCCTGTCGACCCTGGAGAAGGCGCTTGGCGGGCGCCGCCCGTTCACGCTGGCCACCACGGTCCGGCTGGAGCAGGCGCTGGGCGTGTCCCTGCGCAAGAGCGTTGCCGTGATGGCGCCTCCGGCCGCAAACGATGTCGCGCCCGACAGCCTCGGCTCCTATTCGCACCGCGCGGTGACCTGGCTCGAGGATGTCTACATCACGCTGCGTCCGTCGTTTGGCGACAAGGATGCGATCTTCGCTTATCGCACCGAGATCGTTTGGGAGCCGAAAGTCTCGTCACTGGTCTTTCGCGAGGGTGAGCGGACGGATGCGGCCTATGAGCACACCGGCGAGGTTGCGGTGCCGCATCAGTCCGGCTTCATCTATCTCGTGATCAACAAGCACGGCCAGCATCGCGTGATCACGGTGTCGCGGCCGACTGTGGCCGGTGAGATGTATGGCATCATCTCCTCACTGCGCGCCGGGCCCGGCTCGCAGCTGACGCCGATTGCCGCGCCGATCGCCTATGTTCCGCTCAGGAACGTCCCGCAGCCGTCGCTGGGACGGGTCGGGCCCGGCGACGCCAATCATGCGTTATATCGCGGTCATCTGCGGCGCACGGTGGAAGAGCCGTTCGCGCTCTTCCTGCCGGGATAGTCGAGCTAACATGCAGGACTTGGCTGGAAATGCCCGCGGCGGATCTCCGCTGCTTTCCATCATCATCCCGCTAGAATTTCATCGCGGGCAGTGGGAGCAGTCCTGGCGCGGCTGGATGTCCCAGACCGCGGATCAATCCCTCTACGAGATCATCCTGGTGGTGCCGCCCGATTTCACGGCGCACGGGGAGCTGAAAGCACTCGCGGGCGACAAAGCGCGCCTCGAATTCACCGACTTCAAACACGATATCGGGCTCAGCGCATTCGGCGCAACCAAGGCGCGTGGAGAGTATCTGTTCTTCACGGAATCGCATTGCTGGCCCGAGCCCGATGTGATCGAGCTTTGTATGCGCGCGATCGATGCGCACCCCGAATGGGCCGGCTTGTCCTGTCGCTCAGTCCCGGTCTGCCACAACCGCCTGTCGGAGGCCGAGGCCGCGATGTACCAGGCCGACATCGAGTTCGGCATGAAGCAGCATCCGTGGCGCAAGGTGCTCGACCAGTGTTTCGTGACGCGGCGCGACGTCTACGAGGAATGCGGCGGCCTGCGCGAGGAGCTCGGCCATTTCGCCGAATGGGTGCTCGCAGCCGCATACCACGCGAGGGGCTATGCCATCGGCTATCTGGAAGAGGCGCGCTTCCATCACTTCTACATCGGCCGGATCGGCGAATTGAAGGCATTCACGCTCGACTTCGTGCAGGGCGAGATCCGCTATCTCGGCGAGGCGTGCCGCGATCCCGGCTACGAGTTGATCGAGACTCCGATCGAATGGTGCAGCCGCGGCGATTTCGACGTCGCGTTCGCGCGCAGCGCGCTTGGGGCGCGGATACGCTCCGGGTACCTGGTCGGGGAGCTTTTTCGAGCGCTTTGGCGCTGGGGCGCGATTGCGCTGGTCGGCGACCGCCTCGCGCGGAGCGCGGCGCGCCTTGCCGCGGGCCACGCACGCTGTGTCCTGTCGATATTGTGCATCGTTGGCACGCGCGAGGCGACTGCTCGCGGGATCAGACGCTATATCGCGGCCCTGATCTACTTCCAGCGCCTCGAATGCATTCACGGCAGTCGCGAGGCCGTCGGTTGGGCTTCGTCGCCTGTCAGCGATCAGGTGATGGCACAGGCCGGCTTCAATGCGCCGGAAGTCTGGCGCCGCCGCAATTTTCGCTGGAGCGAGCCGGAGGCCGTTCTGCGGATCAAGGCGGCGCCCGGACGCAATATCATTCGCATCGCGTCGCCGCAGATTCGCGAGGCGCTGGATCGGATCGGAGTCAAGTTCTATCTTGACGGCAGGCGCGTGGCGGACGCTGCGATCACGATCGACGCGGACGCTTTCGTGCTGAGGATCGACCTTCCGCCATCGGGCACGGCGATGCTGGTCTGGACATGTCCGCGCTTTGTGGCCGCCAATGACCCGCGCCGGCTGGGCCTGCCGGTCGCGGGGATCGATGTCAGCGCAGCCGATGGCGCGAGCTTTGCGCCATCGCCCGCCAATGTCACGTCAGGCTAGCCGCCGACCTCGGCGCTGATGATGTCGCCGAACAGCTCCCACTGGCCGCCCTTGAACCGCCACATCTTGAGTTGCTCGATCGGCGCAAAATCGTTGACCGACGTGTTGATCTTGATCCCCGGGATCAGCGTATCCGGGACAAAATCTTTCAGGCTCGCGGCCTGCTTCATCACATTCTCGCGGGTGAGATTATCGCCGGCCTGCTTCAGCACCTGCACCATCGTCTGGGCCGCAGCGTAGCCGTAAACCAGGTTTGTGTCCGAGATGTTGGCGCCGGGCATGTACTTGTCGATGAAGGCCAGAAACTTCTTCATGCCCTCGTTGTCCTTCCACTGCGGATCGGACGCATCCATCAGATAGCCGGCCGACAGCACGCCTTCGGAGGCTTCGAGGCCGGCCGGCTTCATCACCGCGCCGATCGACACTGAGACGTCCGTCATCAGGTGCATCGGCTTCCATTCCAGCTCGGCGATCTTCTTGATGGCCTGAGCCGCGAATTTCGGCGTCGCGATGTTGACGAAGACATCGGCGCCGGTGCCCTTGAGCTTGACGATGTGGGCGTCGATCGAAGGCTCGGACGTCTCGTAGCTTTCTTCGGCCACGATCAGCTTCGAGGCCTTGTCGCCGAACACGTCCTTGATGCCGGCGACGTAGTCCTTGCCGAAATCGTCATTGGCATAGAAGATCGCAACCTTCGCGTCCGGCTTCTCCTTCAGAATGTATTTTGCGAAGATCCGCGCCTCAACCCGGTAGCTCGGCTGGAAGCCCATGGTCCAGGGGAAGCTGTGCGGATCGTTCCACTTGCTGGCGCCGGTGGCGAGGAAGAGCTGCGGCACTTTCTTGGAATTGTGATACTTCTGCACGGCGGTCTGGGTCGGCGTGCCCAGCGCATTGAACACCAGAAACACCTCGTCGCTCTCGATTAGCTTACGGATCTGCTCTACTGTCTTCGGCGGCGAATAGCCGTCGTCGTAAGAGATGAAGTTGATCTTGCGGCCGTTGATGCCGCCCTGGTCGTTGATCATCTTGAAATAGGCTTCCTCGGTCTTGCCGATGACGCCGTAGGCGGACGCGGGCCCTGAATAGGCCTCGACATTGCCGATCTTGATCTCGGTGTCGGTGGCGCCGGTGTCGTATGCCTTTTGGGCTTGGGCGCCCTGGGTCGCGAGCAATGTCAGCGCCGCAGCCGCGGCAAGCAAAGAGAGCTTCCTGGTCATGAACATTCCTTGGGTTTCTTATGGGTTGGAGGCACGTCAGAAATGAAGAAGCGCCCGTAGGAGGGGCGCTTCGGTCAGGCGTTGGCAACTTTCTTGTCGACTTCCGAGGTCACTGAAAATTCCTTGCGCAAGGTCGGCTTGTGGATCTTGCCGGTGGCGTTGCGTGGCAGCGCATCCACGAAGCGAACCTGGCGCGGGCATTTGAAGCGCGCCAGATTAGCCGCGCAATGCGTAAAGACATCGGCCTCGCTCAGCCGCTGGCCAGGCTTGACTGCGACGATGGCAAGGCCGACCTCGCCCCATTGCGGATCGGGAATGCCGATCACGGCGGCCTCCGCGATCGCCGCGATCTGGTGCAGCACGTTCTCGACCTCGGCCGGATAGACGTTCTCGCCGCCGGAGATGTACATGTCCTTCCAGCGGTCGACGATGTAGTAGAAGCCCTCCTCGTCGATGCGGGTCGCGTCGCCCGTATGGAGCCAGCCGTCGGTGAAGGACGTCTTGTTCGCCTCCGGCCTGTTCCAGTAGCCCGGCGTGATGTTCGGCCCTTTGACCCAGAGCTCGCCGAGCTCGCCGATATCGGCATCGCCGCCGTCTGGCCGCACGATCCGAACCTCGGTGTGCAGCACCGGCTTGCCGGCGGAGCCGGCCTTGCGCGCTGCATCCTCGCGATCGAGCACCAGCACGGCCGGCGAGGTCTCGGTCATGCCGTAGCCCTGCTGGAGCGCGACGCCGCGTGCTTCCCAGGCCTTGAGCAGCGGCACCGGCATCGGCGCGCCGCCGACACCGCCGACGATCAACCGGGTCAGATCGGTCGTCGCGAACGCCGGATGCTGCGCCATGAACTGGTAGATCGCGGGCACTCCGAAGAACACGTTGATGCCCTGCGCGGGATCGTTGATCAGGCCGAGCGCCGCGCCGGGATCGAAGGCGCGCATGATCATCACAGTGCCGCCGGCATGCAGCACCGGATTGGTGTAGCAATTGAGCCCGCCGGTGTGGAACAGCGGCAGCACGGTGAGCAGCACCGAGGAGGGTCCGATGCAGGCGGGGCCGCCGAGATTGACGCAATTCCAGAACGTCATGCCGTGGGTGATGGTGGCGCCCTTCGGATGCCCCGTGGTGCCCGACGTGTACATGATGGTCGAGACGTCATCGAGCGTGACCTCCTCAGCACGGTTGAGCGGCTTTGCGGCTGCGATGCCCGCCTCGTAGGTGCCACCGGGGCCGAGCAGCAGACTCGTCGCGACATTGCAGAGTCTTGCAACATCGAGCGCCGTCTCGGCGAGGTCGGTGTCGTGGATCATCACCTTCGGCGCGCAATCGCCGGTGATGAACTGGAGTTCGGGAACGGTGAGGCGCGTGTTGAGTGGCACGAAGATCGCGCCGAGCCGCCCGCAGGCGAACTGCACCTCCAGCGTATCGGTCGTGTTCAGCGCCAGCACCGCGACGCGGTCGCCCCGCGAGATGTTCAGCGTGTGACGGAGGAATGAGGCGAGGCGCGCGACGCGTGCGTCGAGCTGCGCATAGGTGAAGCGCCGCTCGCTCGCGAGGTCGATCACCGCGACCTTGTTCGGCGTGCGGCGGCCATGATGGGCGATCCAGTCGTAGTAACGAACGGCCAACAATCCCTCCCTCGGCGGTCTTGTGCCGCCTGATCTTTATTGCTGTGCACCATGCCCGGCGTGGCCCTGAGAGGCCAGCCGGAGTTTTGTGCAGCGCGTCTTTTTGATGCGGAGTTGGCCCGCGAGGGGTGAAAATCGTCTTGCGTTGAGTTGCTAGGCCGCGGCCTGCGCCGAAGCGGTGCCCCGGGGTCAGCCACTCCGCGCAAGTGAGCTGCCGGTGTTCCAGCCATGGTGGAACGGCAGGAGTCGTCGAAGGCGAGACTATAATGAAAAGCCCGTTCTACACCGCCGAGCACGAGGCCTTCCGCGACGTCATGCGCCGCTTCGTCGCGAAGGAGATCGAGCCATTCGCCCATGAATGGGACGAAGCCGGCGAATTCCCCCGCGCGCTCTATCGCAAGGCGGCCGAGATCGGCCTGTTGGGTCTCGGATTCCCCGAGGAATATGGCGGGATTGCCGCCGACCAGTTCATGAAGATCGTGGCGAGCCAGGAACTGGCGCGGGCTGGCGCCGGTGGCGTCAGCGCCAGCCTGATGAGCCATACCATCGGCTCACCGCCGATCGCACGCGCAGCGCGCCCTGAGGTCAAGGCGCGTGTGCTGCCTCAGGTGCTCTCCGGCGAAAAGATCTCCGCGCTCGCAATCACCGAGCCAGGCGGCGGCTCCGACGTCGCGAACTTGCGCACCAGGGGGCAGCGCGACGGCGATCACTACGTCGTGAGCGGCGAGAAGACCTTCATTACCTCCGGCATGCGTGCCGATTATCTGACCGTTGCGGTGCGCACCGGCGGCGAGGGTGCCGGCGGCGTCAGCCTGCTCCTGATCGAGGGTGACACGCCCGGCCTGTCGCGTACGAAGCTGAAGAAGATGGGCTGGTGGGCTTCCGACACCGCGACGCTGCACTTTGACGATTGTCGTGTGCCGGCCGAAAACCTGATCGGTGAGGAAGGCCACGGCTTCAAGATCATCATGCAGAACTTCAACAGCGAGCGCATGGGCATGGCCGCGGGCTGCACCGCCTTCGCGCGCGTCTGCCTCGACGAGGCCGTCGCCTACGCCAAGGAACGCAAGACCTTCGGCAAGCCGCTCGCCCAGCACCAGGTCATCCGGCACAAGATCGTCGACATGGCGCAGAAGGTCGCGGCCTCGCAAGCGATGCTCGAAATGCTGGCCTGGCGTCTGGAGCAGGGCGAAAGTCCGGTCGCGGAAATCTGCATGATGAAGAATCAGGCGACGCAGACCATGGCGTTCTGCGCCTCGGAAGCCGTGCAGATCTTTGGCGGTGCCGGGTTCATGCGCGGCATCAAGGCCGAGCGCATCTACCGCGAGGTCAAGGTCAACGCCATCGGCGGCGGCACCGAGGAGATCATGAAGGACCTTGCGAGCCGGCAGATGGGGTTGTGAAGGACGAGGCCGAGAGAGAATGCTGTTCACCGCCGACCACGACGATATCCGCCGAAGCCTGCAAAAGTTCATCGCCAACGAGATCAATCCTCATGTCGATGAATGGGAGAAGGCCGACATCTTCCCGGCGCATGCGCTGTTCAAGACAATGGGCAGCCTCGGCTTCCTCGGGTTGAACAAGCCGGTCGAGTTCGGCGGCTCGGGCCTCGATTATTCCTACGCGCTGATGATGGCGGAGGAGCTCGGCGCCATCACCTGCGGCGGTGTGCCGATGGCGATCGGCGTGCAGACCGACATGGCGACGCCGGCGCTGGCGCGGTTCGGCTCGGACGAGGTCCGGCGCGAATTCCTGGCGCCCTCGATCTCCGGCGACTACGTCGCCTGCATCGGCGTCTCCGAGCCCGGCGCCGGCTCGGACGTCGCCTCGATCAAGACCAATGCGCGTTCGGATGGCGACGACTACGTCATCACCGGCGGCAAGATGTGGATCACCAACGGCACCCAGGCCGACTGGATTTGCCTGCTCGCCAACACCGGCGATGGCCCCGTTCATCGCAACAAATCGCTGATCTGCGTGCCCATGAAGAGCAAGGGCGTCACGGTGGCGCGAAAGCTCGACAAGATGGGCATGCGCTCGTCGGACACGGCGCAGATCTTCTTCGACAATGTCCGCGTGCCCAAGCGCAACCGGATCGGCGAGGAGGGTAAGGGCTTTACCTACCAGATGATCCAGTTCCAGGAGGAGCGGCTCTGGGGCGCGGCCGCCTGCCTCAAGGCGCACGAATACATCATCAACGAGACCATCGAATACACAAGCAACCGCAAGGCTTTCGGGAAGTCGATCCTCGACAACCAGGTTGTCCACTTCAAGCTCGCGGAGATGCAGACCGAGGTCGAGCTGCTGCGCGCGCTGATCTATCGCGCCGCCGAGCAGCTGGTTGCCGGCGAGGACGTGACAAAACTCGCGACCATGGCCAAGCTGAAGGCCGGCCGGCTTGGACGCGAGCTCACCGACGCCTGCTTGCAATATTGGGGCGGAATGGGCTTTACCAACGAGACGCCGGTCAGCCGCGCCTATCGTGACAGCCGGCTGACCTCGATCGGCGGCGGCGCCGACGAGGTCATGCTGATGGTGTTGTGCAAGATGATGGGTACGCTGCCCGGCAGCAAGGGGAACGCTTGATGATCACGCTCTATCACTGTGACGCCGCGCGCTCGTTCCGTCCGCTCTGGATGCTGGAGGAGATGGGGCTGCCGTATGAGCTGAAGATGCTGCCGTTTCCGCCGCGGGTCTTCGCCAAGGAATATCTCGCACTCAATCCGCTCGGTACGATTCCCTTCATGGTCGACGGCGAGAGCAGGATGACCGAATCCTCCGGCATCTGCCACTATCTCGGCACCAAATATGCCCCGACGCCGCTGATGGTGGACGTCGAGGATCCCGCCTATGGCGCCTTCCTCAACTGGATGTATTTTTCCGACGCCACGTTAACCTTCCCGCAGACGCTGGTGCTCCGTTATACTCAGCTCGAACCGGAGGAACGCCGCAATCCACAGGTCGCCACCGACTATGCAAAATGGTTCCTGGGCCGGTTGCGCGCCGTTGAGGCCGCGACCGCCAATGCCGAAACCTTGTGCGCCGGCCGTTTCACTGCCGCCGACATCGTGATCGGCTACGCGCTCCGCCTCGCCGACAATATCGGGCTCGCCAAGGATTTTGGGCCCAATGTCGCCACCTATTGGGCCCGCTTGCAGCAGCGCGATGGATTCAAGCGCGCAGTTGCCGCGGAGCAGAAGGCTGGGCAAGAGCAGAATGTTGCGCCGCGGGTGAGGGCGTAAGGTTACGAAGGATGGGACTACGGTCTCATGGCGGTTCCGGACGGGCGCGCCGCCGTCCCGAACCGGTAATCTTTTGCGCGCCGTGACAGCGCTATCCCGTCGTGACAGCGCCCAAATTTCCGCTAAGGTGACCTCCGTCCGCAGTGGCCAGAGAGCCGCGCGAGGAGGATCCCAATGGTAGATAACGGTCGCGAATCCGACCATCTGATGCTGATCACGCCAGAGCGGGTGTTTTACGCCGGCCTGCTCGGCCGCCCCCGAAAGCGGACGCCCGGTTGCTGCCATGTCTATGTGGCGGTGAAAGGCAATCTGCATCTGACCATCGACGACGTCCTCGCGACCGGCGAGCTGTTCGTCACCCTGCCGAACCAGCGGCACTCCATCGCCAGCGACTACCGCACCGCAATCAGCGTGACGCTGGAGCCGGAGAGCATGTCGGATGGCGTGGTCGAGGCCTTGGCCGCGCGGCTGACCGGACCGGACCGGGCCGTCTACGCCCGCAAGATCCTCGCCGCCTACACGTTGCTGCGCCAGCGCCGCTATGGCGACATCACCACCGCCGAATTCGACGAGATGTGCTTTGGTGAGGCGCTGCCGCGCCGCGTGCTCGACCCGCGCGTCACGCGTGCGGTCGCCCGCATCGGGCGCTTCTCCGGCGAGCCGGTGACGGCGGACACCTGCGCGGCCGAGGCGGGCTTGTCGGCCTCGCGCTTCCTGCATCTCTTCAAGGAAGAGACCGGAATCTCGTTCCGCTCCTTCCGCGCCTGGAAGCGCGCGCGGCATTTGCTCCACTTCGCCAACCAGGATCTCAACCTCGCCCATCTCGCGCAGGACATCGGCTATCCCGATTCGACCCATTTTAGCCATTCGATCCGCCGCTTCTACGGCTTGAAGCCACGCGCAATCTTCGTCGGCTCGCGGGATCTTGCGATCTATCGCAGCACCGAGACGGTGCGGCTCGCGGAAGCGAGTTAGTTCTTCGTAGGGTGGGTTAGCGAAGCGTAACCCACCACTTCGGTCTCTGCGGAAACCAAAGAGGTGGGTTACGCCTGCGGCTAACCCACCCTACGATTTCTCGCCTTTCTCCAGCTTCTCCGCGCAAGAAGCCGCATGCCGCGCGTCACATGATCGTAAGCGTTGAATTCTCAACGTGCGAGATGTCCAGAGCATGAGCGACAAGGCCGTCATCACCTGCGCGCTGAACGGCGTGCTCACCGACCCGAAGCAGCACAACGTGCCCGTGAGGCCCGAGCAGATGGCGCGTGAGGCCAAGGCTGCGTTCGATGCCGGTGCCAGCATCATGCACATCCATCTGCGCCAGCAGGCGCCGGGCAAGGGGCATCTGCCGTCCTGGGAGGTCGCCGTCAGCAAGGAGATCCAGCAAGCGATCCGCGAAGCCTGCCCCGGCGTCATCATCAACCACACATCTGGCGTCTCCGGTCCCAACTACAGCGGTGCGCTTGACTGCATCCGCGAGACCAGGCCGGAGATCGCTGCCTGCAATGCCGGTTCGTTGAATTACCTGAAGGTCAAGGCCGACAATACCTGGGCCTGGCCGCCGATGATGTTCGACAACGCGGTCGAGAAGGTGAAGGACTATCTCGACGTCATGAACGCGGTCGGCACCATCCCCGAGTTCGAATGTTTTGACGTCGGCATCGTCCGTTGCGTCGGCATGTACCACCAGGTCGGCATGTACAAGGGTCCGCTCGAATATAACTTCGTGATGGGCGTCGCTTCCGGCATGCCGTCTGATCCCGAGCTGCTGCCGATCCTGATCAAGCTGAAGCGTCCCGAAGCACATTTTCAGGTCACGGCGATCGGCCGCGAGGAGATCTGGCCGCTGCACCAGCGCTGCGCCGAGCTCGGCGGCCATCTGCGCACCGGTCTGGAGGATGCCTTCTATCTCGCCGACGGCAAGAAGGTGACATCGAACGGCCAGCTAATCGAGGCCATTGCCGCCTGCGCCCGCCGCGCCGGCCGCGAGATCGCCAGCCCCGCCGAGGCGCGGAAGATCTTTGGGACGAACCGCTGAGTGCCGCCTCACCCGTCATTGCGAGCGCAGCGAAGCAATCCAGAATCTCTCCACGGGTGCAGTCTGGATTGCTTCGTCGCAAGTGCTCCTCGCAATGGCGAGCAGGATTAATTCATGTCCATTCTCGAAAACACCATCTCCCCCGCCAGCGCCGCCTATCACGCCAACCGCGACGGCATGCTCGGTCTGATCGACCGCATGCGCGCGCTGGAAGAGCGCACGCGCGCCGCGTCGGCCGCGGCAAAGGATCGCTTCCACAAGCGCGGACAGCTGCTGCCGCGCGAGCGTGTCGCGCTGGTGCTCGATCCCGGTGCGCCCTTTATCGAATTGTCCACGCTCGCCGGTTATATGTTCGACGTGCCGGATGCCAGCAAGAGCGTGCCTGGCGGCGGCGTCATTGCCGGCATCGGTTTTGTTTCGGGTATCCGCTGCATGGTCAGCGCCAGTGATTCCGGCATCGACGCCGGTGCGCTCCAGCCCTACGGCCTCGACAAGACGTTGCGAGTGCAGGAGCTCGCGCTGGAGAATAAGCTGCCTTACGTCCAGCTCGTCGAAAGCGCCGGCGCCAATCTGCTGCGCTACCGCGTCGAGGATTTTGTCCGCGGCGGCAATATCTTTCGCAATCTCGCGCGTCTTTCGGCGGCAGGCCTTCCGGTCGTCACCGTCACGCATGGCTCATCCACCGCGGGCGGAGCGTACCAGACGGGTCTCTCCGACTACATCGTGATGGTGCGCGGTCGCACCCGCGCCTTCCTCGCCGGGCCGCCGCTGCTGAAGGCCGCGACCGGCGAGATCGCTTCGGAAGAAGAGCTCGGCGGCGCCGAGATGCACACGCAAATCTCCGGTCTCGGCGACTACCTCGCCGAAGACGACCGCGACGCGCTGCGTATCGCGCGGGAGATCATGGCCGCGCTGGAATGGGAGCGGCCGGGCTTGGCGGCTCCGCAATTCAGTCCGCCGCGCTACGATCAGGATGAGCTGCTCGGCATCATGCCGATGGACCACAAGCGTCCCGTCGACATGAAGCAGGTGATCGCGCGCATCATCGACGATTCCGATTTCACCGAGATGGCGCCGAGTTATGGCCCGGCCACCGTCTGCGGCCATGCCCGCATCGAGGGCCAGGCGATCGGCATCATCACCAACAACGGCCCGCTCGATCCCGCGGGCGCCAACAAGGCGACGCATTTCATCCAGGCCTGCTGCCAGACCCGCACGCCGATCCTCTATCTCAATAACACCACCGGCTACATGGTCGGCCGAGCCTATGAAGAAGCCGGCATGATCAAGCACGGCTCGAAGATGATCCAGGCGGTGACGTCGGCGACGGTGCCGCAGATCACCATCTATTGCGGGGCGTCGTTCGGCGCCGGCAATTACGGCATGTGCGGCCGCGGCTTCCATCCCCGTTTCTGCTTCTCCTGGCCGAACGCCAAGACCGCCGTGATGGGCGGCGAGCAGGCCGCCGAGACCATGGCGATCGTGACCGAAGCCGCTGCCGCGCGCCGCGGCAAGCCGATCGAGAAGGACAAGCTCGATGCGATGAAGGCGCAGATTGTCGGCGTGTTCGACGGCCAGATGGATGTGTTCTCGACCAGCGCGCGCGTGCTTGACGACGGCGTGCTCGATCCGCGTGACACCCGCGCGGTCCTGTCCGAAGTGCTCGCAATCTGCCGCGAGGGCGACGCGCGCACGCCCCAGCGCATGCAATTCTCGGTGGCCCGCCCATGAGGAACGGATCAGTGCAGCTCCGGCCGTTCTTTAAGGTCTTGATTGCCAATCGCGGCGAGATCGCATTGCGCGTGATGCGCAGCGCGCGGCGGCTCGGCCTCGGCGTCGTCGCGGTCTATTCGGACGCCGACCGCGATGCCCTCCACGTGCGGGAGGCCGACCAGGCGGTGCGGATCGGCGAGGCCCTGCCGGCGCAATCCTATCTCAACATCCCCGCGATCATCGCGGCGGCCAAAGCCAGCGGCGCGGATGCGGTGCATCCCGGCTATGGCTTCCTCGCCGAGAACGAAGATTTTGCGCGGGCCTGCAAGGATGCCGGCCTGGTCTTCATCGGTCCGTCGCCGCAGGCGATCGAGGCGATGGGCAATAAGGCCGGCGCCAAGGAGATCATGAAGAAGGCCGGCGTTCCCTGCGTGCCCGGCTATCAGGGTGCCGACCAGGGCGACGAAGTCATGCTCGCGGAAGCCAAGAAGATCGGCTTCCCCGTGATGATCAAGGCGGTCGCCGGCGGCGGTGGCCGCGGTATGCGGCTCGTGACCGATGCGACGTCGTTTCCCGACGCGCTGCGCAGCGCGCGGTCGGAGGCAAAGGCCGCGTTTGGCGATTCGACCGTGATCCTCGAGCGGGCCATTCAGAATCCCCGCCACATCGAGATCCAGGTGTTCGGCGACAGCCATGGCAACGCCATCCATCTCGGCGAACGCGACTGCTCAGTGCAGCGGCGGCACCAGAAGCTGATCGAGGAGGCGCCGTCGCCTGCCGTGACGCCGGAGCTGCGTGCGAAAATGGGCGAGGTCGCGGTCGCGGCCGTCAAGGCGCTGCGCTACGAGGGCGCCGGCACGCTGGAGTTTCTGCTCGACGCGAACGGCGAGTTCTACTTCATGGAGATGAACACGCGCCTCCAGGTCGAGCATCCCGTCACCGAGGCGATCACCGGTCTCGACCTCGTCGAGCTGCAATTGCGCGTCGCGCGCGGCGAGCAGCTCACCGTGAAGCAGCAGGATATCCGCTTCTCCGGTCACGCCATCGAGGTGCGGCTCTGCTCGGAGGATGCCGCGCAGGACTTCATGCCGCAGTCTGGCCGCATGGCGCGCTGGCAGGTGCCGGATGGCATCCGCGTCGAGCACGCGCTGCAATCGGGCTCGGAGATCCCGCCGTTCTACGATTCCATGATCGCCAAGGTGATCAGCCATGGCGCGACGCGCGAGGAGGCGAGGGGGCGTCTGATCGTCGGCTTGGAGCAGCTGACCGCGTTTGGCGTGACCACCAATCAGGCCTTCCTGACGTCGTGCTTGCGTCATCCCGGCTTTGCCAAGGGCGAGGCGACGACGACCTTCATCGGCGCACATCGCGACGAGTTGCTGGCGCCGCGCGCGGACGCTGCATTCGATACGGCGCTGGCAGGCCTGCTGCTCTACGTGACGAATCCGCGCGCACCGGCGTGGCGGAGTGGCCGGAGCCTGTCGGCAACATTCCCTCTGCCTGCAAAAATCGAGATCGCCGGTCAGACGCACGAGCTCGAAATCACCCGGGAGCGTGGCGGCAGCTACATCGTCGCCACCGATGAACATCAGGACAGGTTCGAGATCGATCAGTTCGATGCCAACGCCATCCGCTTCCGCCACGACGGCGTGATGGACAACGCAAAATTCCTGCGTGATGGCGACCGGCTCTATCTCGCACGTCGCGGCATCCCGCTCACAGTCACTGATTTCACCCTCGCCGCGCCAAAGGCCGCCGCAGCCAATGGCGGTGACGGCAAGGTTCGCGCCGCCATGAACGGCCGCGTCGTCGCCGTGCTGGTCAAGCCCGGTGATCACGTCACCGCCGGCCAACCGGTGCTGACGCTGGAGGCGATGAAGATGGAGCACGTCCACAAGGCCGGCATTGACGGCGTTGTCGCCGCGATCGACGTCGCCGAGGGCGAGCAGGTGACCACCGGCAGGATCGTCGCGGAGATCGGGGCGAGGTAGCGCGGCAAACGCAGTCTAGTAGGGTGGGCAAAGGCGCAAAGCGCCGTGCCCACCCTGCATCCGCATTCGTGATGCGAGTGATGGGCACGCTTCGCTTTGCCCACCCTACGGCGCCCGCCCCGTCCCCTCATTGAGCAGGCACGCCACCTGATGTCCGTCGCCGGCATCCACCAGTGCCGGCCGCTCCGTCCTGCATCGCTCCATCGCAAACCGGCAGCGCGTGTGAAACGCGCAGCCCGGCGGCGGGTTGACCGGGCTCGGCACGTCGCCGTCGACCAGCGGCACAAGCTTTTTCGTGAGCGGGTTGGCGACCGGTACGGAGGCGAGCAGGGCCTGCGTGTAGGGATGGCGCGGATTCCTGAACAGCTCGTCCTTGTCGGCGATCTCGACGATCCGCCCCAGATACATCACGGCGACGCGGTGGCTGATATGGGCGACCACGGCGAGGTCGTGGGCGATAAAGAGATAGGAGAAGCCGTGCTGGCGTTGCAGGTCGATCAGTAGATTGATCACTTGCGCCTGGATCGAGACGTCGAGCGCGGAGACCGGCTCGTCGCAGACGATCAGCCGCGGCTCCAGCGCCAGCGCACGGGCGATGCAGATGCGCTGGCGCTGGCCGCCGGAGAATTGATGCGGGAAGTTGCGCATCTGGTCCTGGCGGAGGCCCACCTGCTCGAACAGTTTTGCGACACGGGCCTCCAGCGCCTTGCCGCTTGCGAGCCCGTGCACGGCCAGCGGTTCGCCGACAATGTCGCCCGCGACCATGCGCGGATTGAGCGAGGCAAAGGGGTCCTGGAACACGATCTGCATCGAGCGGCGATGTGGCCGCAGCGCCGTCTTGGAGAGATGGGTGATGTCCTCGCCGTCGAGGTAGATCTGGCCCGAGGTCGGCTCGACCAGCCGCAACACGCTGCGCGCCACCGTCGATTTGCCGCAGCCGGATTCGCCGACGAGGCCGAGCGTCTCGCCGGTGCCAAGCGAGAACGAGACACCGTCAACCGCATGCACAGTACCGACTTGCCGTCGCAGTACGCCGGCACGCACCGGATAGTGTTTCTTGAGATCGGTGACTTCGAGCAGTGCCTCGCTCATGCGACCTCCGCCACTTCTGCCGCGCGCCAGCACGCGGCGAGATGGCCGCCGCCCCAATCGGTGAGCGGCGGATACTCGTCCTGGCAGCGCTTGATCGCGAGCTTGCAGCGCGGGGCGAAGGCACAGCCAGTGGGAAGCCGCACCAGCGACGGGACGGTGCCGGGAATTTCGTTGAGCCGCGCCGAAGCGGGGATACCGGACGCCGGCACGGCCGGGATCGAGGCCATCAGCCCGCGCGTATAGGGGTGCTTTGGCGCGGCGAACAGTGCTTCGACGCCGGCTTCCTCGACCTTTCGTCCCGCATACATCACGATGACGCGCTGCGCCGTCTGCGCGACGACGCCGAGATCATGCGTGATCAGCACGAGACCGGTCCCGAGCTCCTTCTGGAGGTCGAGGATCAGCGCCAGGATCTGGGCCTGGATGGTGACGTCGAGCGCGGTGGTCGGCTCGTCCGCGATCAGCAGCGCCGGCCGGCAGGCCAGCGCCATCGCGATCATCGCGCGCTGGCGCATGCCGCCGGAGAGCTGGTGCGGATATTCGCGCGCGCGCCGCGCCGGTTCGGGGATGCGCACCAGCCGCAGCATCTCGACCGCGATGTTTTGGGCCTCCTTGGCCGACAAATTGCGGTGCAGCCGCACGGCCTCGGCGATCTGGTCGCCGATCCGCATCACCGGATTGAGCGAGGTCATCGGCTCCTGAAAGATCATGGAGATGCGATTTCCCCGGATCATGCGCATCTTTGCGTCATCCAGCGCGAGCAGTTCCGTGCCTTCGAGCATCACCGAGCCGCCGACAATGCGGCCGGGCGGATCGGGTACCAGCCGCATCAGCGACAGCGCCGTGACGCTCTTGCCGCAGCCGGATTCGCCGACGATGGCCAGCGTCTCGCCACGCCGCACGGCGAACGACAGGTCGTCGACCGCCTTGAACAGGCCGGAGTTCGTGAAGAACACCGTCTTCAGGTTCTTCACCTCGAGCACGAGATCGGATTCTTTCGCCATCAGCCGCGCTGCCGGGGATCGAGGATGTCGCGCAGGGCGTCACCGAACAAATTGGCGCCGAACACCGCGAGGCTGATGGCGATGCCCGGGAAGATCACCAACCACGGCGCGGTGCGGACATATTCGGCGGCGGATTCAGACAGCATGCGGCCCCAGGACGGATAGGGCTCGGGAATGCCGAGGCCGAGGAAGGAGAGCGAGGCCTCGGTGAGGATGGTGGAGCCGAGCTGCGCGGTGGCGAGCACGATCAGCGGTGCCAGCGTGTTCGGCAGCACGTGTCGCAGCGCGATGCGCACCTCGCTCATGCCGATCGATTTCGCCGCCTCCACGAACGGCTGCTCGCGCAGCGCCAGCGTGTTGGCGCGGGTGACGCGCGAGACGGTCGGGATCAGCGGAATGGCAATGGCGAGGATGACGTTCGGCAGCGACGGGCCGAGTGCGGCCGTCATGATCAAGGCCAGGACCAGCAGCGGCAGCGCCTGCAAAATGTCGGAGACACGCTGGAACACCAGATCGACCCAGCCGGAGAGATAGCCCGAGGTCAGTCCGACGATCACGCCGATCGTGCCGCCCAGCGCGGTCGAACCGATCCCGACCGCGAGAGAGATGCGCGCGCCATGGATGATGCGGCTGAAGACGTCGCGGCCGAACGAGTCCGTGCCCATCCAGTGCGCGAGGCTCGGCCGTGCCAGCGCATGTGCAGCGTCCACCGTGAGTGGATCGTAGCGCGCAATGAAGTTCGCAAAGATCGCCGTGAGCACGAACAACGTCATGATGACAAGCCCCGCCGCACCCAGCACATGCCGCTGCGCCAGGAACAGCACGCGCCGCCAGCCGCCGGTCGCATTCGCGCCGGCGCGTCGCAGTTCAACCTCAAAGTCGATCGCAGCCAAGCTGATCTCCTAATCCGTGTACCGGATGCGCGGGTCGAACACCGCGTAGAGCATGTCGACGATGAAATTCGCGCTCACCACCACGACGGCAATGAGCATCACGAGGTTCTGCACGATCGGATAGTCACGCCAGCGGATCGCCTCGACCAGGAAGCGCGCCACGCCGGGAATGTTGAACACGGTCTCCGTCACGATCAGGCCGCCGATCAGGAATGCCGCCTCGATTCCGATGACAGTGATGACAGGCAAAATCGCGTTCTTCAGCGCATGCTGATAATTCACTGCGGCGTCGGATGCGCCCTTGGCGCGGGCGGTGCGGATATAGTCCTGCCGCAGCACTTCCAGCATCGAGGATCGCGTGATGCGCATGGTCAGCGCCGAGCTGCGGAATCCGACCACCATCGCGGGGATGCAATAGGTCGCAAGCGCCTCGCCAAAACTCTGCGGGTTCGGATTGAAGATCGGCATCTGGCCGAACATCGCCACCGAGGCGGTGAGGACGAGCAGTCCCAGCCAGAACGAGGGCAGGGACAAGCCGCTGAGGCTGACGACGCGCAACGCGTAATCGAGCCGCGTGCCCTGCTTCACCGCGCTGATGACGCCGAGTGGAATGCCGATTGACGCGGAGAACAATAGCGCTAGGCCGGCAAGCCGTGCCGTAATCGGGATCCGCGGCAGGATCTCCTGTAGCGCCGGCTTCTCCGAGACATAGGAATAGCCAAAATCGCCGCGCAGAAAACCGCTGATCCAGTGCCAGTACTGCACGATCAGCGGCTGGTCGATGCCGAGCTCCTTTTCGAGATTGGCCTTGTCGGCGGGATCGACATAGCCGGCGGCGGCGAACAGGATGTCGACGATATTGCCGGGCACGATGCGCAACAGGAAGAAGATGACGACCGAGATCCCGAACAGGGTCACGAGCATCAGGAACAGGCGCCGCACCAGATAGGCAAACATTCGCGCCCCTCCCGTCGGGCCGTTCGCGCGCTACTTGTCCATCCAAACGTCTTCGTACCGGTAGCCATTATAGGAGCTGTTCGACATCACCGTCACGCCCTTCACGTAAGGCTGCCAGCAGGTGCCGGTGCGCGCGTGGAAGATGATCGGGCGGGCAACGTCCTCCTGCAACTTCTTGTCGATGTCCCATACCAGCTTCTTGCGTTTGGCGATGTCGGTCTCCTGCGACTGCACGTCGAACAGCTTTTCGATCTCCTTGTTGCAGTAGTTCGTGTAGTTGCGCTCGGAGCCGCAGGAATAGTTTTCGTAGAAGGACTGGTCGGGATCGTCGACCGCATTGCCCGTGAGGTTGAGTCCGAGCATGTAGTCCTTGCGCGCAACCTTCGGGAACCAGTTTGCGGTCTCGACCACGTCGAGCTCGCCGTCGATATAGATGCTCTTGAGCTGGTCGATCAGGATTACCGCGGGATCGCGATAGACCGGGATGTTGCGGGTCGAGACTTTCACGGCGAGGTGCTTGTCCGGTCCGTAACCGGCCTTCTGCATCAGCTTCTTGGCTTCCTCGCGGTTGGCGTTCACGTCGGGCCCGTAGCCCGGAATGCTCTCGAGCATCTCCTTCGGCATGCCCCACAGCCCGTTCGGTTGCGGCAGCATGGTGCCGCCCACGTCGCCCTGGCCCTCGAACATGATCGAGATGAACGCCTTGCGGTCGAGCGCCAATGCCATGGCGCGGCGGATGTCGATGTTGTCGAACGGCGCCGCGCTCGAATTGACGATGATGTTGGTCGAAACGTTATTCGGCTCGACCACGCAGACCGCGTTCGGCGCCTGCGATTTCACGTCCTTCAACAGCGGAATGCTGACTTCCGTCGGGAACGTCATGTCGAACTTGCCGGCAACGAAGGCGAGGATGGCGGTCGAGCGATTCGGGATGATGGTGAATTCGATGCCATCGAGATAGGGCCGGCCCTTGCGCCAATAGTCGGTATTGCGCGTCAGCTTGATCGATTCATTGGCCTTGAACTCGACGAATTTGAACGGGCCGGTGCCGATCGGATGCGTGCGCATGTCGCCGGGCGAGACATGGCAGGGATAGACCGGCGTGTAGCCCGAGGCGAGCAGCGCCAGCAGCGACGGCTGCGGTCGCTTCAAATTGAAGGACACCTCGAAATCGCCATTGGTCGAGACGTCGTTGACCTGCTCGTACCAGGACTTGCGCGGGTTCTGCCGGAATTTTTGCTGCGACTTGCCCATCAGCATGTCGAATGTGCATTTGACGTCGGCCGAGGTAAACGGCTTGCCGTCATGCCATTTGACGCCCTGGCGCAGCTTGAAGGTCAGCGTCTTGTTGTCGTTGACCCAGGCCCAGCTCTCGGCGAGCTCGGGGACGATGTTCTCCATCTTGTTCTGGGCCTGGTCCTGCTTGTAGATGACGAGGTTGTTGAAGACAGGCATGAAGGGAACGTTGATCGAGTAGGTCGCGCCTTCGTGGATCGAGGCGTTGCCGGGGCTGTCGCGGTGATACATCCGCAGGATCCCGCCCTGCTTGCCCTCGTCGGCAAACGCGATGGTCGAAAACGCCAGCAAAGATAGCGCCGCCATCGCGGCGAGCGCCCATACGCTCCGCATCCTCGGTCCCTCCCTGGACATCGGCCGTTTGCGGCCTGTTTGTCAGGACGATAGCCGAGGCGGGGGAAGGGAGGCAACCGGCAAGGGCGGCGGCGCTCTCGACAATTCGGATGACGGAAGAGCCGCAGGGGTGTGTCTCTCACAATGTGAGAGTGCGGGGCTCGCTTCGTTCCCCAACGTCGTCCCGGCGAAGGCCGGGACCCATACCGCGTGATCTGTCGACTGTCGCGGGTAGGAGTGCCGAACGACTTTCTCCGTCAAACTACTCCCTGTGGTAATGGATCCCGGCCTTCGCCGGGACGACATGAGAGTTTGCGGTTACGCCGTCACACAATCCGCGAGGTCTTGTTGCCCCAATACCGGTCCCGCAACAGCCGTTTGTAGAGCTTCCCCGTCGGCAGTCGCGGCAATTCCTTCTCGAAATCGACCGAACGCGGCACCTTTTGCCGCGACAGCGATGCGCCGCAGAAGGCGATCAGCTCTTCGGCGAGCGCTTCGCCCGGCATCACGCCCGGCATCGGCTGGACCACCGCCTTCACCTCTTCGCCGAGATCCGCATTGGGCACGCCGAACACGGCGGCATCTGCGACCTTGGGATGGGTGATCAGCAAATTTTCGCATTCCTGCGGATAGATGTTCACCCCGCCCGAGATGATCATGAAGGTGGCGCGGTCGGTGAGATAGAGGAAGCGGTCGTCGTCGACATAGCCGACATCGCCGACCGTGCTCATGCTGCCGTCGGCCGAGCGCGCCTCCTTGGTCTTTTCCGGGTCGTTGAAATATTCGAACGGCGATCCCGTCTTGAACCAGACCTGGCCGGGCGTGCCGGTGGGGCACGGCTTCATATCTTCATCGAGAATATGGAGGTCGCCGAACAGCACCTTGCCGACGGTGCCGCGGTGGCTAAGCCATTCCTCGCTGTTGCAGGCGGTGAAGCCGAGGCCTTCGGTGGCACCGTAATACTCATGGATGATCGGCCCCCACCATTTGATGATGTCGTCCTTCACCAGCGCCGGGCAGGGCGCTGCGGCATGGATCGCGATCTCGAGCGAGGATAGATCATAGCGGCTGCGCAATTCTTCCGGCAGCTTGAGCATGCGCGAAAACATCGTCGGCACGAGCTGGCTGTGGGTGATGCCCCATTGCTCGACCAGCTGGAGGTAACGCTCCGGATCGAAGGTCTCCATGATGACCACGGTGCCGCCGATGCGGATCGTCAGATTCACCGCGGCCTGCGGCGCCGAGTGATACAGCGGGGCCGGCGACAGATAGACCATGCCCTCGCGGTAATGCCAGAGCTTGGTCAGGAAATCGAACAGCGGCAGATTGTGTTTCGGTGGCTCCTCCGGCAGCGGTCTCAAAATGCCCTTCGGCCGTCCCGTCGTGCCGGACGAATAGAGCATCGAGGTGCCGAGCCGTTCGTCTGCGATCGGCGTCTTCGGCAGACCGGCGGTGATCTCCTTGAGCCCGACGATGCGGTCGCTCTCGCCCGGTCCGTCGGCGACGATGCAGAGCTTGACGTCGGGACAGGCCCGGATCGCCTCGCGCGCGATGTCGAGTTTTGCAACGGACGTGATCAAAATCTTCGACTGGCTGTTGACGAGGAGATAGGCGAGCTCGCCCGGCGTCAGGAAGGAGTTGATGCAGGTGTAGTACAGCCCGGACCGCTCGCCCGCGGCGCAGGCTTCGAGATAGCGGGAATTGTTCTCCATGAAGATCGAGTAGTGATCGCGCCGCTTCAAGCCGTGCTTGCGCAACAGATGTGCGAGCCGGTTGCTGCGCGCCTCCAACTCGCGATAGGTGACGGCTTCGCCCGTCGCCGCCATGATGAAGGCGGGTTGCAGCGGGCGCAGGCGAGCGTGCAGACCTGGGTACATCAGTCCTCCGGTTTGAAAATCATGCGGCGAGAAGCAGGATTTCGCGCAACTGCGCCGGGCTTTCGATCTTGCGCGGGTTGCGCGGGATCCAGTTCGTGCGCATCGCCTGTTCGGCAATGGCATCGAAATGCTCCGGCGAGACGCGGACGTCAGCGAGGCTGCGGGGCATGCCGAGTGAACGGATGAAGGCATCGAGCACGTCGGCGGCGTTCTGGCCGGGAAAGCCCATCGCGGCTGCGACGATCATCTGCCGCTCGGCATTGTCGCTCGCATTCCAGCGCATCACCGCCGGCAGCATGACGCAGGAGGTGTAGCCATGTGGCACGTTGAAGGCGGCACCCAGCACGTAGCCGATGCCGTGGCTCGCGCCCATCGGCACGCCGGCGGCGAGCGCGCCCATCGACAGCCACGTGCCGATCTGCGCGTCCATCCGTGCGTCGAGATCGGCGGGGTCCGCCTTCACGCGCGGCAGCGCGTCGGCAAGCATGGCGAGGCCCTTCACCGACTGCGCATCGGCATAAGGATGCGTCTCGCGCGAGCAGATCGCCTCGACGCAATGGTCGACGGCGCGGATGCCGGTGGAGAGGAACAGCCATTCCGGCGTATGCACGGTGATGGCGGGGTCGAGGATGGTCGCGCGCGGCACCGCCAGCGGATGCCGCAGCATCTCCTTCACATGGGTGCGGCGGTTGGTCACGCCGGCGATCGACGAGAACTCGCCGCCGGCGATCGTGGTCGGCACGCTGATCTGCCGCACCGTCGGCGGCGTCATCTCCGGCGCGACGCCCTTGTGGACGCGGATACGCTCGATGCCGTCGATATCGTCGATCCCGTTGGCAAGGCAGAGCTGCACCGCCTTGGCGCCATCGGTGATCGAGCCGCCGCCGACGGTGACGATGAGGTCCGCGCCGGCTTCGCGTGCCGCGTTGGTTGCCGCGATTACCGCCTCGCGCGGCGTATGCGCAGGCATCGCATCGAACAGCCCGGCGCAGCGCGCGCCCAGCGCCGCTTTGATCTCTGCGATTTCGTCGGTCTCCCGGCTCAGCGTGCCGGAGACCATCAGGAAGGCGCGGCGAGTTCCCAGCCGGTCCATTTGCGCAACGATGGCCTCGGCTGCCGGGTGGCCGAACACAACCTCCTCGATCGCACCATAAACGACACGTCCCTGATGCACGCCTGTCCTCCCGGACAATTCGTCTTGTTTTGTAAGGGGTAATCTAGCCGAGCCCGCCGCGCCCGTCATGTGCGAAGACGCTGGGCAACCTTTACCCTCCCCTGGAGAGGCCTGGAGGGGCAGGGTGGCACTGTGGTGCCGAACTTACTCGGCGCTACTCCATTCACGAGCCCCGCGAATAAAGTCCATTCGCATTCCGCCCGCTAGCCGCCGCGCGCGAAGCCGGCTATCTCCGTGTCAACCCATCATCCGGCTAGGGTGTCTTGCCGAGCATTGCGCGCGGGTTCGTCTTGAAGATTTCATCATGGCGACCCATCTTGTGTCGCCCGCGGGTACGCGCGTACCCTGCTGTTTCTGCGGCTTTGATGCGAGGACCTGGGATGAGCGGACCGGACGGAAGCGAGCGGTTTGTCAAAAAGCACGATTTCGTTCAGCTGCGGCATAGTGCCATCGGCGGCCTTCTTGCCGCTTCATTCGCACTCGCCGGTTGCGGACAGCCGAATTCGCAGGCGGCCGCGCCGCCACCGCCGCCGGTGACCGTTGCCCAGCCGGTCAAGCGCACAGTGACCGATTGGGACGAGTACACCGGCCGCTTCGAGGCAGTCGAGGAGGTGCAGGTGCGCCCCCGCGTTGGCGGCTTCGTCAACTCCGTCGAGTTCCAGGACGGCGCGATCGTGCACCAGGGTGATCTGCTTTACGTGATCGACCCACGCCCGTTCGAGGCGGTGGCCGAGCAGGCCGACGGCCAGCTCTCCGACGCCCGCGCCAAGGTGGAGTTGGCCAAGCGCGAGCTCGATCGCGGTCTGAATCTGGTCCAGACCAGCGCGGTCTCCGAGCAGGTCGTCGACCAGCGCCGTCAGGCTTTGCAGGCCGCGCACGCCGCCGAGACCCAGGCCGAGGGCGCGCTGAAGGCTGCCCGGCTCAATATCGAGTTCACCCATGTCGCCGCGCCGCTCACCGGACGCGTCAGCCGGCATCTCGTCAGTCCCGGCAATCTCGTGCAGGGCAGCGACACCGGCAC
Source organism: Bradyrhizobium commune (assembly GCF_015624505.1). Taxonomy (NCBI): domain Bacteria; kingdom Pseudomonadati; phylum Pseudomonadota; class Alphaproteobacteria; order Hyphomicrobiales; family Nitrobacteraceae; genus Bradyrhizobium; species Bradyrhizobium commune. Next base: position 7,460,515 of record NZ_CP061379.1, on the reverse strand, counting down.
GTCGACGCTGCTCACCTCGATCGTCTCGCTCGATCCGATCTACATCTATTTCGACATGGATGAGACCACGTTCATCAAGTACAGCAAGCTGTGGTTCGAGGGGAAGCGCCCGAGCTCGCGTGACACCGCGAACCCGGTGCAGGTGACGCTCGCCGGTGAGACCAAGCCGTCGCATGACGGCGCAATCAACTTCCTCGACAACCGGCTCGACGTTTCCACGGGCACGCTGCGTAGCCGCGCCGTGGTCAAGAACACCGATCTGTCGATCCTGCCCGGCCAGTTCGGCCGCGTCCGCCTGATCGGCAGTGCGCCGTACGAGGCGCTGCTGATACCCGATGTCGCTGTCGCAACCGACCAGTCGCGCAAGATCGTCTTCGTGGTGAAGCCGGACGACACCGTGGAAGCGCGCGCCGTGGTGCTCGGGCCGCTCGACGAGGGCCTGCGCGTGATCCGTGAAGGGCTGAAGGCGGAAGATCGTGTCATCGTCAACGGTCTCCAGCGTGCCCGCGTCGGCGCCAAGGTCGCCCCGTCTCCCGCGCAAGCGCCGGCCGGTGGCAAGGCTGGTGACAAGTCATGAATCTTGGCCGTCTCTCCATCAACCAGCCCATCCTGGCGATGGTGCTGTCGATCGTGCTGCTGATCGTCGGCGCGCTTGCCTACACGACGCTGCCGGTCTCCGAGTATCCGCAAGTGGTGCCGCCGACCGTCGTCGTCACCACGCAATATCCCGGCGCATCGGCGCAAACTGTGTCCGATACGGTCGCAGCTCCGATCGAGCAGCAGATCAACGGCGTCGAGGACATGCTGTATCTCTACAGCCAGGCGACCTCGAACGGCCAGCTCACCATCACCGTCACCTTCAAGCTCGGCACTGACCTCGACAAGGCGCAGGTGCTGGTGCAGAACCGCGTCGCGATCGCGCAGCCACAATTGCCGGACGAGGTGCAGCGCAACGGCGTCGTTACCCGCAAGAACTCGCCGGACATCCTGATGGTCGTGTTCATGCTGTCGCCCGACGACACCTTCGACCAGCTCTACATCTCCAACTATGCGCTGCTCCAGGTCCGCGACCAGCTGTTGCGCATCGACGGCGTCGGCGACATCCAGATTTTTGGCGCGCGCGACTATTCGATGCGGCTGTGGCTCGACCCTGACCGCATTGCGAATCTCGGCCTGACCTCGACCGAAGTGCTGGCCGCGATACGCGCCCAGAACGTGCAGATCGCCGGTGGCCAGATCGCCGAGCCGCCGATCGCTGATCGTGCCTTTCAGCCGAATCTCGTGTTCACCGGACGGTTGAAAGACCAGAGGCAGTTCGAGGATATTTTGATCAAGGCCGGCTCCGACGGCCGCACGGTGCGACTGCGCGACGTCGCCCGCATCGAGCTCGGCGCGCTGGCCTATTCGACCAACAGCTTCCTGTTGCGCAAGTCGGCGGTCGCCATGCTGGTGACGCAACGGCCGGGATCGAACGCGCTCGCTACCGCCAAAACCATCTCCGACACCATGGTGAAGCTGAAGGAGAGCTTTCCGAAGGGGCTCGACTACAATATCGGCTACAACCCGACCGAATTCATCGCGCAGTCGGTCCACGAGCTGATCAAGACCATCTACGAGGCCATGCTGCTCGTGGTCGTCGTCGTGCTGGTGTTCCTGCAAGGCTGGCGGCCGGCGATCATTCCGATCATCGCGATTCCGGTGTCGCTGGTCGGCACCTTCGCGGTGATGGCGGCGCTCGGCTTCTCCATCAACAATCTCACGCTGTTCGGCCTGGTGCTCGCCGTCGGCATCGTGGTCGACGATGCCATCGTCGTGGTCGAGAATGTCGAGCGCCATCTCGAGCACGGCCTCAGTCGCCGCGACGCCGCGCTCAAGACCATGGAGGAGGTCGGCGGCGCGCTGGTCTCGATTGCGCTGGTGCTCTGCGCGGTGTTCGTGCCGACGGCGTTCCTGGGCGGCATATCCGGGCAATTCTTCCAGCAATTCGCCGTGACCATTGCGGTGGCCACCGCGATCTCCTGCTTCTGCTCGCTGACGCTGTCGCCGGCTTTGGCCTCGCAGATCCTCACGCCGCATGAGGAGAAGCGGCCGCCGGCCGCCTGGAATTTGCTCGCGCGGGGGTGGAATGCCTTCACGGGCGCCTTCAATCGTGTCTTCGATCGGCTCTCGCATGGCTATGCTGGTCTCGCCAATTTCGTGATCCGACACTCGGTGGTGATGATCCTGATCTATGTCGTGCTGATCGGCAGCGCCGGCTGGCTGATCGGGACGACGTCGCAGGGCTTCATCCCGGCGCAGGATCGCGGCTACGTCATCATCTCGGTGCAGTTGCCGGGTGCGGCATCGCTGGCGCGGACCACCGAGATTGTCCGAGAGATCGAGCGGATCTCGCTGGACACGCCAGGCATTATCCGCGTGGCCGCCTTCGCCGGCTTCTCCGGCGCCACCCGCACGCAGGCCGGCAACGCGGCCGCGCTCTTCCCCGTGTTCGAGGAGCCCGAGGTGAGGCTGAAGAAGGGCCTGACGGCGAATGCCATCACGGCCGAGCTGCGCAAGCGCCTCGCCGCGATCCAGGGCGCCTTCATTATTGTCATCCCGCCGCCGGCCGTGCCCGGCATCGGCACCGGCGGCGGCTTCACCATCCGCATCCAGGACCGCCAGGGCCGAGGGCCCGAGCTGCTGGCATCCGCGACCGACGAGCTCGTCGCCGCCGCGCGCAAATCGCCCTCGCTTCTCGGCCCGACGGTGTTCTCGCCGTTCTCGGCCAGTACGCCGCAGCTGTTCGTCGACATCGACCGCACCAAGGCGCAGAAGCTTGGCGTGCCTATCTCGAACATCAACGACACGATCCAGACCTATTTCGGATCGACCTATGTCAACGACTTCAACCTGTTCGGCCGTACCTATCACGTCACGGCGCAGGCTGATTTTCCGTTCCGGAAAGAGCCCGCCGACCTCGCGCGGCTGCGTACGCGCAACGCTTCCGGCGACATGGTGATGCTCGGCAGCGTGGTCGACTTCAAGGATGTCTCGGGGCCTGACCGCGTCGCGCGCTACAATCTCTATGCGGCGTCCGAGCTCCAGGGCGAGCCGGCGCCGGGGACGAGCTCGACCACCGCGCTCAACGCCATCAAGAAGCTTGCCGACGACACCTTGCCGAGCGGTTTCACGTTCGAGTGGACCGACCTGTCCTATCAGCAGGTCACCGGCGGCAATGCCGGCCTCTACGTGTTCCCGATCTGCGTGCTGTTCGTCTATCTCGTGCTCGCCGCGCAATATGGCAGCTGGACCCTGCCATTCGCGGTGATCCTGATCGTGCCGATGTGCCTGCTCGCCGCCACCATCGGCGTGCGCCTCATGGGCCAGGACGTCAACATCCTCACCCAGATTGGTTTTGTCGTGCTGGTGGGATTGGCGGCGAAAAACGCGATCCTGATCGTCGAATTCGCACGCGACATCGAGAAGGAAGGCAAGCCGCGGCTGGAGGCGGTGATCGACGCCTGCCGGCTGCGGCTGCGGCCGATCCTGATGACGTCCTTCGCCTTCATCCTCGGCGTGCTGCCGCTGGTGATCTCGTCCGGCTCGGGCTCGGAGATGCGGCAGGCGGTCGGCGTCGCCGTGTTCTTCGGCATGATCGGCGTCACCCTGTTCGGCCTCTTGTTCACGCCGATCTTCTACGTGGCGGTGCGGAACCTCGCGGAAGGGCGGAACGACAAGGGCGTGGTCCCGTCACCTTGACGACACCTTTTGTGCGGCCGCGCCCATACTAACGACCTACGCCGAAATGGATGGGCAGCGCCGGGGTTCTTCACTAGTATCCGCGCGATTTCAAAACAGAACACTGCTGGGAGCAACGAATGAAATCAGCACTTTTGGCCGCTGTCGCAACGTCAGCCCTGTTGCTGGCCGCGCCGGCCTCCGCGCAAGGCGTCAAGATCGGCGTCCTCAACGACCAGTCCGGCGTCTACGCCGACTACGGCGGCAAATATTCGGTCGAAGCGGCCAAGATGGCGATTGAGGATTTTGGCGGCGAGGTGCTTGGCCAGAAGATCGAGATGGTCACTGCCGATCATCAGAACAAGCCTGATTTGGCCACCTCCATCGCACGGCGCTGGTATGACGCCGATAGTGTCGACATGATCACGGAGCTGACGACGTCGTCGGTGGCGCTGGCCGTGCAGGACCTGTCGAAGGAAAAGAAGAAGATCGACATCGTGGTCGGCGCGGCCACGTCGAGCATCACCGGTGCGGCGTGCTCGCCCTACGGCTTCCATTGGGCGTTCGACACCCATGCGCTCGCGGTCGGCACCGGTGGCGCGCTGACCAAGGCTGGCGGCGACACCTGGTTCTTCCTCACTGCCGACTATGCCTTCGGCTACGCGCTGGAAAAGGACACCAGCGAGATCGTCACCGCCAATGGCGGTAAGGTGCTGGGCTCGGTCCGCGTGCCGCTCAACTCGTCGGACTTCTCCTCCTTCCTGCTCCAGGCGCAGAGCTCGAAAGCGAAGATCGTCGGCCTTGCCAATGCCGGCCAGGACACCACCAATTCGATCAAGCAGGCGGCTGAGTTCGGTATCGTTCAGGGCGGCCAGAAGCTCGCCGGCCTGCTGATGACGCTTGCCGAAGTTCACGGCCTCGGCTTGCAGGCCGCGCAAGGCCTGGTGCTGACCGAAGGCTTCTATTGGGATCACGACGACACCACGCGCGCGTTCTCCGAGCGCTTCTTCAAGCGCACCGGGAGGATGCCGAGCATGATCCACGCCGGCACCTATTCGGCGACGCTGAGCTATCTGAAGGCGGTGAAGGCCGCTGGCACCAAGGACTCCGATGCGGTGGCCAAGAAGCTGAAGGAGCTGCCGGTCGACGACGCCTTCGCCAAGGGCAAGGTGCTCGCGAACGGCCGCATGGTCCACGACATGTATCTGTTCGAAGTCAAGAAGCCCTCGGAATCGAAGAAGCCGTGGGACTATTACAAGGAGCTCGCCACCGTCCCCGGCGACAAGGCGTTCTTCACCGCGAAGGAGAGCGGCTGCCCGCTGACGAAGTAGTTAGATCAACATTGACGCTACAGCTTACAGTGTCGTCCCGGCCTTTGCCGGGACGACACTGAGTTCGTCGAAGAGCTGCGGCTCAATACCCAGTCAACTCGAGATAGCCGACGCCATCATGCGTGCCGGCAAAGCTGATCGGTCCTTCCCAATAGGAGAAGCCGGTCCCCATCCACGCCCTGGGATTGAGCGGTTTGCAGGCGATCGAGAACGATCGCGACGGGATCGCGATCTGCCACTCCACCGGCAGCTTGCGTCCGGCGACCTCGACCGTCGCCTTCGGTGACATCTGAATATCGCTGCCCGCAATCATCCGCGTGCTCCCGTCGGCCCTGATCCAGTTGCCGAACGGATAGTCGCGGCCGTCCTTCTGTCGCAGCCGATACAGCATCAGCTTGTCGCCGGAGGAAAGATGCAGCGACAGCCAGTCCCAGCCGGTCTGGTCGGCGTCGAGCGGCTGGCTGCTCCATTCGCGATCCATCCAGGCCTGGCCTGAAACGTCGACCGGCTTGTCGTCGATGGCGATGCTGCCGCGCGCGCGAAAAAACGGCTGGCTGTAATAATACGACGCCTGGCCGCGCTCGGACTTGCGGCTGAAGCCGCCATCGCCCTGCAACACGACCGGATGATCGGCCTCCAGCGCGAGCGCGTAGCTAAAATCGGTGCCGGACGCCTTCAGCGTCACCGGCGCCAGGCTTCGATCGTCAGTGCGATCAGTCCCCTTCATCTCCCAATCGTCGATCCAGGCCGCAAACGGCGTTGCCGCGACCCCGGCCTGTCCGATGCCGCCGCGCGAAAACAGCTCGCTGAAACGGTGGGTGTCGGCGCGGGTCACCGCAGCGTGCGCCATCCAGATCTGCTGATTGGCCCAGCCTTCGCCTTGCGGCCCCGGTTGCGCCGCCTGCCGGAACAGCGTCCATTGCAGCCCGCAAGGAGCGCCGTTGCTGTCGACGAGATTTGCCGTCAGATACCACCACTCGATGCGAAACTCCGGATGCGGTCCGTGATCGGCGGGAAAGGAGAACACTTTTCCCGGCACGACCTGCGCAAAGCCGTCCGCCTTCTCGCCGAGCCCGGCATAGCCTTGCGCGCCCGCGCCGCGCGCGAGAGCGAGCGCGGCGAGACCGCCGGCAAAAGCGCGTCGCGAAATGCCATCAGCGCTCATTGGCAAACACCTTGACGAGGTGTGCGGCCTGCATCCGCGCCAGCCGTAAGACCGGAAGCAATGCGGCCAGCAGCGAAGCGAACAGTGCGACCGTGACGAGCTCGATCAGTTGCAGCGGAAACACATGGAACGGCAGCCGCCAGCCGAACGCCTTCACGTTGACGATTGCGATCAGGCACCACGCCACGATCAGTCCGAGCGGCACGGCCAGCAGCGACGTGAACAGCGCGACCGACAGCGTCTTGGTCAATTCGATCGCCGCAAGGCGCGACCTTGAGATGCCGATCGCCCAGAGCGGCGCGAGTTGCGGCAGGCGGGAATTCGCCAGCGTCAAGAGGCTCGTCAGCAACGCGATGCCGGCGACGCCGAGCGTGAAGGCGTTCAGCGCCGAAGTCACCGCAAAGGTGCGATTGAAGATGCGGATCGATTCCGCTTTCACGGTCGCCTGGTCGGCGACGCTGCGATCGTCGAGCGCAAACTGCTTTCGCAAGCCCGCGATCAGGCCCGGGATCTTGTCCCGCGCGACGATGAGCCCGATCCGGGTCTGCGGCGTTTGCGGAAACTGCCGGATCAGCGCCGCGACATTCACCGCCAACTGCCCCTTGGGATTGCCGTAATCGGCATAGATGCCGACAATGTCGAGCTCCCAGGTCCCGCCCGGCGCCGGCACCTCGATGACGTCGCCGACGCGAACGTTCAGCCGCCGGCTCAATTGCTCGCTCATGAAGGCGGCATTGCCCGGCACGAGTTGGGTCCAGGCCCGCGGCGCGGTCTCCAGGAGCGGCCAGCGTTCGCGATAAAGCGGATGATCGGGCAGGCCGAACAGCTCGACCGGCTGGCCCTCCACTTGCGTCTCCGCGCGTCCGCCCGACAGGATCGCCTCGACCTCGCTGCGCTGCTTCAGCCAGCTCCGGATCGCTGTCGCTTGCGCATTGTCGGCGGCGCTGATGTAGACGTCGACGGCAAGCCGACCGTCGAGCCAGCCGACAAAAGTGCGGCTGAAGGTTTCCACCATGGTGGAAACCCCGACATTGACGGCGAGCGCGAGCAGCAGCGCCATCAGCGCCAGCGACAGCCCGGAGAGTTGCTGCCGGCTGTCCGCCCAGAACCACAGCGAAAGCGGCCCGCGCGCAAAGCGCTGGCCGGCGAGCAGAAGGATTTCGAGGAAGGCCGGCAGGATCAGCGCCGCGCCCAGCATCAGCGCTGCCAAAAGGCCAAAGCCCGCGATCAGCGTTTGCCCGTAGTGGAGCAGCAGCCACGCCACCGCGAACACGGTGCAGGCCGCAAGACTTTGCAGGATCAGCCAGCGTTGTTGCCGCTGCTGCCAGGCGTGCGGCTGCGCGGTCGCCAGCACCGGCATCCTGACAGCCTTGATCAGGCTGGTCGCCGCCGCCACCATCGCGCCGGCTACGCTGATGCCGATGCCGGCGAGCCACCATTCCGGCCTCAGCGAAAGCTGTCCCGGGATCGGCGCGCCGTAGAGCCCGCGCAGCGACGCTGCGACATCGGGCAACAGCGCACCGGCGATGAAGTAGCCGCAGACGAGCCCGATCAATCCGGCGACCAGCGCCAGTGCCACCAGCTCGACCACCAGCACACTGTTGACCAGCCGCGCCGAGGCGCCGCAGGCCCGCAAGGTGCGCAGCATCGGCAGCCGCTGCTCGAAGGCGAGGCCGACGGCTGAGTTCACGATGAACAGGCCGACGAAGAACGAGAGCAGGCCAAAGGCCGTAAGATTGAGATGAAAGCTGTCGGTCAGTCGCTCCAGCTCGGTCTCCGCAGTCGGCTCGACCCACTGCAACGTGTCGCCGACAACACTTGCGAGTGACGCGGGCTTGCCCTTCGCCTTGCCGATCAGGAGCCGTGACAGCTGGTCCGGCTTGTTGAGAAGCCGCTGCGCTACGCCGATGTCGACGACCAGCACGTCAGGCACGAGCTGCTGCAGTACATGCAGCGGCGGCAGCTTTGCGCCGCTGCTGATTGCGGGTGCCGCACCCTCCGGTTCCTGCAAGTCCGTCAGCGTCTCCTGCGCCACCAACGTCTGGCCGGGAGCGGCAACGAAGCTGCTCAAATCCGCAGCGCCAAGACGTGGCGCGTTGCCGACATCGGTCGGCAAGGTCACCGGCTCGATGCCGAGCAGACGCATCGAGCGCCCGTTGATCTGGACCCGGCCCTCCAGCACCGGCGACACCGGCCAGCCCGCGCGGCGGAGCTTGACGAACAACTCTTGTGGAAACGTCGCCGCATTGGGCGCGACCAGCATCGCCGTGCGGACGCCGCCGAAGGTTGCCGCGGCGCGGTCATAGGCATTGCGGGCCTGCTGGTTGATGGCCTGAACACCGCTCCACAATGCGGTCGCCGCGATCAGCCCGATCAGCAGCGTTGCGAACTGCAATTTGTGCCGGCGCCAATGGCTGAGCAGCACCGCGAGGACCCACAGCGCGCGTCTCATGCGACCCGCCCCGCATGGAGGATGACGTGGCGGTCCAGCGTGCGCGCCAGATGCAGGCTGTGCGTCACCATCAGGAAGCCGCAGCCGGTGCGCGCGACGAGGTCGCGCGTCAGCGCCAGCACGTCGTCGGCTGTGGCCTCGTCCAGATTGCCGGTCGGCTCGTCCGCAAGCAGCAGCGAAGGCTTGGTCGCCAGCGCCCGGCCGATCGCAACCCGCTGCTGCTGGCCACCGGACAGCTGCTCGGGATAGCGCTTCATGAGGCCACCGAGCCCGAGCCGCTCGACCAGCTCCTTGGTCCAGGCGGCATCATGCCGGTTGGCGATCCGCGCCTGGAAGGCGAGATTGTCGGCCACCGACAGGCTGGGGATCAGGTTGAACTGCTGGAACACCAGGCCGACCCGGTCCCGCCGCAGTGCGGCGCGGCCTGCGTCCGACAGCTTGGTGACCTCGGTGTCCTCCAGCCGGATCGTGCCGTCGTCGGCAGCGTCGAGCCCCGCGATCAGGTGCAGCAGCGTGCTCTTGCCGCTGCCGGATTCACCGGTCAGCGCGACGCGCTCGCCGGCCTTGAGGTCGAGATCGACGCCGCGCAGCACATGCACGGGCTCACCGGCCGAGGCGAAGGTCTTTGAGAGATTTCGGATGCTCAGCACGATGAATGGCGCCGGACGGAATTAACGGAATTGCTGCGTAGCACAGTTGATGCGGAAATGCCGGGGTTGCGTTGCCGTTCAAGCCGTTGTTAGCTCCGGCAACGGCCAAATCATAAAAGTGCCAAAAAACACGTACGGGGAGAACGATGAGCGCTCAGGGAACGCCGTCCGCGGCGGCTAAGACGGCAGGGGTGTCCAAAGAAACGCCGAAGGGCGCCTGGACGGTCACTTTTCTTCTGTTTCTCTTCATGGTGGTGAACTTCGCCGACAAAATCGTCGTCGGTCTCGCCGGCGTGCCGATCATGACCGATATGAAGCTCGAGGCCGAGCAATTCGGCCTGCTCGGCTCCTCGTTCTTCTTCCTGTTCTCGATCTCGGCGATCGTGGTCGGCTTCATCGTCAACAAGGTGCCGACGCGCTGGGTGCTGCTGACGCTGGCGGTGATCTGGGCGCTGGCGCAGTTTCCGATGGTCGGCAGCGTCTCGTTCACCACGCTCTTGATCTGCCGCATCGTGCTGGGCGCGGGCGAAGGTCCGGCCTTTTCGGTCGCGGCGCATGCGATCTACAAATGGTTCCCCGACGAGAAGCGCACGCTGCCAACCGCGATCCTGTCGCAAGGCTCGGCCTTCGGCGTGATCCTGGCGGTGCCGGCGCTGAACTGGGTCATCGTCAATCACTCCTGGCACTACGCTTTCGGCGCGCTCGGCGTTGTCGGCCTGATCTGGGTCTGTGCCTGGCTCGCGCTCGGCAAGGAAGGCCCGCTCGAGGATACCCAGGTCCTCGCTGTCACCGAGCCGAAAATTCCTTACATTCAGCTCCTCACGTCACGCACCTTCGTCGGCTGCGTGATCGCCACCTTCGGCGCCTATTGGGCGCTGTCGCTGGGCCTGACCTGGTTCACGCCGTTCATCGTCAAGGGGCTCGGCTTCTCGCAGAGCCAGGCTGGTTTCATCTCGATCCTGCCCTGGGTGTTCGGCGCCACCATCGTCATCCTCACCGGCTGGATCTCGCAGGTGATGATGGCGCGCGGCTACACCACCCGCATCGCCCGCGGCGTGCTCGGCTCGGTGCCGCTGATCATCGGCGGCCTGATCCTGGCGTGCTTGCCGCACGTCCAGGGCACGGGTCTCCAGATCGCGCTGCTCGTGGTCGGCTCCGGCCTGTGCGGCGCGATCTACGTCGTCTGCCCGCCGATGCTCGGCGAATTCACGCCGGCCTCGCAGCGCGGCGCCGTCATCGCGATCTATGGCGCGCTTTACACGCTCTCTGGCACCATCGCGCCGAACGTGATGGGGACCGTGATCCAGCGCGCCGGCTCGATGCTCGACGGCTACATGACCGGCTTCACCATCAACGCCGTGATCATGGTCGGCTCCGGCCTGCTCGGCCTGCTGCTGCTCTGGCCCAACACGGAGAAGGCCAGGCTGACCCGCGTCGCTGCCCCGCAGGCGCGCGAGCTGAAGGGCGCGGTGTCGCCGACGTAAGGTGGGCAATCACTACCAACCAAACCAACAATCGTCGTCCCGGCGAAGGCCGGGACCCATACCCCCAGGAAGTGGTTTGGCGAAGACTCGGAGTGGGAGCGCTGCGCTCCAACTCCATTTCGTGGGTTATGGGTCCCGGCCTTCGCCGGGACGACGGTAGAATTTATGGCGGCTTGGCTTGCGTCTTCCGCTCAGTGAACGGCGATAGCACCACCGTTGCCACCATGAAGATCACGGAGGTGCCGAACACCCAGTGCGGCGCACTCTGGTCCATGATCCAGCCGAACAGCAGCGGGCTGACGATGCCGCCGAGATTGAAGCCGGTGGAGACGATGCCGAAGGCGCGCCCGGCGGCACCCGGAGGTGCCGCATTGCGCACCAGCATGTCGCGCGACGGCGCGATCACGCCGGAGAGGAAGCCCGCGGTCGCCATCGTCATGGTCAAGACCCAGCCCGGCAGCGTGACCAGCGCGATCAGCAATACGATCGCTGCATTTGCGGCAAAGCAGGCCGCGGCCACGTAGCCGTGGCGCTCGGTGTGGTCGGCGAGGAAGCCGCCCGCAAGCACGCCGGCGGCGCTGGACGCGAGGAAGGCGGTCAACGCGACATTGGCAATCGAATAGGACGCGCCGTAGCCGCTCATCAGCGCGACCACGCCGAAATTGTTGATGCCGGCGACCGACAGGCTGAGCAGCATGAACAGCGCGGTCAGCGTGATCAGCGCCGGCGTGATCACAGCCTGCTTCGGCGCATTCGTCGCACCCGGCTTCGTCTTGTGCGCGCCGGCATCGGGAATGCTCATCGCCACCAGCAGCAGCGCCACCAATATGCCGACCGCGCCCGCCGCGATCAGCGCACCGACGCCGCCGGACACGGTGACGAGCGCGGCCACGATCGCCGGTGCAACCGCGCCGCCGAGATAGCCGGCAAAGGTGTGGACCGAGAAGGCGCGACCCATCCGCGCCTCGTCCATGTGCTCGGCGAGGATCGCGTAGTCGGCCGGATGATAGACGCTGTTGGCAAGCCCGAGCAGCACGGCGCAGGCGATCAGCGAGGCGTAGCTCAGATGCAGCCCAAGCATGATCAGCGCGAGCCCGCCGAGCGTCAACCCGCCCAGCAAAATCCTGCGCGCGCCAAAATGGTCGACGAGATAGCCGGTTGGCGCCTGCGTCAGCCCGGAGACGACAGCCGACACGGTCAGCGCGAATCCAAGCTCGACATAGCCGACGCCGAGCTGGCTCTTCAGGAACGGGAACAGCATCGGCAGCACCAGCAGATGGAAATGGCTGACCCAATGCGCGATCGAGATCCCGGTCAGCGTGCGCAGCGCGCTGTCCGCCTTGCCTTGTTGCGGTGCGGCGAGAACGTCGACCATCAGTTCCGTTTCACTCCCTGAAGCGAGCGCAAACTATCGGGGAGGCCGGTTATTTGTCCATGAACGCGGGCGCATGGCAGGTAGTGCGGGTGGCTGTTTCCGGCAGTCGTCCCGGCGAAGGCCGGGACCCATACCCGCGTGACCTCTCGATTGTGATCGATCGGAGTACCGAACAACGATCCGTCGCCAAACTGCGCCTTGTGGTTATGGGTCCGGGCCTTCGCCGGGACGACAGCGGAGTATGCAGCGCTAGCGCGCCGTCAAAGCGCGCGTCGGCCCGACCCCTCACAACGGCTCGTCATCATTGCCATACCGATCCTGCTTCGGTGTGGCGATGTCGCCGTCCTCGTCGTCGTCGTCGCGCAGGCGCCTGGGCTTCTGCGCCTTGTCGTCCACCTTTTTCGGCGGTTCGCTGGGCTTGCCGGTCTTGTTCTCGGACTTGTTGTCGGGCTTGGCCATCGCTGGTCCCGGATGGTGATGCGTCGTCCGCTTCTAGACCGAAAATATGTGCGGCGCCTGACTTATCTCAAGGGCAGCTAACGATGGCGTCAGGCGTGCACGATCGGGCCGCCCGCCTTCCTCCAGGCATCGATGCCGCCGGCGATATGGGCGGCGTTGGCGAGGCCGGCGTCCTTGGCCGCGGCCACCGCCATCGCCGAGCGCTCGCCGAAGGCGCAGAAGAACACGATGCGGCGGCCGGTGGCGGCCGCGACCTCGCGCAGCATGCCGCCGGGTTTCAGGCTCTTCTCGACGGACGGATAGGGCGTGTGCAGCGCACCTTCGAGCATGCCGTGCTTCACCCGCTCGTTGCTCTCGCGCAAATCGACCAAGAGGATATCGGGTCGGCCGAGCGAGCGGATCGCCTCGACCGCGCTGAGCGCACGGCCCTCTTTCTCCAGCTCTTCCTGATGCAGGCCGACCCGCATATTGGCGGGCACCGCCACGTCCATCATCTTCGGATTGGGCAGCTTCAGATTGGACATCAGCTCGATATACTCGTCGACCGAGCGCACCTGGAGCCGTGGATTGTAGCGCTTCTCCTCGCCGATGGTGGAGACGGTGTCGCCCTTGTAGTCATGCGCCGGGAATACCATCGTCTCGTCCGGCAGCTTGAGCAGGCGATTGAAGATCGACTCGTATTGTGCGCGCGACGAGCCGTTCTGGAAATCGGTGCGGCCGGTGCCGCGGATCAGCAGCGTATCGCCGGTGAAGACGCGGTCGCCCATCAGGTAGGAATAGGAATCGTCGGTGTGGCCGGGCGTGTACATGACGTCGAGCGACAGGCCTTCGATCGTCACCTTGTCGCCATCGGCAACCCGCATCGCCACCACGTCGGCCTTGGTCTGGTCGCCCATCACGGTCATGCAATGGGTGCGGTCGCGCAGTTCGCCGAGGCCGGTGACGTGGTCGGCATGCAGATGGGTGTCGACCGCCTTGACCAGCTTGAGGTCGAGCTCGCGCAGCAATTGGCAGTAGCGGTCGACCTTCTCCAGCACGGGATCGAGGATCAGCGCCTCGCCGCCGGGGCGGCTGGCCAGGACGTAGCTGTAGGTGCCCGAAACGCTGTCGAAGAGCTGGCGGAAGATCATGGCAAGACCCGGCGTGGAACTGATTCCAAATTCTACTACCTCGGGGGTTAGAAAGAGAAGCAATTCACTGTCCGTAGAATAGAATTTAGAAATTTTTTATCGCGGCTCGGTCGTCACAAACTCGGTGTCGTCCCGGCGAAGGCCGGGACCCATACCCCCAGGGAGGGGTTTGGCGAAGATCAGTCGTTTGGTATCCCTGCGGCGCCCAATCGCTGGATCACGCGGTATGGGTCCCGGCCTTCGCCGGGACGACGGCGGAGGGAGTGGCTAAGATTACGGCCGTACCAGCGTGTACCCGTTCTCCGTCAGGAACAGGATCTGCCCGACCCCCATCTGCACGGGCGTGGCGGACGGAATGAACTCCGGCCGCTTCCCCGTCTCGCGTTCGACCGTATCGACCGTGTTCAGGCAGATGTCGAAGCGCACGCCCTGCGCGATCAGGCTCTCGACCTGCTTGCGGCGCTCGCTGCCCGCAAGCAACAGGTCGATGCCGGGACCGAATGCCACCACCTCGATCGCGACCTTGTCCGGATCGTAGGCCTTGAGGAGATTGTTGGCGACGCTGAGCACCAACGCTTGCTTCTTCGCATCGCCGTCGGAGAGTTGCAGCACGATTTTGTGCTCGGCGAACGGCTTGTCCTGGAGCGGCACCTGCTGCGCCCAAGCCTTCTGATCTAACGCCGGCGTGATCAACGCGCAGGCGAGCGTCGCCAGCATCGTCACGCGAAACATCCGCAAGCGCGTCATCCCTGTCCTGAAATTCCCGGATTGTTGTCGACGCCCTTCAACGTCACGCCGGCGCCGAGCCGCTCCGGCATCATCCGGCCCGAGCGCAGATATTTGCCGACGACATCCCACACCGGCGCGCCCTGCTGGCCGTTGACGGAGGCCCAGCCCGCGACCTTGTAGCGGTGGCTCGCACTGATCGCCTTGCCATTGGCGAGCTTCAGCTCGGAGATGCGGCTGCCGATCGCGCCGGTCGGCGTGCAGGTGTAGCTGAGACCGCCGGCCCGCACCATGTCACCGCCCTGCTGGTAATAGGGATCGGGGTTGAAGAGATTGTCGCAGATGTCCTCGAGCACGTCCTTGATCTCTGCGCCGGTGATCTCCTGCACATAGGTCTCGGGATAGGTGATCGCGGTTTCCGCGAGCACGTCCTCCATGGTCAGCGGCTGGCCGGACAGCGCGGTGAGGCCCCAGCGAAAGCCCGGCGAGAGCGCGATCTCGGCGTCGAGCTCGGTGCGCAGTGCCGTGCAGATCAGCTCGTCGACGGGGCCGGAGAAATTACCGCGGCGATAGAGCAGGCGGTCGGGCGTTGCGATCTTCTCTGACCAGTCCGTCACATGCGGCGCACGCAGCCGGCCGATCAGCTCGGCCATCGCCGGATCGGGCTTCAGCAATTCGGAATAGACCGGCAGCAGATGATATTTGACGTCGCTGACCTTGCCCTTGTCGAGCGCGAGGTCGAGCACGGCCAGAAATTTTCCGTTGGAGCCGGCATTGGTGACGAGCGTGGTGCCGCTCGCGTTCTTCACCGCAATCGGCTGCGGCACCGCGTCATGGGTATGGCCGCCGAGGATGACGTCGATGCCGGTGACGCGGCTTGCGAGCTTGAGGTCGACATCCATCCCGTTGTGCGAGAGCAGGATGACCGCCTCGACCTTGTCGGTGCCGCGCAGAGCGTCGACATGTTTCTGCAATTCCTCCTCGCGGATGCCGAAAGTCCAGTCGGGCGTGAACCGCTTCGGATGCGCGATCGGCACATAGGGAAAAGCCTGGCCGATGATCGCGACTCGATAACCGCCGAGCTCCCTGATCGTCGACGGCTTGAAGACGCGCCCCGTCGCCTTGTCGAAGGCGGGGGCGTCGTTGAACGCGGCCTCCTCGGTCAGGAAGACGTTCTGCGCCAGGAATTCACCCTTGAAGCGCTCGAGATTGTCGCGCAGCACCTGCTCGCCATAGGTGAATTCCCAATGCCCGGTCATCGCCTCGATGCCGAGCAGATTGGCGACCTCGACCATGTCGCGGCCCTGCATGAGGGTGGCAAGGCCCGTGCCCTGCCAGAGATCGCCGCCGTCGACCAGCAGCGAATGCTTGTCGCCGACATCACCGCGAAGCCGGTCGATCAGCGTCTTCAAATGCGCGAAGCCGCCGAGCTTGCCGAAGCGGCCTGCGGACTTCTCGAACTCGAAGCAGGTGAAGGCATAGGCATCGGCACTGTCAGGCCGGATGCCGAACCGCTCCAGGAAGGCGCGGCCCACAAGATGCGGCGGCCGACCCTCCATCTCGCCGATGCCGATATTGACGCTCGGCTCGCGGAAATAGACCGGATTGAGCTGCGCGTGCGTGTCGGTGAGATGCAGAATCCGCGCATTGCCGAACCGCTCGATGTCGTAAACGCTCGCGGTCTCGGCCGCGCGTGCGAGCCGCGGCAGGCCGAGCGACGCGGCGGCGGCAGCTGTGCTCTTCAGGAAATCGCGGCGGCGGATCGCCATCTCAAATTTCTCCGCGCCTCTCAACGGCAGCTCGACGGTTCCACTGCTTGTATTCTAGCGGATTTCCATCGCCTTCCAGGCTTCTTTTTCAGACGTCGCTTGGACAATCGACGCCTTTGCCAGCGCCTCGGCCTCTTTTGCCGCGGCCACGGCTTGGTCGAAATTGCCGCCATCGGCGGCGTTCTTGGCGGCCGCCAAGGTCGTGACGGTCGTGGTCCATTGATTGCGCATGCCGGCTGCCTCCCTGGAAGCAGCCTCCGCAGCAGCATAGGCGGCCTTGTAGTCTGCTTCCGTCGCCGCGCGCGCCGCCGGCGCGAGGCTCAAGGCCAGCAGCATGGCGAGGGGAAGTGACCGCTTCATGGCCGTGCTCATGGCCGTGCTCATGGTCGTGCTCATGGCCGCGCTCCCGGGCCGGAAATCGGCAGGCCGTTGGCGACGTAGGAGAGGAAATATTCGACGTCGCGGTATTCGTCCGCCTGCGGCTCCAGCGGAACCGCGCGGGTCTGGCTGTTGCAGGTGATGAAGCGGCGGCTGATCGTGCCCATGCCGCTCCATTCGGAGCGGTAGATCGGCATCGCGTTCAGAATGCCGAGCGCCGGCGCCAAAATCTCGGCGCGGATGCGCTCGCCCGGGCTCTGCACATGGCAGCTCGCGCAGGAGAAATTCATCTGGCCGCGGCGGGTGTAGAAATAGCGCTTGCCGTTCTCGAACGCTTCGAGCGCGCGCGGATCATCGGGAATCCTGATGTCAAAAGGCTTGCCGCGCGAGGTGAACGCCATGTACGCCGTCAGCGAGGCCATCTCGTCCTTGACGTAGGAATAGGGCGCCTCGCCATTGGCCTCGCGGCAGCGGTTGAGCGCGAGCTCCAGCGTGACGACCTTGCCTTCCTTGGTATCGAAATAAGGATAGTTCTGGCGAATGCCGATGCCGCCGTTCGGAAAGCAGTCGGCATAGGTCTTGCCGTTCCTGAACGGCGTCGCGAACATCTCCTTGCCGGCGTCGAGCGCGAATTCGTAAGGCGGAAACTCTTCCTTCTCCTGCCACTGCCGCTTCATGTCCTCGTTCATGGAATAAGGACCGTTGACGAAATCATCGTGCTTCACGTTCGGAAATTTCTGGAAGAAGAAATTCTGGAACGCCTTGGCGTCAGCCGCGGGATCGGTCTTGTCGGCGGCGCTCACGCGCGGCGACGCAAGCGCGAGCGCAACGAGCGCGGCACTTAACGAGCCAAGCAGGAGGTAGGTTCGGGCCGTCATCATGCGATCTTCGCGGTGGTCTCGTCGGACGCACCCTTGTTGTCGGTCCAGGAGATCTTGAGCTCGTCGCCCTTCTGGGCGCCCTTGAAGCTGAACTTGACGTAGGGGTCCTTGGAGACCGCGGTGCCCCAATTGGCGACGAACACGTCCTTGCCGTTCCAGGCGAACCTCAGTTCCTGAATGTAGTGTGCAGGGATCAACTCGCCTTTGGCGTCCTTGACCAGGCCGGTGTCCATGGGGTGCTGGATCAGCGTCTGCACCTCGGTGAGGTCGCCGTTGGATGTTGCGCGTACGCGAATGCTGGATGCCATGGTGATTCCCCTAGCCGCCGCAGCCGCCGACAGTGACCTTCACTTCCTTGGTCGCGCTGTAGAGCTTGCCGTCGGCTTCCACGATTGCGGTCACGTTGCTGGTCTTCGCCATCTTCAGGCGATTGGCGACAGCGGGGATCGTGCCGTCGGGAAACTTGTAGGACGCCGCCAGCGCGTTTGGGTTCTCGGCGACGAAGAACGAGATCGAGGTGACCTTGTCGAGCGTCGTCGCGACCGAGATCGGCACCACGCCGCCATTCTCGGCGATCTCGGGCGCATCGAGCTTGATCTTGTCGGACGGTTCGGCGGTCCGGCCATAGAGCGCCTTGATCGCATCCGCTTCGTTCTTTAGCTTGAACGCCTCGTCCGGATATTTGTCGTTGGCCGCGGCGCGCGCCGGCGCGAATGGCAGACTGCCGAGGCCGATCAGCGCGACGCAAGTCGCGCCCTGGAGGATCAGGCGGCGGGTCGGGTGAGGGCCGGTGTGCGTGGTCATCTCAAATCTCCTTGGCCCACCGTTACAGCGTTTGCAGGAAATCGACGATCGCGCTGATCTCCTGGTCGGTCAAAAGCCGGTTGCGGCCGAACGGCGGCATCATGGTCTGCGGATTGCGCTTGGTCTCGTCGAACAGGATCGCGACCAGCTCGTTGCGATCGGGGTATTTCGCCTTGAGATTCTTCAACTCCGGCCCGATCGTACCCGGCAGATCACCGCCCTTGATGACGTGGCAGGTCAGGCAATTGCCCTTGCCGCGATCGAAGGCGAGCTTTTGGCCCTCGGCCACGGCGGATTGCGCCTGCGCCGGGCTCGCGGCGAAGCCAATGAGGGCGGCCAGCGCCAGGAGCAGGGCGGGCTTGCGGCGAAAGGCGGTCAAGGCGTCGTTCCGGAGCGTTATATCGAAGGTCTCGTGCGCAGAAATATAGTGCTCCAAAGCACAAAGGACATGCCCTGACAATCAAGACTATGCAGGCTGCAAAATGGCGTTAATATCTTCTGCATTGCAACTGAAGAGCTAGTTCGTTCGTAGAGCTGGATTGGGGCCAGTCAATTTTTCCGGGGCGTTTGGCCTGGATCGCGTCTTCGTCTGCTTTTTCATTTTCCGGGGACTTCAATTGGCTGAATATGTCGTCGAATTTGGCAGGGACGGCGGGAGGGTCGAGCCTGACGGCCGTCTCGACGCGCCGGCGTTTCATCGCAATCACGAGCCGCTCTGGGCGGCGATCGAACGGCATCTCGCTGGGCTCGCGGGGGATGTGGTCGAGGTCGGCAGCGGAACCGGCCAGCACGTGGTCCATTTCGCCCGCCATACGCCAAACCTCGTCTGGTGGCCGAGCGACCTCAACCAGCGTCACCTGAAGAGCATCGAGGCCTGGCGCGTGCATTCAGGCCTCTTGAACATTCGCGCGCCTCTACGGGTTGATCTCGCCGATCCTGATTGGTGTCCGGAGATGAAGGGCGGGACGCCGACGGACCTTGCGGCCATCTTCTGCGCCAATGTCATCCACATTGCGCCCTGGGTCGTGGCCGAGGGCCTGTTCGCCGGCGCCGGCCGTTATCTGCGCCCCGACGGCAAGCTGTTTCTCTACGGCCCGTTCAAGCGCGACGGCAAGCACACCGCGCTCAGCAACGCCGTGTTCGACACCTCGTTGCGCGAAGGCAATCCGGAATGGGGCGTGCGCGATGTCGGCGACGTCGAGGCACTGGCGCGGGCGGTGGGCCTTCGTCTCGTCGATGCCGTCGACATGCCCGCGAACAATCTGACGCTGGTGTTTGCGCGATTGTAGGAGGCGGGGCCGTCACGCCTCTTCGTCCCGCCATCCGATCTTGTCCTTCAAAAACTCAAACCCCAGCACCTGGAAGCCGGCGCGCTCCCTGTTGTCCTTGCCGTAGCCGTGGCCGCCGGCTTCCGGCTCGTAGAACCAGGCCTCGTAGCCCATGGCCTGGAGCTTTGCCGCCATCTTGCGCGCATGGCCGGGATGGACGCGGTCGTCGCGGCGTGTCGTGGCGATCAGGATCGGCGGATAGGGCTGGCCGGGCCTTGCGTTGTGATAGGCGGAGTAGGTCTTCAGCCACTCCCATTCATCAGGTTTGTCGGGGTCGCCATATTCAGCGATCCAGCTCGCGCCCGCGAGCAGCTTTGTGTAGCGGCGCATGTCGATCAAGGGAATCGTGCAGAACAGCGCGCCGAACCGTTCGGGGTAGCGCACCAGCATGTTGGTGATGAGGATGCCGCCGTTCGATCCGCCTTGCGCCGCGATGCGTTTCGGCTGCGTGACGCCGCGGCGCACGAGATCGGCGGCCACCGCCGCGAAATCGTCATGCGAGAGCCGCTTGCCGGCGTATCGTCCCGCATCGTGCCAGCGCGTGCCGAACTCGCCACCGCCGCGCAGATTGGCGTGCACGATGGTGCCGCCGCGCTCCATCCAGAGTTTTCCCAGTGACGAATTGTAGATGGGGCGGATCGAAACCCCGAAGCCGCCATAGGCCGTCATATAGACAGGCGCATCGCCGGCCTCACCGGCAGGGCCCGCCTGTACATAGGGAATGCGCTCGCCGTCGATCGAGATCGCTTCGTGCTGGGTCACCACGAGGCCATCGGCGTTGAACGTCTTCGGTGCCTGTTTCAGCACAGTCGGGCTTTCGACGCCGCGTTCGATCAATAAGAGCGAAGGCGGCGTCAGCGGATCCTGCACATTGGCGAGCAAATCGCCATTGCTCTCGGATTCATGATGATCGAAGCGCCAGACGTCGACCACGCCGATTCCAGGAAGGCCGCGGAGCGTCTCGCGGCTCCAGCCGGTGGCAGACGGCGTACAGATCTCGAACACCGGCCGCAACTCGTCGAGGATCGACAGCAGCAGCTTGCCGTCGGCCCAGGAAAATCCCTGGAGCGCGCGGCGTGCGCCGGGCGCAAAGACGACGGTGAAGTTGCGATCGCCCGCCAGGAACGCCGACAGCGAAATGCCGAGCATGCTGTCCGCGGCGTAAGTTACGCCGCCAACGGTCCACGCCGAGCGCAGCTTGATTGCGAACCAGTCACGGTGAGCTTGCAGCCAGATGTCGGAGGGAAGGTCGAGCCTGACGGTCGCGCCGGTCTCGGTGCCGAGCCAGAGGTCGAAATTGAAGAAGTCGAGCCGGTCGATGAACCAGAACCGTGGCGTCGCGCCGGTGCGGTCGACATCGCAAGAGGCGCTCATGCGATCGGGCGTCGTCTCGAACACCACGCGCGTGCTCTCGATCGGTTCGCCGCGCCGCCACAACCGCACCGTCCGCGCATAGCCGGAGGTCGTCGCCATGTCCGTGCCGTAGGCGCTCGACAACAGCACAGTGTCGGCATCGACCCAATCGACGCCGCCCTTGGCTTCCGGCAGCGTGAAGCCGCCGGCAACGAAGCCCTTGGTGTCGAGGTCGAACTCGCGCAAGGTGACGGCATCGCTGCCGCCGCGCGACAGGCTCAGGATCGTCTGCGGCGCGGCGCCCGGCAACGAGCTCGACCAGTTCAGAAGCCAGTCTTCGCCTTCGTCGGCGGCGAGCTTGTCGATGTCGAGCAGCGTCTCCCAGGACGTCTCAGGCTTGCGAAATTCCGCCATGGTGGTTCGCCGCCACAGGCCGCGCGGGTTCGTCGCGTCCTTCCAGAGATTGTAGAGCAGGCCGTCGCTGCGGCCGACATAGGGGATGTTGTCCGATCGGTCGTAGATCGCCGCGAGCGCGTCGCGATCGCGTTCGAACTCTGCGCGGGCGAATTTGTCCAGCGTCAGCCGGTTCTGTCGCTCAACGAAGTCGAGCGCACGCGTCCCTTCGATCTCCTCCAGCCAGAGCCAGGGATCGTCGTCGGGCTTGTCGAGCGTAGGCCTGTCATCGACGGACATGATCGAAACTCCCAAAAATCGCGGGGCGATAGGATTTGATCGAACGCAAGCCGTCAAGAGCGCGGTGCGTTATCATCGACCCGATTGCGTCAGCGGCATAGCCCGCGCCCGTTTGCGGCGGTTGCCCGACCCCCCTCGTCTCTCCATAGTGCCGGGAATCAACAAGGCCCGTTCGGGCGGAAATGCCGATGCTAGACGTGACTTCAGCCAATGAGATCGCCGACGATGCGCGCGTGCGTGCAAATGTGGTGCGCCTGGCGGCGGCGCAGGCACTGACCGGCGCCAACTCGGCGGTGATCTTTGCCACCGGCGCGATCGTCGGCGCCACGCTCGCGCCCGACATGTCGTTCGCGACCGTGCCGATCTCGATGTATGTGGTGGGACTCGCCGCCGGCACGCTGCCGACCGGCGCGATCTCGCGCCGCTTCGGCCGCCGCGCCGCGTTCGTCATCGGCACGGGCCTCGGCGCACTCACCGGTCTCACCGGCTCGTTCGCGATCCTGCACGCCTCGTTCGCGCTGTTTTGTCTCGCGACTTTCCTCGGTGGCCTCTACGGCTCGGTGGCGCAATCCTATCGCTTTGCAGCCGCCGACGGCGCCAGCGCCGCGTACCGGCCCAAGGCGGTGTCGTGGGTGATGGCGGGCGGCGTGTTCGCCGGCGTGCTCGGCCCGCAGCTCGTGCAATGGACCATGAACGTCTGGTCGCCTTATCTGTTCGCCTTCAGCTTCCTGGTGCAGGCCGCCGTCGCGCTGGTCGCGATGGGCATCGTCGCCGGCGTCGACATGCCGAAGCCGGCCGCGGGCGATCTCCATGGCGGCCGCCCGCTGCTTCAGATCGTCAGCCAGCCGCGCTTCATCGCAGCCGCGCTGTGCGGTGTCATCTCCTATCCCATGATGAATCTGGTGATGACCTCGGCGCCGCTCGCCATGAAGCTCTGCGGTCTCAGCCTCAGCGATTCCAATTTCGGCATTCAATGGCACATCGTCGCGATGTACGGACCGAGCTTCTTCACCGGGGCGCTGATCGCGCGCTTCGGCGCGCCCAGAATAGTCGCCGCCGGCCTCTTGCTCGAGGCGGGCGCTGCCACGATCGGCCTCTCCGGCATCACTGCGATGCACTTCTGGGCGACGCTGATCGTGCTCGGTGTGGGCTGGAATTTCTCCTTCATCGGCGCCTCCGCGCTGGTGCTGGAGACGCACCGCCCGCAGGAACGCAACAAGGTGCAGGCCTTCAACGATTTCTGCGTGTTCGGCATGATGGCGATCGGCTCATTCTCGTCGGGGCAATTGCTCGCCAATTACGGTTGGTCCGCCGTGAACATGGTGGTGTTCCCGCCGGTCGCGCTGGGTCTTGCCGTGCTCTCGCTGGTCTCCTGGGCCCGCCGTCGCAGGGCGCGGCTCGAGTCGGCGATGGGCGAGTTCCCGGACGCGATTTGAGTTGGCAGGAGGCTGTCAGCAACGTTGATACTTCGATCCAGGTCGAAGTGATTTTGTGAGGCGATTGACTAGATGACGCGGCATGACGGAGCAAACGCCATGCTTGATAATCCTCAAACGCCAGCAATCGACGAATCCTCCCTTCGCTATGAAGGCTGGCGCATCGTCGCGGTCTGCTTCCTGCTCGCCACCTTCGGCTGGGGCCTCGGCTTCTACGGACAGAGCGTCTATGTCGCCGAGCTCCAGCGTGCGCGCGGCTGGCCAACCTCGCTGATCTCGTCCGGCACCACGTTCTTCTATCTGTTCGGAGCGCTGCTCGTCGTCTTCGTCGGTGAGGCCGTCGGAAAATACGGCCCGCGCCTCTGCCTGATCGCCGGCACGCTGGCGATGGCGGCTGCGGCCATAGCGATCGGCGCGGTGCGCGAGCCCTGGCAGCTCTATCTGGCCGATGCCGTGCTCGCCTTCGGCTGGGCCGGCACCAGTCTGGCCATGATCACCAACACCATCAGCCTGTGGTTCGACCACAAGCGGGGCATGGCGATCAGCCTGGCGCTGAATGGCGCCAGCTTCGGCGGCATCGTCGGCGTGCCGCTGCTCATCCTGATGATCAGCCATATCGGCTTCGGAAACGCGATGTTCGCGACATCAGGCGCCATGCTGGTGCTGCTCGTGCCGGTGATCCTGCTTGTCGTCGGCCGGCCGCCGGATCTTCATGGCTGGCACGGCGCGGCGAAAGCAAAACCGCAATCCTCGACGCAGATCCGCAGCTGGGCGCTGCGCAACGTCGGCTTCCTCACGGTGACGATTGCCTTCGCGCTGGTGCTGTTCGCCCAGGTCGGCTTCATCGTGCACCTGATCTCGTTCCTCGATCCCGTGATCGGCCGCGAGCGCGCGGCCATCGCGGTCGCGGTGCTGACCGCGATGGCGGTGATCGGCCGGGTGCTGTTCTCGATGGTGATCGACCGCCTCAACCAGCGGCTCGCCTCCGCGCTGTCGTTCCTGAGCCAAGCGGCGGCGCTGTGCGTGGTCATCAATCTGCACAATGACTACGTGCTGATCGCAGCTTGCGCGGTATTCGGCTTCTCGGTCGGTAACCTCATCACCCTGCCGTCGCTGATCGTGCAACGGGAATTCGACTCCGCCTCGTTCGGCGTGCTGATCAGCCTCAACACCGCGATCAACCAGGTGACGTATGCTTTTGGTCCGGGCGTGGTCGGCTTGCTGCGCGATCTCTCCGGCGGCTATGAGCTGCCGTTCTATCTCTGCATCGCGCTGGAGGTAGCGGCGGCTGCGCTGATCATGGTGCGGGGAAGGAAATCTTCGTAGGGTGGGTTAGCGAAGCGTAACCCACCAACCTCGTCCCGCGTGTGCGGAAGCATGGTGGGTTACGCCTTCGGCTAACCTTACTGAGTCATTCGGTCGCGCCCGCGGGGGCGTAGAATCAAATATTTGAAGAGATTCAATGTTTGGCACACGGGGGGCCAGATGGATCTCAATCAGGGTGAAGGCAGCGAGGCACGGTTTACGGCGTATGTGGCGGGGCTTGGAAGTGTGATCGGTCAGGCCGTGCGGATGAGACCACTGCGTGACTATTGCACCGGCTTGATGCTGCCGGGTGAACGCAAGAGCGTCGAGCCGATGGCGGCGCGCACGGCCCCGGCGCGGACGGCAGCCCAGCACCAATCACTGTTGCATTTTGTCGGTAACGCGACCTGGTCGGACGCGGACGTGCTTGCCAAGGTCCGCGAGATGGCGCTGCCCGCGATCGAGAAGAGCGGGCCGATCGAGGCGTGGATCATCGACGACACGTCATTCCCCAAGCAGGGCAAGCATTCGGTCGGCGTCCACCACCAATATTGCGGTCAGCTCGGCAAGCAGGCCAACTGCCAGGTGGCGGTGTCTCTGTCGATCGCCAACCATGCCGCCAGTCTTCCAGCGACTTATCGGCTGTATTTGCCGGAGACTTGGGCGAAGGATCGCGCGCGCCGGAAGAAGGCGGGCGTTCCGAAGGAGATCAAGTTTAGGACCAAACCAGAGATCGCGCTGGAGCAGATACGTTGGGCTTGCGAGGCCGGCCTGCCGCGCGGTGTCGGATTGATGGACACGGCCTATGGCAATGACTCGCGGCTACGCGCGGGAATGACAGCCTTGGGCGTGCTCTATGTAGCCGGCATTTTGCCTAATACATTGATGTGGCGACCCGGCACTCGCCCACGGCGCAAGGACAAGCCGCTGAACAATACCGGCCGACGCGACGAGCCCGATCTTGTCTCGGCCAAGGAAGTGACGCTTGCTCTGCCGAAGCAGGCCTGGCGTACGGTGACGTGGCGGGAAGGCTCGGCCGACCGGCTGTCCTCGCGCTTTGCACGTGTGCGCGTCCGTGTCGGGTACAACAAACTGATCCCCGAGAAGCTGTCGCCGGAATGGCTGCTGATCGAATGGCCCGAGGGGGAAGCAGAGCCTACCAAATACTGGCTCTCAACGCTGCCGGAGACCATCAGCTTCGAGCGGCTCGTCGATCTCGCCAAGCTTCGCTGGCGCATCGAGCGCGACTATCAAGAACTCAAGCAAGAGGTCGGGCTCAGTCACTACGAGGGACGCGGCTGGCGTGGCTTCCATCACCACGCAACTCTGTGCATCGCAGCCTACGGCTTCCTGATCGCCGAGCAGGCGACGATTCCCCCCTCAGGACCTCGTTCCGCCGCGCCAGTCCCGCTACCTCGCTTACCCGACGATTATCGACCCAGAGGCTCCGCCCACGCGGCCTGAACGCCACATCCCGAACTCGATCGCAACCATGCGCGCCCGGTTGATCCGCGCGCTCATCAAAACCCTGCCGCGATGTCCGTGCTGTGGCACCAGCGCAGCGTCAAATGGACGGCGACGACCATGACGCAGTAAGACTAACCCACCCTACGGCGTCACGCCTCCCGCTGCTTCAACAACCCCTCCACATCCAGCCGCTTCGTCACCATCGCAAGCTTGCCATCCGCCCCGAACGGCCATTGCTCCCGCGGCTTGTCCCAGTACAGCTCCACGCCGTTCTGGTCCGGATCGCGCAGATACAATGCCTCGCTGACGCCGTGGTCGCTGGCACCGTCGAGCACAATGCCCGCCGTCAGCACCCGGTGCAGCGCATCCGCCAGCGCCGGGCGGGTCGGATAGAGGATCGCGGTGTGAAACAGCCCGGTCGTGCCCGGCGGCGGCGGCGAGCCGCCCTTGCTTTCCCAGGTGTTGAGCCCGATGTGGTGATGATAGCCGCCGGCCGAAATAAAGGCCGCGCCGGAGCCCATGCGCTGCATCAGCTCGAAGCCGAGCACGCCACAATAGAAGCCGAGCGCGCGATCGAGATCGGCGACCTTGAGATGGACGTGGCCGATCCGGGTGCCGGCGGCGACGGCAGGGCTCTGCGACATGATGGTGCTCCGTTTGTGAACTCCAGATAGGCCCGGCTTCGGGACAGCGCTACGGCCCTCTCCCGAAACCCAGCGTTTCCGGACAAGCAACTACGAAAGCTCCGGCACCTCGCCCTCCGGCAGCTCGAATTCAAATGCGTTCAGCGTCATCGACACCATCGTGTAGTAGCCGCACAGCCCGATCACCTCGACCACGCCGCGTTCGCCGAGCAGTTTTGCTGCTTCATCGTAGAGGCCTTTCTCGACGCCATGGCCCTCATGCAGCGACTTCGAGAGATCGTAGATCATCTTAGCCACGGGATCGTCGAAGTCCGGCGTACGGCGGTCGCGGATCGCGTCGATGATTTCCGGCTTCATGCCGCCTGCAAGCGCGAGACGCTTGTGCGCATACCATTCGTAGTGCGCGGTCCAGTGCCGCGCCGTCACCAGGATCGCGATCTCCGAGAGCTTTGCCGGGAAGATCGTGTCGTAGCGCAGCACTTCGCCGAGCCGCGTCGCGTGCCGCGCCATGTCGGGGCTGTTGAGCCAGGCCATCATCGGCGCCGGCGGCTTGCCGCGTTTGCCGGCAATCGACTCATCATAGGTCTGCCGCTGGCTCTCGCTCATTTCGCCAGGCGAAAGAAGTTTCAGGCGCATTCTCGTTTCCTCTTTGTTTTCAAGCACCGTCGTGACGGCGACTATACCGGAATGCGCGGCACGGAAGTGGTTGAATTCCGCAGTGCGATGGCCCAGAGTCGCGCCCAACAAGTCGATTGTGATTGATGGAAACGACCATGAGCGAATCCGAAAACGCCGATCTCGAACAATTCCGCAGCGAAACGCGCGCCTGGCTCGAGGCCAACTGCCCGCCGGAAATGCGCAAGCCCGCGACCTCGGATACCGACGTGTTCTGGGGCGGACGTAACGCAAAGTTCGCGTCCGAACCGCAGCGCATCTGGTTCGAGCGCATGCGCGACAAGGGCTGGACCGTGCCGGACTGGCCGAAGGAGTATGGCGGCGGGGGCCTCAGCGCCGCCGAGCACAAGGTGCTGCGGAGCGAGATGGCCAAGATGGGCGCGCGCCCGCCGCTGTCGAGCTTCGGCATCTGGATGCTCGGGCCGGCGCTTCTCAAGTACGGCAACGAAGCGCAGAAGAAGGAGCATCTGCCAAAAATCGCGGCGGGCCTGATCCGCTGGTGCCAGGGCTATTCCGAGCCGAACGCCGGCTCCGACCTCGCCTCGCTCCAGACCCGCGCCGAGAGCGACGGCAACGATTTCGTCATCACGGGATCGAAGATCTGGACGTCTTATGCCAATTATGCCGACTGGATCTTCTGCCTGGTCCGCACCGATCCCACAGCGAAGAAGCACGACGGCATCAGCTTCATCCTGTTCGACATGACCTCGAAGGGCGTGACCACCAAGCCGATCCTGCTGATCTCCGGCTATTCGCCGTTCTGCGAGACTTTCTTCGACGGGGTCCGCGTGCCGAAATCGCACGTGGTCGGCACCGTCAACCGCGGCTGGGACGTCGCGAAATATCTGCTCCAGCACGAGCGCGCGATGATATCAGGCATGGGCGAGCGCGGCGTCGGCCGTCCGCTCGGCCAGATCGCGGCCGATTCGGTCGGCACCGATGCGCAAGGCAAGCTCGACGATGCGATGCTGCGCGGCCAGATCGCGACCTTTGATGTCGACGAGGCCGCGCTTGCGGCCTGCGCCGAGCGTGCCGTCGATCTCGCCAAGGCCGGGCAGGCACATCCGGCGTTCTCGTCAGCGATGAAATATTACGGCACCGAGCTCAACAAGCGCCGCTACGAGATCCTGATGTCGGCCGGCGGTGTCGACGCGCTGGAATGGGAGAGCGAACGCTCCAGGCAGGGTGCGCGTCCGCGCGCCTGGCTGCGCACCAAGGCCAACTCGATCGAGGGCGGCACCAGCGAGGTGATGCTCGGCATTGTCGCCAAGCGCATCCTGGATTTGCCGGGGGCGTGAAGCGTACTCCACCGCCTGTCATTCCGGGGCGCGACGAAGTCGCGAGCCCGGAATCCATAACCACGAATCGGGATTATGGATTCCGGGCCTGCGCCCACCCAAGTCGGCTGCTGCCGACTTGGCAACCAAAATGCTAAACTCGGGCAAGCCCGAGTTTAGCGGCGCATCCTGGAATGACGCAGACAAAATAGATTTCGAATCGGAAACAAGCACATGGCCCTCGTCCTCACCGAAGAACAATCGATGCTCCGCGACTCAGCGCGCGGGCTGATCAGCGACAAGGCGCCGGTGTCGCACCTGCGATCCTTGCGCGACGCCAAGGATCCCACCGGCTTCTCCAAGGAGTTTTGGCACTCCTTCGCCGAGATGGGTTTTGCCGGCCTGCTGGTGCCGGAAGAATTCGGCGGCAGCGGTCTCGGCTTCATGGAGGCCGGCGTGGTGATGGAGGAGATCGGCCGCACCTTGATGCCGTCGCCGTTCCTCGCCACCAGCGTAATCGCGGCCTCGGCCCTGAACCGCGGCGGCAATGCCGCGCAGAAGTCGGAATATTTGCCAAAAATCTCCAACGGCTCGCTGCTTGCGACACTCGCGATCGACGAGGGCGCAAAGCACCGCCCGCTCCAGATCAGCCTCCAGGCCGTGCGCGCCGGCAACGGCTTCAAGCTTTCCGGCGCCAAGGCGCTTGTCGTTGACGGCCATGTCGCCGATCTCTTCATCGTCGCCGCGCGTACCGCGGGCTCCGCCGGCGAGCGCGACGGGCTGACGCTGTTCCTGGTCAATCCCAAGGCGAAGGGCGTTGCGATCGAGCGCACCATCATGGTCGACGCGCACAATGCTGCGCGGATCGAGCTTGCCAATGTCGAGGTCAATGCCGACAATGTGCTTGGCGAGGTTGATCAGGGGGCTACGCTGCTTGACGGCGTGCTCGACATTGGCCGCGGCGCGGTCGCCTCAGAGATGGTCGGCCTAAGCGAAGAGGTCTTCAACCGCACCGTCGAGTATCTCAAGAACAGAAAGCAGTTCGGCAAGCTGATCGGCGAATTCCAGGCGCTTCAGCACCGTGCCGCCGAGCTCTATGTCGACATCGAGATCACCCGGGCCGCCACCATGAAGGCGCTCCAGGCGCTGGACGCCGACGTCGCCAAGGCCACCTCGGCCGTCGCAGTGGCAAAAGCGCGCGCCGGCACCACCGCCACCCGCGCGGTGCAGGAGGGCGTGCAGATGCATGGCGGCATGGGCATGACCGACCAGTTCGACATCGGCTTCTTCATGAAGCGCGCACGGGTGTGCGAGGAGCTGTTTGGTGATGCGAACTACCACACCGCGCAGCTCGCGAAGGCGCGGGGGTATTGAGAGGCGGGCAGAGTGGCGCCTCAATATCAGGTGTCGTCCCGGCGAAGGCCGGGACCCATAGCCCCAGGGAGCAGTTTGACGAAGACTTGGAGTTGAACGGTCTTCCCGCGGTACCGTCACCTGCGCCTATCGATAGATCACGCGGTATGGGTCCCGGCCTTCGCCGGGACGACACAGCGTCCTACCGCATCGGCGGCGCGTACTGCACGCCGCCCGCATTCCACAGCTGGTTCATGCCGCGCGGGATCTTCAGCTGCGACTTCTCGCCGATATTGCGCTCGTACATCTCGCCGTAATTGCCGACGCGGCGGATGATGCGCACGGCCCAGTCCTTGGTCAGGCCGAGCTGCTCGCCGTAATTGCCTTCGGTGCCGACCAGCCGCATCACTTCCGGCTTCTTCGATTTCAGCGCCTCGTCGATGTTCTCCGAGGTGACGCCGAGCTCTTCGGCGTTGATCATGGCGTAGAGCGTCCACTTCACGATCATCATCCAGTCGTCGTCGCGCTGGCGCACGACCGGGGCGAGCGGCTCCTTGGAGATCACGTCGGGCAGGATCATGTGATCGCCGGGCTTCGACATGTTCAGCCGCAGCGCATAGAGCTGGGAGACGTCGGCGGTCAGCGTGTCGCACTTGCCGGTGTCGTAAGCCTTCACCACGTCTTCCAGCTTGTCGAACTTCACCAGCTCATACTTCATGTTGTTGGCACGGAAGTAGTCGGCGAGGTTGAGCAGCGTGGTGGTGCCGGACTGCACGCAGACCTTGCTGTCGGCGAGGTCCAGCGACGTCTCCTTGTTGCGGGAGCGCGGCACCATGAAGCCTTCGCCGTCGTAATAGGCGACAGCAGGGAAATAGAGGTCGTAGTCGAGCTCACGCGACATGCTCCAGGTCGAGTTGCGCGAGAGGATGTCGACCTTGCGGCTCTGCAATTCCTTGAAGCGTTCGCTGGCGTCGAGCGGCACGAAGCGCGCCTTGCTCGGGTCGTCGAAGATCGCGGCCGCCACAGCGCGGCAGAAATCGACGTCGAAACCGCTCCAGTTGCCCTTGTCGTCGGGGATCGAAAAGCCCGGCAGGCCCTTGTTGACGCCGCAGAGCACCTCGCCGCGGCGCACGGTGCGCTTCAGCGTGCGGGTGTCGTAGAACTCGTAAGTGATGGCCAAGGCGGCGACCAGCACGGCGACCGCGAGCCCGATCAGCAGGCCGCCTCGAAATGTGCGCATCATGTTACTCTCTCGAAAAAATCGGGAAGAAAAGGAAGCTGGACGAGGGCGGGGAGCATGATCCGGAAGATCATGCTCGGACAATAAGCTTAGAGCTCCGGCTTCTGCCGAATGACGACCTTGGTCCCGACCGGGACGCGATCGTAGAGATCGGCGACGTCATTGTTGACGAGACGGAAGCAGCCGGAAGAGACCTTGGTGCCGATCGTGTCGGGCCGGTTGGTGCCGTGGATGCGGTAGACCGTGGTGCCGAGATACATGGCGCGCGCGCCGAGCGGGTTGCCGGGACCGCCGGCCATGAAGCGCGGCAGATAAGGCTGGCGCTGGATCATCTCCGGCGGCGGCGTCCAATCCGGCCATTCCTTCTTGTTGGTGATGTTCACCAGTCCCTGCCACTGAAAGCCGTCGCGCCCGACGCCGATGCCGTAGCGGATCGCGCGCCCGCCGGGCTGCACCAGATAGAGATGCCGTTCTGTGGTCGAGATGATGATGGTGCCCGGCGCTTCAGTCGTGCGGTAGTACACGACCTGCTTCTGCCATTCCGGATCGAGCTCGTAGCTGTCATCGGCGACCAGACCAGGCTCGTCGCCGCGATCGGGCTGCTGGGCGAAGGCGTGCGGCGCGGACAGGATCAGCCCGATCGCAGCCACAAACGCCCCGGTCAGGCGACGAAAATCCGTCATTTCAAGCTCTCCCCGCTGCCACAGCGCAAATCGTCAGGAACCATCTGAACTCAGGGGCAGCTTCATGGCAAGTTGATGGCGCGTCCGGCTGGTATGTCACGAGAATGCTTTGGTTTTTTGACGGCGCCCGGCAATGCCTTGAACGGGGGATGGCGCAAAAAGCCGTGCGCGCAACCTCGCCTGAGGGTTGAGGCGCCCTAGATCTGGCGCGCCTCCGGGGCAATGGCGAGCCGGCGGACGATCTCGGCGCCCACGGCGCGCGCTTCAAGCCGCGAGCCGATGCGGGGGCTGCGAAACCGTTGCCCGGAGCGCAATCGGATCACGACGATGCAGTGCTCGTCCTCGGAGCGGCCGCGCCGCTCGACCGTGATCGTTTTCACCTCGCGCCCTTCGAAATGGTCGGCGCGCACCGTGCCGTCGCCCCACAGCCGTTCGACGCGGATATCCGCTTGCCGGACGATCCAGAAGCTGCCGGCCGCGAGGTTGGCGTATCGATGCACGGCAAACGCGGCGATCGCGCCGAGCGGCAGCAGCAGGATGTCGACCGGTCCGGGCGACAGCCCGCGCCAAAGCTTGTAGGCGTAGGGCACGACGCACAACGCGACGATGATCAACGCAACGATGCGGATGTCGCGTGCGGAAAATGCCTCGACTGGATCGCCAAGATGCATCTCGGGATTGGAGGCATCGAGCGGGTTGACCGGTGCCTCGACATTGGCGACATCGAACTGCGCGGCGATCCGGGCCACGGTGTCGCGAACATGCGTGACGTCGGAGAGGGGCGGGGACGTCAGGCGCTCGCCCGAAGCCAGCGTGAAGGCCAGCTGGAAGCGGGTCTTTGCCGTCTTGCTGCCGGGAACCTGCAATCCCGTAATGTCGTCTTTCGTGACGATCCGCGTGCGCAGCTTCCCGAACGGACGCTGCCGTCCGATTAGGATTTCATCCGGCGTGATGATCCACACCACCGCCGGCGCAAGCATCACGGCACAGACGAACGCCGCGCCCGCGAGCAGCGCGGCCAGGGAGATAATCACTTCCAACGCGTCGTGCGTGAACAGGCCCGGCGTGAAGCAGAGCGCAACGGCCCCCGCAGAGCCGGCCACGACCAGTCGCTGCGCGATCGAGGAGCCTTCGCGAAGGCGAATGTCGTTGCTGGTGGTCGCGTCGTCCATTGCGGGCGGCTGATTGCGTTGGCGCGAAACTCCACGGACGGCTCCGTGGAGTCAAGCAGCAACGCAAATCCGCCCTGTGTGGCTCAGCTGCTGGCGTTCAAGAGCCGGCCGACGGTGCGGTCGATCTCGTCGTAGCGGCCTTCGCCTTCGTGCTGGAACACGATCTTGCCGTTCTGGTCGATGATGTATTGCGCCGGCCAATACTGGTTGCGGTAGGCGTCCCAGGTCCTGGAATCATTGTCCTGCGCCACCGGATAGGTGATGCCGTGGCGTTTCAGCGCGGCCTGCACGTTGGAGGCCGAGCGCTCGAACGGGAATTCCGGCGTGTGCACGCCGACCACGACCAGGCCCTTGTCCCTGTACTTGGCGTAGAGCTGGGTGACATGCGGCAGCGTGTTGACGCAGTTGACGCAGCCATAGGTCCAGAAGTCGACCAGCACGACCTTGCCGCGCAGGTCCGCAATGCTCAGCGGCTTCGAGTTGAACCAGTTGCTGATGCCGGCGAAATCGGGCGCGGCGCCTTGCGTCGCGGCCGCGACCTTGACCGGCGCGGCGGCCTCGCCGCAGATGCCGGGAATCACGGCGCCGGTCACGGCCATGCCGATCAGGGCCGCGGATACAGCGAGCAGTTTGGGTGTCATGGAAGCGTCCTCCGGTTGAGATGCTGGGTGATCACAGGCCGATCTGGCCGGTGGGGTAGAAGCCGGTGAGCCACGCCACGATCAGCGTGTCGTATTGGAAATAGGCGGCCACCGCGAAGGCGATCACAACGATGCCGAAGCCCTGCTGGAGCCGCGGCGAGATGCGGGCGAGGCTGCGCACGCGCGTGGTCGCGGCCTGTCCGCCATAGGCGATCGCCAGCATCGGGATCGCGGCGCCGATCGCGTAGGCGACCAGCAGGACGCTCGCCCAGGCCAGGTTCTTCGACGTCGCCACCAGCGTCAGGATCGAGCCGAGCACGGGGCCGGCGCAGGGCGTCCAGACCAGGCCGAGCGTGGTGCCGAGCACGAGACCGCCGAGCGGGCCCTCGCGCTGTACGTCGCTCGCAGCACCCAGATTGAGCCAGCCATTGAGCCGGATCGACAGCCATTCGAACGGCGCCGGCCACAGCATCAGCAGGCCAAAGCCGAGCAGCAGGATCGCCGCCGCCTCGCGCAGCACGTTCGGGTCGAAATCGAACAGTTTTGTCAGCGCGCCGAGCAGCAGCGCGGCCGCCGAGAACGAGATCACGAAGCCGAGCGCGATCATTGCCGGCCGCAGCTGCGAAGAGCGCCCGATCGAGGCGCCGAGCAGGATCGGCAGCATCGGCAGCGTGCAGGGCGCCGCGATGGTGAGGACGCCGGCCAGGACGGCGAAGAGAAGCTCGAGCATGGGGCACTCGTGATGGGGGTCACGAGGGCAGTTCGGAATGGATGCGGAGGTCGTTACGTGGCGTCACACGTTCGTGACGGAAATGCGCGGCGAGAGCGCCCCCCAAATACAAAACGACCCGGACGGGGGCATCGTCCGGGTCGCTGGAGGTCCTTGGGAGGTTTAACGAAAACCGTATGTGAGCTTTATAGGGAGGAAGTTTTTCCGCCTGATGTTGTCGATTGTTTCAATTGTTTCGTCGGCGGTAACGCTTTCGTGTGCCGGGACGAGACCAGATGTCCGGTCCTATCCCTTTGAAACTGTTGGCCTTACGCGGCGAAGCGATCGACGCCGGCACCCTTAAGCAAATCGGCCAGCTGCTTGCGGGCGTAGAACATCCGGGTCTTCACCGTGCTCTGGGGGATGCCGATGATCTGCCCGACCTCCTCCACCGACTTCTCATGGTAGTAGACGAGGTTGATGATCTCGCGATGTGCGGGTGACAGTTTTGCCACGCAGGCGCGCAGGATGGCGCTGGTGTCGCTGCGGTCGAGCGAGGTCTCCGGCGTGTCGCAATCGTCCGGGATCTGGCGCACGTCTTCCTGGTCGATGTCCTCGAAGCGACGCTGGCGCATCGCGGTCAGCGCCTTGAAGCGGGCGATCGACAGCAGCCAGGTCGAAACCTGCGAGCGGCCCTGGAACTGGCCGGCGGTCCGCCACACGTCCAAAAACACCTGGCTGACCAGGTCTTCGGCGGTGGTGGCGTCGCGCACGATGCGCAGGATGAAGCGGTACACCCGCACATTGTGACGGCAATAAAGGATGTGCATGGCCGTCCGGTTGCCGTCGGCAATGCTTTCAAGAAGCATGTCGTCCGAGGTCGCCTGAGCGGCGATGATGCTCTGGCTGGCTTGGGCGTTGATGGCGATGACGTTCGGCATTGACTTGGCTCCCCGTAGCGCCGCAACCGAGCGGCGTTTCCTTGGACCAAAGTGTTAATCAGCCAACGTTTCGGGACGTCTGCACCAAAAGGGGAAAATGGTTTCGTGCGCCGCCAAATTATTTCGTCGGAACGGCCCCGACGAAACATTCGGGGCAAAAAGTCGTGGAATTTCAATATGCGGAAAATACGGAAGTGCGCATTTGGACTGGGCGGAACGGCCTGGAACGTAATCCGGGGGATTGCGTTGTGTGCTCTGCCGCACACCCGGCTTGTCCGGGACGATGGCGGCAGGTGACGCGCGCGCTTACGCCTTCTCGCCCGCCGGCGAAAACAGATAGCCGCCGCCGCGGATGGTGCGGATCACGGCGGGTTTTGTCGGATCGGGCTCGATCTTGCGGCGGATGCGCATGATGCGCAGATCGACGGCGCGGTCGAACGCTTCGGCGTCGCGCGCATTGGCCAATTCCAGCAGGCGCTCGCGCGACAGCACGCGCTTCGGATTGGCCGCGAACACTTTGAGCAGCCCGAACTCGGATGCGGTCAAAGGATGCTCGTTGCCCTCGTCGTCGCGCAAGGCCTGGGCTTCGAGATCGAGCCATTTGGTACCAAACCGCACCAGCTGGTCCTTGTCCGACTTTGCGGGCGCCGCTTCAGCCGCGGCGGCCTTCACCGGCGCGCTCCGCCGCAGCACCGAGCGGATTCGCGCCATCAGCTCGCGCAGCTCGCAGGGCTTTGCCACGTAATCGTCGGCGCCGAGCTCGAGACCGACCACGCGGTCGATCGGGCTCGCGGTCGCGGTCAGCATGATCACCGGCACGTTGATGCGGCTCTTGAGGTCGCGGATGATCGAGAGGCCGTCTTCCTCGGGCATGTTGAGGTCGAGCACGACGAGATCGGGCATGCTGCCGTCGATCGCGGCGCGCAGCGACTTGCCGCCGTCGCACAGCGTCACGGTGAAGCCGTGCATCTTGAGGTAATCGCCGACCATCTCCCGGGCCGGGGCCTCGTCGTCGACGATCATGATGTGCTGGCTTTGTGTCATGTCACTCAGATCTCGGTACTCAGATCATGGCAGTTCAGTCATTGTACTTCAGTCATGGCATTTCAGTCGCGGGCAGCGTGATGGTGAAGGTCGAGCCCTTGCCGGGGCCGTCGCTGTCGGCGGTCACCTCGCCGCCATGCATGTCGATAATACGCTTGACGATGGAAAGCCCAAGCCCCGTCGAGCTCTCGCCCGCGGTCGGCTTGGCGGACAGCCGCTGGAACCGGCCGAACAGACGGCCGAGATCCTCCGGCGACAGGCCGGCGCCCTCGTCGCTGACGCGGACGATGGTGTCGTTGCCCTCATGGGTCACCGCGACGACGATCTTGCCGCCGATCGGCGAGTATTTGATGGCGTTGCTGATGAGGTTGTCGATCGCCTCGCGGATGCGGTCGGTGTCGCACATGGTGACGATGTTGGCCGGCGCGGCGACGCTGATCGTCTGCTGCTTGTTGACGGCGAGCGGCTGGTTGGCGTCGGCGACCTCTTTCACCAAAGCTGCGACATCAACCGGCTCACGGCGGATGGTGATGTCGAAGGCGTCCGCCATCGCATCCGAGATCAGATGGTCGACCATCGTGGTCAGGCGCTTGGTGGCGTCGCGGATGTGATCGACCTGGGAGACCACGCCGCTGGCCGAGGCGCCGGTCGAGATCAGCTCCTTCAGCATCTCGGTGCGGCCGAGGATGACGCCGAGCGGGTTCTTCAGATCGTGCGCGACGGTGCCCAGAATCTCGTTCTTGAAGCCGTTGGCGCGTTGCAGCCGCAGCCATTGCGCCGAGAGGCGGCGATTGGCCTGCATCAGCGCGCGGGTGCGCTGGGCGACGCGGTCCTCGAGCTGGGTGTTGGCGTCCTGGAGCTGCTGATAGAGGATGACGTTGTCGAAGGCGATCGAGAGCCTGGAGGAGAAGATCTCGACCAGCGAGCGGTCGGTCTCGGACAGCTCGCGCTCGGCCTGGAGCAGCACCACCACCTCGCGGCCGCTTCCGGTCCGCAGATAGATCACGCTGCGATGGTCGGCGAATTCGTTCTTGCGGCGCTGGAAGGCGTCCTCGACCAGCTGGCGCAGGTCAGGGTCGAGCGCCTTCGACGAGGTCGTGCCGATGAAGCGGCTGTAGCAGCCGCTGCCCGCCAGCACCGACAGCTCGGGATCGACGCCGCCATTGTCGCGCAGCACCAATATGCCGGCGCAGTCGACATTGAGCAGCGAGGCGAGCTGGGTCAGCACGCCCTCGGCGAGCCGCTGCATCGACTTGAAGTCGTACAGCGTGGACGCGGCATCGATGATGATCTCGAGCCCGCGCCGCGTCTGCACCATGCGCTCGAGCTGCTGGTAGGAGCGCAGCGCCGCGGTCAGCGAGGTGAACAGCTTGTCGGCCGTGAGCTCGGTCTTGGCCTTGTAGTCGTTGATGTCGTACTGCACGATCACGCGCCGCTCCGGCGCCTGGCCGGGCTGTCCCGTGCGCAGGATGATGCGCACGGTCTCGTTGCGCAGCTCGTTGCGGATGTATTCGACCAGCTCGAGGCCGGCGACGTCGGTCTCCATGATGACGTCGAGCAGCACCGCGGCGATGTCGCGGTGCGCGGCCATCAGCTTGCGGCCTTCCGCCGCGGAATGGGCCGAGAGGATCTCGAGGCCCTGGCCGTTGAGATTGTAGTCGGACAGCGCGAAGCGGGTGCCGTCGTGCACGGCCGGATCGTCGTCGATGACGGCGATCTTCCACTTCCTTGTGTCCGTATCCTCCGACGCGGTACCGGTATCGTCGATCAGGTGGAGGACATCGTCCTGTTCGGCCATTGCGAAGTCCCGTCACTTTCTGCGCTTGGCGCGCCGCCCTTGGCGACCCGCGGCATGATAATCCGAAAGATAGTGCCTTGTCCCAGCTTGGATTCCAGCATCATCCGGCCGCCGAGCTGCTGGGTCACGAGGTTATAGACGATATGAAGCCCGAGTCCCGTGCCGCCTTCGTTGCGCCTCGTGGTAAAGAATGGGTCAAAGGCCTGGCGCTGCACGTCCGGGGTCATGCCGGCCCCGTCATCGGCGAAGATGATCTCGATGTCCTCGGCCCCGCGCGGCCGCGCCGAGATCGTGATGGTGCCGGCGCGGCCGTCGGCGAAGGCGTGATTGGCGGCGTTGAGGAACAAATTGGTCAGGATCTGGCCGTAGGAGCCGGGATAGCCGTCGAGCAGCAGCCCTTCGGGCACGTCGACCTGGAGCGTGATCGGCGAGCGCTTCAAGACGGGGCGCAGGCTCGCGATGATCTGGTCGGTTGCTTCGCTCAATGAGAACTGCCGCCGCTCGGCATGCGAGCGGTCGACCGCGACCTGCTTGAACGACTGGATCAGCTCGCCGGCGCGGGTGAGGTTGCCGACCAGCTGCTGCGAGGCGTCGCGCGAGGCCTGCACGAACTCTTCCAGCTGCGAGCGGCGCAGGCCGCCGTCGCCCTTGAGCTGAGCCTCGAAAATCTCGCTGCGCCGGGCAAAGCTGGAGGCGACCGTCAGGCTGATGCCGATCGGGTTGTTGACCTCATGGGCGACGCCGGCGACGAGGCCGCCGAGGGCTGCGAGCCGCTCGGCATCGATCAGATTCTGCTGCGCGGTGTTGAGCTCGAGCAGCGCGCTCTCGGCCTTTTCCTTCGATGCGCGCAGCTCATCCTCGGTCTGGCGCTTGGCTATGGCATTCTCGCGGAACACTTCGACCGCGCGCGCCATGGCCCCGACCTCGTCGCGGGCGCGCGTGCCTTGCACCTCGCGGTCGAGGTCGCCGAGCGTGATCGCGCGCATCGCCGTCATGATCTGCTGCAGCGGCAGCCGGATCGACAGCGCGATCAGCACGCCGACGGTCAGGATGATGCCGAGGAAGATCACGGCAATGGAGAGCACGCGGCGGGAGATGTCGGCCAGCGTGCGGTCAAAGGTCTCCTGCGCCTTCTGCTCGCGCTGGCGCATCTTGGTCGAGAGGTCGTCGATGGCGCCGATCGCCTCGGCCTGGCTGGCATCGATGGTGTTGCGCAGGAGCTCAGTGCGGCTCATCAGCTGCTCGGAGAGTTTTGCAAAGCCCTCGCGCAGCGCCATGGTGCGGGTCGCGAGCTTTTGCAGCGCCATGCGCTGGAGGTCGTTGTCGGCGAGGTCGAGCATCACCGGAATGGTGGTCTCGATCGTCTCGGTGTTGCGGCGGGCGTCGTCGGCCGCACCTGATGACAGCGACAGGTAATAGGAGTTCGCCGCCACCAGCATCGCCGTGAAGGCCTCGCGCGACTTGCCGAGCGAGGGCCAGATCAGCGCGTCGCGATGGCCGGTGGCGCCCTCGATGATGGAATAGAGCCCCGCCATGTCCTTGGCCGGGCCCTGCACCTGCTCCTCATAGGTCTTGGCGATGGTCGCCTGCACGCTGCGCAGCTCGCCAAAGCCGTTGAGGAAACGGTCGGTGGTGCGCTCCAGCTCCTCGACCGAGCCCGCCAGCATCGGGTCCTTGGCGGCGCGGTCGGTCAGCGTGCCGAGCACGGCCTCGCGCAGCAGCAGGATCTCGGCGAACAGGTCCGGGCTCGGCTGGTTGATGTAGCGGTGGATCAGGTTCTGTAAGCGCCCGGTCTCGCTTTCGAGCAGCGCCAGGATCCGGTCGGATTCTCGCACCTGGCGCACGTCGTCCCAGGCCGAGCCCAGCACCTGCGCGCCGTTCCAGATCAGCGCGGCCAGCACGATCACGACGGCGGAGTTCAGCGCCGCGATCGACAGGATGCGCCAGCGGATCGGCACTGCGCGGAGCACGCCGACCAGTCGCACACGCAGCCGCCCGAGCGGGCCGGGGGGCCGCTCCGCGAGCTCGCTGTGTCCGGGCGCTGCCAAGACGCGTCACTCCACCTTGCGAATGCGTTCGATCAGCGCGGCGGCTGCGGGATCCTGCGCGGCCTTGGCGTAGATTGCCGCCATCGCGTCCTCGAACGGCTTGCGGTCGATATCCCTGACGATGGTGACGCCGGCGGCTTCCGCCTTGCGCTGCGATTGCTCCTCGAGGTCGCGCCATTTCTCGCGCATGAACTGGCCCGAGCGGGCTGCAGCCTCGCGAAAAATCTGCTGGTCCTCGGCCGAGAGGCTCTTCCAGGCCTTCAGCGAGATCACCAGCACCTCCGGGCTCATGGTGTGCTCGGTCAAGGTATAATAGCCGGCATATTTGTAATGGTCGGTGGTCACGAAGGAGGGCCAGTTGTTTTCCGCGCCGTCGATCAGCCGGGTCGCGAGCCCCGTGAGCACCTGCCCATAGGGCAATTCGACCGGCTCGGCGCCGAGCGAGCGGATCATCTGGCTCATCAACTCCGATTGCTGCACCCGGATCCGCAATCCCTTGAGGTCGGCGATGCTCTTCACCGGACGGACGCCGTTGTAGATCGACCGCGCGCCGGAATCGTAGAAGGCGAGCCCGACGAAGCCGTAGGGCTCGAAGCTGCCGAGGATCTCGTTGCCGATCGGACCGTCCAGCACCTTCTGCATGTGCTCGATGGACCGGAACAGGAACGGCATGGCCAGCACGTTCATCGCCGGAACGAAATTGCCGATCAGCGCGACATTGGTCCGGTTGAGGTCGATAGCGCCGGCCCGGGTCTGCTCGATCGTCTCCTTCTCCTCGCCGAGCTGGCGGGAGTGAAACACCTTGATCTCGTGCCGGCCGCCGGTGCGCTCGGCAATGAGCGCGCTCATGTAACGCAGCGCCTGGACGGTCGGGTAATCCTCGGTCTGGGTGTCGGCGGCGCGGAATTCGCGCGCAGCGGCGCCCGTCGCGCAGATGGCGAGCAGAAGCGCGACGAAAATCACCCCGGTCCGTGAGAGTTCGGCACGGTTTAGCACTGGCACACTCAACCCCTCGGAGATGGAGTCTATGGCGGGACCAAAAGGTTCAATGCAATCTAGAGCGTTTTCGAGTGAAGGGAAGACCATCCCGCCCCGGGCGGCGACGCTGCGCCGCGCCCGGCCCTCATTCCCGGTTGAAACCGGAGGTGTCGCGCCTTAAGCAGGGTGCGGTCGCCTTTTGCCGCTCAAGACGGGACGAGCCATCGTGACTTCAGCATTGCGCTTTTTGCAGGTCGCCGCCGCCACTGCGGTCCTCGCATTCACCGCACCGGCGCAGGCGACAACCGACATCGCGCTGTGGCACGCGATGTCCGGCGAGCTCGGCAAGCAGCTCGAGAAGCTGACCGCCGACTTCAACGCCTCGCAATCCGATTACAAGATCGTACCGAGCTACAAGGGTAATTACACCGAGACGGTGACGGCCGCGATCTTCGCCTTCCGCTCGCGCAGCCAGCCCGCGATCGTCCAGGTCAACGAGGTCGCGACCGCGACGATGACCGCGGCCAAGGGCGCGATCTATCCCGTGTTCAGCATGATGCGCGACATGGGCGAGCCGTTCTCGCTCAACGATTATTTGCCCGCCGTCTCCGGCTACTACACCGACGCATCCGGCAATCTGTTGTCGTTCCCGTTCAACTCCTCGACGCCGATCCTCTACTACAACAAGACCATGTTTCGCGACGCCGGCCTCGATCCGGAGACGCCGCCGAAGACCTGGCCCGAGCTCGGTGCCGCCGCAAAGCGCCTGCGCGACCGCGGCGCGGTGTGCGGCTTCACCACGTCCTGGCCGTCCTGGATCCACATCGAGAATTTCTCCGCGTTTCACAATCTGCCGCTGGCCACGCGCGCCAACGGCTTTGCCGGGCTGGACGCGGAATTGACCATCAACAATCCGACCGTGGTCAAGCACGTCGCCCAGCTCGCCGAATGGCAAAAGACAAAACTGTTCGACTATGGCGGCCGCGGGCAGGCGGCCGAGCCGCGCTTCCAGAACGGCGAATGCGGGCTCTTCATCGGCTCCTCGGCGACGCGCGCCGACATCAAGGCGAACTCGAAATTCGAGATCGGCTACGGCCTGATGCCGTACTGGCCGGACGTTGCGGGCGCGCCGCAGAATTCGATCATCGGCGGCGCCACGCTGTGGGTGCTGCGCGACCGGCCGCGCGAGGAATACAAGGGCGTGGCGCGGTTCTTCGCCTATCTGTCGCAGCCGGGCGTGCAGGCCGCCTGGCACCAGAACACGGGCTATCTGCCGATCACCCGCGCCGCCTTCGAGCTGACGCGCGCGATCGGCTTTTACGAGCGCAATCCGGGCTCGGCGATCTCGTTCGAGGAGATCACGCTGCATCCGCCGACGGAGAATTCGAAGGGCATCCGGCTCGGCTCCTTCGTGCTGATCCGCGGCGTGATCGAGGACGAGCTGGAGCAGGCCTTTGCCGGCCACAAAGGCGCGCAGGCCGCGCTCGATTCCGCGGTCGAGCGCGGCAACAAGCTGCTGCGCCAGTTCGAGCGCGCCAGCCCGGAGCGGTAGAATGTCGCGATTGGATATCGCTGCAACCGCGACCGAGGTGCGCTCCCTCCCCCGCCTGCGGGGGAGGGCAGGGGAGAGGGTGTCTCCGCAACGGGACACTCCCCCAGAGGAGAGAACCCTCACCCGCGCCGGAGCCTATCATCGGGCGCGCCTTTGGCGCGACCCGTTGGGCGCGACCTCTCCCGCAAGCGGGAGAGGTGCACCGCCTGCTGTGCGCGAATGACCATCGCTCCATCGCAACAGTTGCCGGCCTTCGCCGATGCTCAGGCCTTTCGCTCCTTCCGCTCCGACCCGCCGCGATGGCTGCCGATCGCGATCGCCATCGCGCGCAGCCATGGCGTCGATGGCCCGGTGCACGTGTTCTCCACCGGCACCAATCTCGTTGTCGGCTTCGGCGATCGCCTGATCCTGAAAATCTTCCCGCCGCTGCTCCGCGCGCAATTCGTCTCCGAGCGTGGCTCGCTGATGCAGCTCAAGGGCCGTCTCGATCTGCCGATCCCGGAGATCGTCGCGGAGGGCGAACGCGATGGCTGGCCTTATCTGATCATCACGCGCTTGGCCGGCACGCTCGGCTCCGAGGTCTGGCCGTCGTTGCCGGAAGAGCAGAAGGAGCGCGTGCTGGGCCAGATCGGCGAGACCATCGCCGCCGTGCAGCGCGCCCCGCTCGGCCAGCTGGCGAGCATTGAGCCGCGCTGGGACGCGTTCATGCGCCGGCAGATTGAGGGCTGCCGTGCGCGGCACGAGCGTCTTGGCCTTGCGCCAAAATTCCTCGCCGGCCTCGACGATCTCCTGCGCGACGCGGCGACGCTGATTCCGATGGACGCGCCGCCGGTGATCCTGATCGGCGAATACATCCCGGAAAATTTCCTGCTCGCCTGCCACAACAGTAACTGGTCGCTCGCCGGCCTGTTCGATTTCGGCGACGTGCGCGCAGGCTGGCGCGATTACGATCTGCTCGGCCCCAGCGCCTTCATGGCGGCGGGCCGGCCGGGCAGGGTGCGCAGCCTGCTCGGAGGCTTTGGCTATGCCAAGCCGGATGGCGCCCTCAAGCGCCGCCTGATGGCCCTGATGCTGCTGCACTCGGCCAGCGACCTCAACAGCCACATCTGCATCGAAGGCTGGCAGGACAAGGCGGATGATCTCGTCGGGCTTCAGGACCTGATCTGGGCGGAGTGAGCGCGCTCGCGCCTCAATCTCCTTCGTCGTCCCGGCGAAGGCCGGGACCCATATCCCCAGGGAGGAGTTTGGCGAAGACCGGTCGCTCGGTACGCACACCGCCCACGTCCGACAGACCTCGCGGTATGGATCCCGGCCTTCGCCGGGACGACGATAGCCGAGAGAGCCTGCCAAATGGGCTGATGATCTATTCAGCCTATCTGATGAGCAAGTCTGCATCTTTGTATGCAATGATGGGCGCTCGATCCATCCTGTTAGACTCAACAATATATTCAATATATCAATGCCTTAGGCCGCGAGCAAGCTCCCATTAAGCCTTGGCACGAACCTTGCGAATCCAG
Organism: Bradyrhizobium commune; assembly: GCF_015624505.1. Classification (NCBI taxonomy): domain Bacteria; kingdom Pseudomonadati; phylum Pseudomonadota; class Alphaproteobacteria; order Hyphomicrobiales; family Nitrobacteraceae; genus Bradyrhizobium; species Bradyrhizobium commune. The sequence goes on along the minus strand of NZ_CP061379.1, from coordinate 7,416,340 downwards.
TTCCAACCAGAAACTTCTGAGTTGGAGCGATTGCCATGAAGCGCCGCGATTTCCTCAAGTCCGTTTCCGGATTGGCCGCGGGCGCGGCGCTTCCGGTCGTGCCGTCCGTGATCTCGTCCGCCAAGGCCGATGCCCGCTCGGAGACGCTGCTGATCGTCTCGGAAGGCGGCCCCAACAATCTCGACATCCACGGCGTCGGCACCAACGTGCCCGGCTATGAGGTGTCGTGGAATTGCTACGACCGCCTGATCAGCCACGAGATGAAGAGCGGTCCGGGCGGCGTGCCCTATTACGACCGCGACAAGTTCAAGGGCGAGCTCGCCGACGACATGAAGATCTCTGACATGTCGGTCACCTTCAAGCTGAAGAAGAACGCCAAATTCCACGACGGCACGCCGGTCACGGCGAAGGACGTGAAGTGGTCGCTCGATCGCGCCGTCACCGTCGGTGGCTTCCCGACTTTCCAGATGAGCGCGGGCTCGCTGACCAAACCGGAGCAGTTCGTCGTGGTCGACGACGGCACCGTGCGCGTCGATTTCGCGAAAAAGGATCGGCTGACGATTCCCGATCTCGCCGTCATCGTGCCCTGCGTCATCAATTCGGAGCTGGTGAAGAAAAACGCCAGCGAGAAGGACCCGTGGGGTCTCGAATATACCAAGCAGCAGACCGCGGGCTCCGGCGCCTACAAGGTGACGAAGTGGACCGCCGGCACCGAAGTCGTCATGGAGCGCAACGAGGATTGGGTCGGCGGTCCGCTGCCGAAGATCAAGCGCGTGATCTGGCGCATGGTGCCGCAGGCCGGCAACCGCCGTGCGCTGCTCGAACGCGGTGACGCCGACATCTCCTACGAATTGCCGTTCAAGGATTTTCAGGAGATGAAGGCGAACGGCAAGCTCAATGTGGTGTCGCTGCCGTTCTCAAACGGCATCCAGTATATCGGCATGAACGTCACCAAGCCGCCGTTCGACAATGTGAAGGTGCGGCAGGCGGTCGCCTACGCGCTGCCCTATCAGAAGATCATGGACGCCGTGATGTTCGGGCTTGCGAACCCGATGTTCGGTGCGGCCAAGGACAAGCCGACCGAAGTCGCCTGGCCGCAGCCGCACAAATACAACACCGACATCGAGAAGGCCAAGGCGCTGATGGCGGAAGCAGGCCTCGCCAACGGTTTTGAGACCACGATCTCGTTCGATCTGAATTTCGCCGGCGTCAACGAGCCGCTCTGCGTGCTGGTGCAGGAATCGCTCGCGCAGCTCGGCATCAAGACCACCATCAACAAGGTGCCCGGCGCCAACTGGCGCACCGAGTTGAACAAGAAGGAGATGCCGCTCTTCACCAACGTGTTCTCGGGCTGGCTCGATTACCCCGAATACTTCTTCTACTGGTGCTATCACGGCAACAATTCCGTCTTCAACACCATGAGCTACAAGTCGGCGGAGATGGACAAGTTCATCGACGGCGCGCGCACTGCGGCAGCCACCGGCGACATGGCGACCTACGACACCGACGTGAAAGGCTTTGTCGACCTCGCCTTTGCCGACGTCCCGCGCATCCCGCTGTACCAGCCCTTCGTCAACGTCGCGATGCAGAAGAACATCTCGGGCTACCAATACTGGTTCCACCGCCGCCTCGACTATCGCGCGATGACGAAGGGGTGAGGTGAGCGAATAGGGAGTGGCGAATAGCGAATAGGGGAGCAGGGATCATGACCGTCAATCGCGAACGACCATTCGCCATTCGCTACTCGCCACTCGCAAGCGCGGAGCGCGTCCCATGCTGACCATGATCGGCAAGCGCCTGATGTTCGCGATTCCGTCGCTGATCGGCGTCGTCATCGTCACCTTCCTGCTGACCCGCGCGCTGCCGGGTGATCCCGCGGCATACTTCGCCGGTCCCGCCGCGACCAAGGAAGCCGTCGAGCAGATCCGCAAGAAACTCGGCCTCGACAAGCCGCTGATCGAGCAGTTCTTCCGCTACACCAACGACCTCGCCCATGGCGATTTCGGCAATTCGCTCACGACCGGCCAGCCGGTCGCGACCGAGATCCGTAACCGCCTGCCGGCCTCGGCCGAGCTCACGCTGCTCGGCCTCGTCGTTTCGATCGTCATTGCGATTCCGCTCGGCGTGCTGGCGGCGACGCGACCGGGATCATGGGTCGACCACTTATGTCGGGTCACGACGACAGCCGGCGTGTCGTTACCCGTGTTCTTCACCGGCCTTGTGCTGGTCTATTTCTTCTACTTCCAGCTCGGCTGGTCGCCGGCGCCGCTCGGCCGGTTGGACGTTTTCTACAGCGCGCCACCAACGGTGACCGGCTTCTATCTGATCGACACGCTGATTGCGCGTGACCTCGAAGCGTTTCGCTCGGCACTGAGCCAGTTGATCCTGCCGGCGACGACGCTTGCGATCTTCTCGCTGGCGCCGATCGCGCGCATGACGCGCGCCTCGATGCTCGCCGTGCTGTCGTCCGAATTCGTCCGCACCGCGCGCGCCAGCGGCCTGTCGCCGGCGACCGTCATCGTCACCTACGCATTCCGCAACGCGATGCTGCCGGTCATCACCACGCTCAGCATGGTGTTCTCGTTCCTGCTCGGCGCCAACGTGCTGGTCGAAAAAGTGTTCGCCTGGCCCGGCATCGGCTCCTATGCGGTCGAGGCGCTGATCTCGTCGGACTTCGCGCCGGTGCAGGGCTTTGTCCTGACCATGGCGGTGATGTACGTGCTTTTGAATCTCGTGATCGACATTCTCTATGGCGTGATCGATCCACGCGTCAGGCTGGAGGGCTGAACCATGAGCTCCGTTGCACCTGCCGTCGAACCCGCCGGTCCCGCGCGAACCTCAGGACTCGTCGCGCTCCTCGAACAGACGCGCTACGTTCTCGGCGAGAACAAGGTCACGGGCTTCTCTTTCGCCCTGCTGATCGTCATTCTCCTTGCCGCGGTCTTCGGCCCCTATGTGGTGCCGTATGATCCGCTCGCCTCCGATACCGCGGCGGCGCTGAAAGCACCGTCGGCCGCGCACTGGTTCGGCACCGACCAATTGGGCCGTGACATCTTCAGCCGGGTCGTGGTGGCGACGCGGCTCGATACGTTCATTGCGGTCGCCTCCGTCGTGCTGGTGTTCTTGATGGGCGGGCTCGCCGGCATTGCCGCCGGCTATTTCGGGGGCTGGACCGACCGCATCGTCGGCCGCATCGCCGACACCATCATGGCCTTCCCGCTGTTCGTGCTGGCGATGGGCATCGTGGCCGCACTCGGCAACACCGTGCAGAACATCATCCTGGCCACCGCCATCGTGAACTTCCCGCTCTACGCCCGCGTCGCGCGCGCCGAGGCCAACGTCCGCCGCAATGCCGGCTTCGTGCAGGCCGCGCGTTTGTCCGGTAACGGCGAATTCCGCATCCTCTTGGTGCATATCCTGCCCAACATCATGCCGATCATGATCGTGCAGATGTCGCTGACCATGGGCTACGCCATCCTCAATGCCGCCGGCCTGTCCTTCATCGGCCTCGGCGTCCGTCCGCCGACGGCAGAATGGGGCATCATGGTCGCCGAAGGCGCGGGCTTCATGGTCTCAGGCGAATGGTGGATTGCGCTGTTCCCCGGCCTCGCGCTGATGATCGCCGTGTTCTGCTTCAACCTCCTCGGCGACGGCCTCCGCGACATCGTCGACCCCCAGCGGAGGACGTGATGGCAAACGTCAGGCAAAAATTCTCCAATGATTTCAATGTCGATTCTACTGTGCATGGGGTTGTTTTCGACGTCTTGAGCGACCGGAGCCATCGATGACCGCCCAGCCTTTGCTTGACGTCCAGGACCTCACCGTCGAATTCACCACCCGACGCGGCATCGTCAAAGCCGTGCAGCACGTCAACATCTCCGTCGCCAAGGGCGAGACGCTCGCCATCGTCGGCGAGTCCGGCTCCGGCAAGTCGGTGACCTCCTACGCGGTGATGCGCATCCTCGACCGCGCCGGCAAGATCGCCGAGGGCTCGGTGATGTTCTCCGGCATCGACGTCAAGGCCGCGACCGAAGACCAGATGCGCGATTTGCGCGGCCGCGAGGTCTCGATGATCTTCCAGAACCCGCGCGCGGCACTGAACCCGATCCGCAAAGTGGGCGACCAGATCGAGGACGTGCTGCGCACCCACGTGCAGCAGGCGATGGTCTCGGATCACGGAGAAAAGGCGATCGAGGCGCTGGAGCAGGTCAAGATCGCCCGCCCGCGCGAGCGCTATCACGCCTATCCGTTCGAGCTCTCCGGCGGCATGTGCCAGCGCGTCGTCATCGCGCTCGCGCTCGCCTGCAATCCGCAACTCTTGATCGCCGACGAGCCGACCACGGGCCTCGATGTCACCACGCAGAAAGCGGTGATGGACCTGATCGTCGAACTCACAAAACGCAAGGCGATGTCGACCATCCTGATCACCCACGATCTTGGCCTGGCTGCGGCCTATTGCGACCGCGTGGTGGTGATGGAGAAGGGCCGGGTGGTCGAGACCGCCAAGGCCGCCGACATCTTTGCCAACCCGCAGCACCCCTACACCAAGAAGCTGATGCGCGCGACGCCGCGGCTCGGTGTGTCCTTGCGCGACCTGCTGCCGGAAGAGGAGGGTGCTGCACCCGCCGCGCCCGCGGAGGCTGCTCCGGCCGCCGCGGCAAGTGCCGAGAGTCAGAAGCCTCTCCTCCTTATCGAAAAGCTGGTCAAGGAATATCCCCGCCAGGGCGCCACTGCGACGCTCGGAAAACTGTTCGGCCGCAAGCCCCCCGTGGAGCCCGACGTGTTCCGCGCCGTCGACGGCATCAGCTTCTCGATCGGCCATGGCGAGAGCGTCGGCCTGGTCGGCGAATCCGGCTGCGGCAAATCGACCACCTCCATGATGGTCATGCGCCTGCTCGACCAGACCTCCGGCCTGATCCAGTTCGACGGCGAGGACATCGGCGCCATCCAGCCTGCCTCTTTCGCCCGGCTGCCCCAGCGCAGCCGCATCCAGATGGTGTTCCAGGACCCGACCGACAGCCTCAACCCGCGCTTCACCGCCGTGCGTGCTATCGCCGACCCGATCATGCAGCTCGGCGACATCAGGGGGCGCGAGGCGCTCCGCTTCCGCTGCGAGGAGCTCGCCACCATGGTCGGGCTGCCGCACAATCTGCTCGACCGATTCCCGCATCAATTGTCCGGCGGCCAGAAGGCCCGCGTCGGCATTGCCCGGGCGATTGCGCTCCACCCCAAGCTCGTCATCCTGGACGAGCCGACGGCGGCGCTGGACGTCTCGGTCCAGGCCGTGGTCCTGAACCTGCTCCAGGACCTCAAGAAGACGCTAGGTATGAGCTATCTGTTCGTCTCGCATGATTTGAATGTAGTGCGCTTGTTGTGCGATCGTGTCATTGTCATGCGGACGGGTCGAATCGTCGAGGAAGGCACTTCCGAGAGGGTTTTGAGCGATCCGCAGGACGACTACACCAAGGAGCTGCTGACGGCGATCCCGCACCCGCCGTTGCCGGTTCACTGACCGACACGCGCGATCTCGTGCGCGAGACGCATGGTTTGAGAGAGTAATGGCCGCCGAACCGTTGGACGACTACATCGACGCCTTATCCAAAGCGCTGGCGCTGCCGGTCGAACAGGCGTGGAGGCCGGCGGTTCGCGCCAATCTCGACGTGTCGCTGCGGCTCGCCCGCCTGGTCGATGAATTCGCGCTGCCGGACGAGACCGAGCCGGCGCCGATCTTCACCGCCTGACGCCGCCATGACGACCAAGCCAGAGATGAATGCGGCCGACATCGCGAAAGCGGTGGCCGGCGGCCAATTGTCCGCGCTCGATGCCACCGAAGCAGCCCTTGCCCGGATCAAGCAGCACGACGGCGTCCTCAATTCCTTCACCGACGTCACCGCCGATCGCGCCCGCGCCAAGGCCCGCGCGATCGATGCCGACATCGCCGCGGGCAAGAAGGTCGGGCCGCTCGCCGGCGTGCCCTTTGCGGTGAAGAACCTGTTCGACGTCGCCGGCCTCGCCACGCGCGCCGGCTCCAAGATCAACCGCGATCTCGCGCCATCCAAGCGCGACGCGACGCTGATCGAGCGGATGGAAGCCGCCGGCGCCGTCCTCGTCGGCGCGCTCAACATGGGCGAATACGCTTACGACTTCACCGGCGAGAACGTCCATGACGGTCCCTCGCGCAATCCGCATGACACGACGCGGATGAGCGGCGGCTCGTCCGGCGGTTCTGGCAGCGCCGTCGGTGGCGCGCTGGTGCCGATCGCGCTCGGCTCCGATACCAATGGCTCGATCCGCGTGCCGTCCTCCTTCTGCGGCATCTTTGGCCTGAAGCCGACCTATGGCCGGCTGTCGCGGGCGCGCTCGTTCCCGTTCGTCGCAAGCCTCGATCATCTCGGCCCGTTCGCGCGCTCCGTCACCGATCTCGCGCTCGCCTATGATGTGATGCAGGGACCGGATGCGGACGATGCCGCCTGCACCACGCGCGGGCTGGAGCCAACGGCGCCGCTGATCGCCAATCCGGTTTCGGACCTGCGCATCGCGATTGCCGGCGGACACTTCCAGACAAACTTGTTTCCAGAAGCCGTCGAAGCTGTCAGCCGTGTCGCCAAGGCACTCGGCGCGACAAAGGTCGTCGACGTGCCCGAAGCCGCGCGCGCCCGCGCGGCGGCTTATATCATCACCACCACAGAAGGCGCCTCGTTGCATCTCGACCGCCTGCGCAAGCGCCCGAACGATTTCGATCCCGCCGTGCGCGACCGGCTGATCGCCGGCGCCATGGTCCCCGCGCCGCTGGTCGACCGCGCGCAAAAGTTCCGCCGCTGGTATCGCGCGCAGTTTGCCGAGATCTTCAAATCGGTCGACGTGCTGCTCGCGCCCGCGACGCCCTGCACCGCGCCAAAACTCGGGCAAGTCACTTTCAATCTCGACGGCGTCGACCTGCCGGTGCGCGCCAATATCGGCATCCACACCCAGCCGATCTCCTTCATCGGCCTGCCCGTGGTCGCGGTGCCCGTGCCGCTCGAGCCGCTGCCGATCGGCGTGCAGATCATCGCCGCGCCCTGGCGCGAGGACATCGCGTTGCGTGTCGCTTACGCATTGGAAAAGATGGGCGTGGCGTCTGCGCCAGCGCCGAGAGGATTTTGAGATGGAGATCGATCTCCCCGACGTGATCGCGGAAGTGAAGGCCGCGTTCGAGCGTTACGAGCAGGCTCTCGTTGCCAACGACGTCGCCGTGCTCGGTGAGCTCTTCCGCAACGATCCCCGCACGCTGCGCTACGGCATCGGCGAGAACCTCTATGGCTATGAGGCGATCTCCGGCTTCCGCGCCGGGCGCTCGCCGGTCGGCCTCAACCGCCGCACTGCCAAGACCGTCATCACCAGCTACGGACGCGACACCGCGGTCGCCTCCACCCTGTTCTATCGCGATACGTCGCCCGGCCGGGTCGGCCGGCAGATGCAGACCTGGATTCGCTTCCCGGAGGGCTGGCGCGTCGTCGCTGCCCATGTCAGCATCATCGACGAGTCGAAAGAGACCTGACCGTATGACGCTCGACGATCTTCCGCCCGGAATACTGCCGGCCGAGCCGGTGGTGCCGCGCGTCGACCGCGCCCTGCCGTCGGTGCAGAAGGTCACGCGCGCCGAGGAGCTGCGCCTTCAGCTCGCCGACGAGATCGTACGCGGAACCCTGCGGCCCGGTGCGCCGCTGGACGAGACCGATATTGCACGCCGCTTCAGCGTCTCCCGCACGCCGGTGCGCGAGGCGCTGCGCCAACTGGTGGCGAGCGGCCTGGTCGAGGCGCGGCCCCATCGCGGCGCTGTCGTAGCTCAACCCTCGATCGACCGGCTGACCAGCATGTTCGAAGCGATGGCCGAGCTTGAGGCGCTGTGCGCCGGCCTTGCGGCCGAGCGCATGACGGCGGCGGAGCGTCACGGCTTGGAGGCCGTCCACGAAGAGCTGCGGGTGTTGAGCTACACCGGCAATCCCGATCGCTTCCATGAGGTCAACGAGCGCTTCCACAACGCGATCTATGCGGGTTCACAGAACGGCTACATCGCGGAAATCACGCTCGCGACGCGCGTGCGCGTGCAGCCGTTCCGCCGTGCCCAGTTCCGCAACCTCGGCCGTCTCGCCAAGTCGCAAGCCGAGCACGACCGCGTCGTCGTCGCCATCATGCGCGGCGACAAGCAGGGTGCCGCGGCTGCCATGCGCGCGCATATCGAGCTGGTGCGCGGGGAGTACGAGATTTACGCGGTGTCAGTGTGATCTCGTAGATGCCGCAGGGTGGGCAAAGGCGCGCATTTCGCGCGCCGTGCCCACCATCTATCGTCCGTACCGACTTCGCGAATGGTGGGCACGCTTCGCTTTGCCCACCCTACGGCAGCTACGCCGTCGCCGCTTCCGCCATATAAGCGCGCCAGCCGCCATAGCTCGTGATGTCGCGCGCTTCGCCCAGCACCTCCGGCTCGACGAGAAAGCCCTTTACGCTCCGACCATCGGCAAGTCGGATCGTGCCGATCGCCATCGGCGCGGGAATCGCGTTGACGAACTTGCCGAACGCGGATGAGGACAGCGACCAGATCTCCAGCTCGATCGCCGCGCCCTTGTCGGCTTCGACGCGCAGCATACCCGGTTTCGGCGGCGTGGTCGGAAGCGCATAGAGCTTGTAGTCCGGCGTTGTCTTGGTGGCCTCGATCAGGCGCCCGTTCAGCGCCTTCAGCTCGCCATTCAGCGCCATGCCGGAGAGATGCGCGCCGACCACCGCAATTGGAATCTCGTCGGCATTGTTTGCCGGCAGCGGCGCCAGGGGTGCCTGTGCCACGCCTTTCGCACCCACGGTCATCTTCGTGTCCGCATGAAATACGCGGCCGATGCTGGCGAGCATCGCGTCGCGCCCCGCAGGCGCCAGTAGTGTGATGCCGAACGGAATGCTATCCGCGCGCATCGATGCCGGCAACGCGAGACCGCAGAGATCGAGCAGGTTCACGAAGTTCGTGTAAGTGCCGAGCCGGCTGTTGAGCTCGATCGGATTGGCCAGCACCTGCGCGGTCGTATAGGCCGTCGGCGCCGTCGGCAGCACCAGCGCGTCGATATTGGCAAAGGTGCGCTCGGCGATCTTGCGCAGGCCTTGCAAACGGTAGAGCGCCGAGAAGGTTTCCGCCGCCGTCAGCCGTGCGCCGGCCGCGGTGATCTCGCGCGTGACCGGATGGATCGAGTCGGGCGCGGACGCGAGCAGGTTGCGGATCACGAGATAACGCTCGGCAACCCAGGGACCTTCATAGAGCAGCCGCGCCGTCTCGTAGAATGGCTCGAGGTCGAACTCGACCAGCGTTGCGCCGAGCGACGTCCAGCGCTTCAACGCATCGCCATAGGCCGCTTCCGCCTTCTTGTCGCCGAAGAAGATCAGCTGCCCGTTGCGCGGCACGCCGAGGCGGACGTTCGCGGGGAACGGCGTGATCGCGCCAAGCGGCCGGTCGCGCGAGAACGGATCGGCCTGGTCGGGGCCGGCCATCACGGACAGCGCGAGCATGGCATCGTCCACCGTCAACGCAAACACCGAGATGCAATCGAGCGTGCGGCAGGCCGGCACGAGGCCCGCGGTTGAGATCATGCCGAGGCTCGGCTTCAGCCCGACGATGTTGTTGAGCATCGCCGGCACGCGCCCGCTACCGGCGGTGTCGGTGCCGAGAGTCAGCGGTACAAGGCCGGCGCCGACCGCGGTCGCCGAGCCCGAGCTCGATCCGCCGGGGATCAGATCCTCGCGGAGCGAATTCCTGGGAATGCCGTAAGGCGAGCGCACGCCGACGAGGCCGGTTGCGAACTGGTCGAGATTGGTCTTGCCGACGATGATCGCACCGGCCGCGCGCAGCCGCTCCACCGCGGTGGAGTCATGTGCCGGGTTGTAGGAGAAGGCCGGGCAGGCCGCCGTGGTGGGAAAGCCGAGCGCGTCGATATTGTCCTTCACGCCGACCGGGATGCCGTAGAGCGGCAGGCTTGCGGCATCCGCGCGCGCGACAAGCTTCTCGGCGTCCGCAATCGCATCCCTTTCGTCGCGCAGGCTGATGAAGACGGCGGGGTCGTTGTAGTCGCGGATACGCTGGTAGGTGCGGGCGATCGTCTCGGCCGGCGTGAGCGTGCCCGCGCGATGCGCGGCCACAATCGCGGCGATCGTTTCAGGCTGCTCAGCCCCCATGGCGTCAAAACTCCGGCAACTCGTCCTCACCCGGATCGAAGCAAGCGATGTGCCATTGTGTACAGAATCCGGGCAGGCGCGATGCTCCGGATGTTATCGAAGGATCATGTGGTTAGGAGAATTTTTTACAATCTGGGCCAGTGCCGCGCTCGCGCCTCGTAACGGGCATTTGCATAAATTTTGGGCAGCTGGCGTCAGGTGAAGTCGGCGAGGATCTGAAGTAACCGCTCCCGGTTCGCCTTGCCGATCTTGTCCTCGACATGCCGCTCATGCTCGGCGGCAAGCCGCTTGAATTTTGCCAGTGCCGTCTCGCCCTGAGCGGTGAGGTGCAGCGCATGCGAGCGCCGGTCCGCCTTCGACTTGATCCGTTTGACCAGCTTGCGGCCCTCCAGGCTGTCGAGCAGATGCACCAGTCGCGCCCGCTCGATGCCGAGGCGTTTTGCGACCGCCATCTGCGACAGGCCCGGATTGGCGCCGATCACCGTCAATACCGAATATTGCGTCGGACGGATGTCGACGTCGCCGAGCGTCTTGATGAAGTCCTGAAAGATCCAGATCTGGAAACGCCGCACCGCATAGCCGGCGTGCCCGACCAGCGCGCCGAGCCCGATTTCGTCCGCGTCGTTCAGTCGCGCCGCGCCGTTGCTGGCTCGCTTGCGTGGGGACGTCTGGGTTGCGGTGGCTGTCACATCGTCTCTCCTGCTGTGCAACCATAGCGTCTCGATGGTCCAAGCGAAAGATTGTTGTTGACGACAACAATTGCCTTGCCCAACATTATGGCCAAAGCGGCCCGGAACGAGGCTGCGGCCGATCCGGACGTCCGGCGAGGAGGAAACACATGACATCCGCCCCACGCGGTGACGCTGCCAGCCCGTTCGCAACGCCAAAGACCGTCGCCGAGCATCGCGACGACGGCAGCATCGTGCTGCGATCTCCGGAGCCTTTGCGCGACAGCGCGCGCTGCGTCGGCGACTGGCTGGAGCATTTTGCGCGGCAGACGCCGGATACGATCTTCCTCGCCGAGCGCGGCAACACCGAAGGGCCCTGGACCACCGTCACCTATGCACAGGCGCTGCGGCAGGTGCGTGGGGCGGCGTCCTGGATCCTGGGGCAGGGCCTGGGCGCGGAGCGCCCGCTGGTCATCCTCTCCGACAACAGCATCGACCATGCGCTGCTCGCGCTCGCCGCGCAGCATGTCGGCGTGCCGTCGGCTGCGATCTCGCCGGCCTATTCGCTGATGTCGAAGGATTTTGACAAGCTCAAGGGCATGATCGCGCTGCTCGAGCCCGGCGCGATCTATGTCTCCGCGACAACGCCGTTTGCCGCGGCGCTTGCGGCGATCCGGCCGCTGCACCACGCGCAGGTCATCAGCGGCAATGCCGATGACGACGAAGTGCTGGCGTTCCGCACCGTTGCAGCAACGGCTGAGACGCCGGACGTCGCAACGGCCTTCGCCGCAGTGACGCCGGACACGATCGCAAAATTTCTGTTCACCTCGGGCTCGACCGGAACGCCGAAGGCCGTCATCAACACCCATCGCATGCTGACCTCGAGCCAGCAGGCCAAGGCGCAGACCTGGACGTTTCTCGAACAGCCAGGCGATCTCGTCATTCTCGACTGGCTGCCCTGGAGCCACACCTTCGGCGCCAACCACAATTTCAACCTCGTGCTGCGCAACGGCGGCTCGCTCTATATCGACGGCGGCAAGCCCGCGCCGGCCCTGTTTGCGGCCTCGATCGCGAACCTCAAGAGCGTGATGCCGACGATCTATTTCAACGTGCCGCGCGGCTTCGACATGCTGATTGCGGCGCTGCGCGGCGACGAGGGGCTGCGCCGCCGTTTCTTCGACGAGGTGAAGTTCGCCTTCTATGCCGGTGCGGCATTGCCGCAGAACCTCTGGGATGCGCTCGAGCAGCTGTCCGTCGAGACCGTCGGCCGCCCGCTGCCGATGGTCTCGGCCTGGGGCTCGACCGAAACGTCGCCGCTTGCGACCGACTGCCACTTCCTTGCGGAGCGTTCCGGTAATATCGGCGTACCGATCCCCGGCACCGAGTTGAAGCTCGTCGCCTCCGGTGACAAGCTGGAGGTGCGCGTGCGCGGCCCCAACGTCACGCCCGGCTATTGGAAGGCGCCGGAGTTGACCAGGCAGGCGTTTGACGAAGAGGGTTTTTATCTCATCGGTGACGCCGTGAAATTCGCCGATGCGCAGCGGCCGGAGCGCGGCCTGTTCTTCGACGGCCGTGTCGCGGAGGATTTCAAGCTCAATTCCGGCACATGGGTCAGCGTCGGCACGTTGCGCGTTGCCGGCATTGCGGCTCTGGCGCCGCTCGCACAGGATATCGTGGTTACAGGTCATGGCGGCGACGAGGTGCGCTTCCTCGTGTTCCCGAACACCGCCGCCTGCCGCGCCCATGCCGGGTTGCCCGAGACGGCGGGCGTAAGCGACGTGCTGGCGCATGACAAGGTCAAAACTGCGATCGCGCAGGGTCTCGCAAAGCTGAAGCAGCAGAGCGCCAACTCCTCCGGCCACGCCACGCGCGCGCTGCTGCTCGCCGAGCCGCCGTCGGTCGACGGCGGCGAGATCACCGACAAGGGCTACATCAATCAGCGCGCGGTGCTGACGCGGCGTGCGGGTGAGGTGGCGCGGTTGAATGACGATGCGTCGGGGGAGTGGATCGGCTGCGGGTAGCTCGCCCAAATAGATAAGCCAGCCATTCTGCCGCAATATCCCGCACGATTCTTTTGTTGCTTAAGCAACTAATTTATGCGAACCGTTCCAGACAAGGATGACGGCGGGGGAACCGCTGCGCCTGATACTGGAGGAAACGATGCTCGGCAGAGAGGATGCCGCGGGCAAATGCCTGTGCGTGCCTGGACGCAGCAACACGACGCGCTTCGCGTTAGCCGTAACTGCTGTCGGTCACCGCGCCGAGATTTTCGTGCAGCCGGCGCAACAAATCGATCAGCACCTCGCGCTCGTCCTTGCTCAGACACGACAACAGACGCTTTTCGCGCTCGAACGCCGCGACGATCACCTTGTCATGGGTGGCGCGGCCCCTCGCCGTCAGCGAGATCGAATGGGTGCGGCCATCGTCAGGATCGGTGCGGATCGACACCAGCCCACGCTTCTCCAAGCCCGCAAGCGTGCGGCTCACCGGGCCCTTGTCAAAACCGATGACGTGGCAGATGCGCGAGGCGGGAATGCCGGGCTCGATCGCCAGCAGCGACATGATGCGCCATTCCGTGACGTTGACGCCGAACTGCTTCTGATAGAACGCGGTCGCGCTGTTCGAGAGCTTGTTGGCGATGAAGGTGATGAAGGCCGGGACGTAGCGATCGAGATCGAGCGTCGGGCCCACATCAGCGGGCGCAGGTCTTTGGCGGGATCTGGTCGAAGGCGGCATGTCGGGCTCATTCGTGGCGCGCCGGAAGACCTAAGGGCAAGCGCTGCCCTTTCACAAGATCAAAATGAGGGAGGATTTTCATGAGCGCATCCGGCTTCCCTGCGTCGGGCGTCCCGCATCTCGACGTCGATCCCTTCGCGATGGATTTTTTTGCCGATCCGTATCCCGCACATGAGCAGCTGCGGGAGGCGGGGCCGGTGGTCTATCTCGACAAATGGAGCGTCTATGGCGTGGCGCGCTACGCCGAGGTCCATGCCGTCCTGAACGACCCCGCGACCTTCTGCTCCAGCCGCGGCGTCGGCCTGTCCGATTTCAAGAGGGAGACGCCGTGGCGGCCGCCGAGCCTGATCCTCGAGGCCGACCCGCCCGCGCACACCCGCACCCGCGCGGTGCTGTCAAAGGTGCTGTCGCCAACCGTGATGAAGGGGCTTCGCGACCGCTTTGCCGCGGCGGCCGAGGCGCGGGTCCACGTGCTGCTCGAGAAGCGCAGTTTTGACGCCATCACGGATCTCGCGGAAGCCTATCCGCTCTCGATCTTCCCGGATGTGTTGGGGCTGAAGCCGGAGGGACGCGAGAATCTCATTCCCTATGCCAGTCTGGTGTTCAACGCCTTCGGCCCCCCGAACCAGCTGCGCCAGGACGCAATCGCGCGCTCGGCGCCGCACCAGGCCTACGTCACCGCACAATGCCAGCGCGACAACCTCACGGCCGGCGGCATCGGCGCCTGCATCCACGCCCATGTCGATGAGGGGGCCATCAGCGCGACTGAAGCACCGCTGCTTGTGCGCTCATTGCTGTCGGCCGGCCTCGACACCACGGTCAATGGCATCGGTGCTGCGGTCTATTGCCTGGCTCGCTTCCCCGAGCAATGGCGGCGCTTGCGTGGCGACCTCACGCTCGCGCGTAATGCTTTCGAGGAGGCCGTACGCTTCGAGAGCCCGGTGCAGACTTTCTTCCGCACGACAACACGCGAGGTCGAGCTGTCAGGCGCGACCATCGGCGAGGGCGAGAAAGTGCTGATGTTCCTCGCTGCCGCCAATCGCGATCCGCGGCGCTGGGACCAGCCGGACAGCTACAACATCACGCGCCGCACCTCCGGTCATGTCGGCTACGGCTCCGGCATTCACATGTGCGTCGGCCAGCTGGTGGCGCGGCTTGAAGGTGAGACGATGCTCTCGGCGTTGGCCCGCCGGGTCGCCAGCATCGAGATCACGGGCGAGCCGAGGCGCCGCTTCAACAACACCCTGCGCGGGCTCGACAGCCTGCCGGTGACGATCACGCCGGCCTGACGCGACCGGGGGCGAAACAAAAGGGGAGGGACCAATGAAGCATCTGAAGTGGGCGTTTGCGCTGGCCGCGAGCCTGTTGAGCGGCGCCGCGAGCGCAGAGATTTCCGACAATGTCGTGCGTGTCGGCGTGCTCAACGACATTTCCGGCATTTTCCAGGATACTAACGGCATGGGCTCGGTCGAGGCCGCGCGCATGGCGGCGGAGGATTTCAACGGTGGGGGTAAGGGCATCAAGGTCGAGATCGTCTATGCCGACCATCAGAACAAGGCCGATGTCGGCAACGCCATCGCGCGCAAGTGGCTGGATGTCGAAGGTGTCGATGCCATCGTCGACGTGCCGAACTCGGCGGTCGGCCTCTCCATCAACACGCTGTTGCGCGGTAGCCGCATGACGTTCCTCGCGTCGTCGACTGCGAGCGCCGATCTCACCGGCAAGGCGTGTTCACCCAACACCATCCAATGGGTCAACGACACCTGGGCGACCGGCAATACGACGGCGGCCGCAATGATGTCGCGCGGCGGCAAGGACTGGTATTTCCTCACGGTCGACTATGCGCTCGGCAAGGGCATCGAGGCGGAAGCGCAGAAATACATCGAAGCGCATGGCGGCAAGGTGTTGGGGTCGTCGAAGCATCCGCTCGGCACGTCAGACTTCGCCTCCTTCCTGTTGCAGGCGCAGGGCTCGAAGGCGCAGGTGATCGGGCTTGCCAACGCCGGCGGCGACACCATCAACGCGGTGAAGCAGGCGGCCGAATTCGGCATCCAGCAAGGCGGCCAGAAGCTGGTCGCCTTCCTGCTCTTCATCAACGACGTCCACGGCATGGGCATCAAGGTTGCCCAGGGGCTTCAGCTGATGGAAGCCTTCTACTGGGACATGAACGACGACACCCGCGCCTTCGCCAAGCGATTTGCCGCGCGTCCCGGCATGAACGGCAAGATGCCGAGCGGCAATCAGGCCGGCGTCTATGCATCCACGCTCGCCTATCTCAATGCAGTCGCCGCCACCGGCAGCGATAATGCGAAGGACGTCGTGCCCGAAATGAAGAAGTTCAAAGGCAAGGACAGACTGTTCGGCGACACCACAATTCGCCAGGACGGCCGCGTGGTGCATCCGATGTATCTGTTCGAGGTCAAGAAGCCGGAGGAGTCGAGATACCCGTACGACTATTACAGGCTGGTCTCGACGATTGCGCCTGATCAGGCGTTCCGCCCGATGGCCGAGGGCGGGTGCGAGCTGGTGAAGTAGGGGTTCTTCACCTCTCCCCGTAAGAGCGGGGAGAGGGAGAAGAATCGTCCCCTACACCACCTTGCTGCTGCCCTGCGTGATCAGCCGCGCCGCGCGCTGGTCGCGGGCGTAGGCCCAGAGCCAGCTCATGGCGACGCTGAGGCGGTGGCGGAGCCCGATCAGGAAGTAGATGTGGGCGATGCCCCAGATCCACCACGCGACGGTGCCGCGCAGCTTGATGCGGCCGAAGTCGATCACGGCGAGCTGCTTGCCGATCTGGGCGAGGCTGCCGGCGTGCTTGTAGCGGAATGGGCCCGTCGCCGCGCCGCGCAGGCGCGCTTTGATGGTCTCGGCGACATGGCGGCCCTGCTGCTTGGCCGCCGGCGCGATGCCGGGCACCGGCTTGCCGTTCCAGGCGTTGATGCTCACGGTGTCGCCGATCGCAAAGATCTCGGGATGGCCGGGGATGGTGAGATCCGCCTCGACCTGCACGCGCCCGGCGCGATCTGCCGGCGCGCCCAGCCATTCGGCGGCGGGCGAGGCGCGCACGCCGGCGGCCCAGATCATGGTTTTCGCGTTCAGCCGCTGTCCACCATAGACGACGCCGTCGCGGTCGATCTCGGTGACGGGCTGGCCCAGCACGACCTCGACGCCGATTTTTTCGAGCGAGGCCTGCGCATAGGCCGAGAGATCGTCGGCGAAACCGGCGAGCACGCGAGGACCCGCCTCGATCAGCACGACGCGCGCTTTGGTCGTATCGATGTTGCGGAAGTCCGGCGGCAATGTGTGCCGCGCCAGCTCGATGATGGTGCCGGCCAGTTCGACACCGGTTGGTCCAGCGCCGATGATGACGAAGGTGAGCCGTGCCGCGCGTCGCGCCGGATCGGTCTCGCGCTCGGCGCGCTCGAACGCCACCAGAATATGCCGGCGCAGCGTGGTCGCATCCTCCAGCGTCTTCAGTCCGGGTGCGAACTGTTCCCATTCATCATGGCCGAAATAGGCGTGGCGGACCCCAGTCGCGAGCACCAGCGTGTCGTAGGGCACCTCGCTGCCGTCGTCGAGCAGCACGCAGCGCTTCTCCGCGTCCACGCCACTGACGTTTGCAAACAGCGTCGTCACCTCGCGCCGGTCACTCATGAGATGGCGGATCGGCCAGGCGATCTCGCTGGTCGCAAGCGATGCGGTCGCGACCTGATAGAGCAGCGGCTGAAACAGATGATGGTTGCGGCGGTCGATCAGCGTGATCTCGACCGGGCTGCCGTCGAGCCGGTAGGTCGTCTCCAGCCCGCCGAAGCCGGCGCCGACGATGACGACGCGATGGGGATTTGCGGCCATGATGCGCCCTCGATTCTCGCAGCTGTTACATCCTTCACTTATGTGCGGATTGGCCCCCGCGGTCCAATAGCCGTCATCAATTGAAGGATAGGCGGCGTGTATCGAACTGCCGCGAAAAAGCGCCGCAGACTTGGTCGAAGTGAGTAGAATTATATTTCTTGCCATCCCCGTTTGAGGCGAAATATGGTGCAGGGGCAGGCGCTGAACCATTGGCGGCTCGACAGATTTTGCGTTCAATAGAGACGACCCGGGGCGGCGATCGCCTCGCTTCCGGGACAATGAGAATTGAGGAGGGGAATGGTTATGAGGACAGCATTCTGGCTGGCGGGCGCGGCTGCGCTCGCGCTGGCAAACCCGGCATTCGCCGGCGACACCATCAAGATCGGTTTCGTCTCGACCTTCAGCGGCCCGACCGCTGTGATCGGCAACGACATGCGCAACTCCTTCGAGCTCGCGCTCGATCATCTCGGCCGCAAGATGGGCGGCAAGCCGGTCGAGGTGATCTACGAGGACGATGGCCAGAAGCCTGATGTCGGCAAGCAGAAGACCGAGAAGCTGGTGCAGTCCGACAAGGTCGATTTCCTCGCCGGCTACATCTGGTCGAACGTGCTGCTCGCCTCGCTCAAGACCGCGGTGGACTCGCAGACCTTCCTGATCTCGGCCAATGCCGGCCCGTCGCAGCTCGCAGGCGAGCTGTGTTCGCAATACGTGTTCTCGACCTCCTGGCAGAACGACCAGACGCCGGCCGCTATGGGCCTCAACATGAACGCGAACGGCGTCAAGAGCGTGTTCCTGATCGGCCCGAACTACGCCGCCGGCAAGGACATGCTTGCGGGCGTGAAGAGTACGTTCAAGGGCGAGATCAAGGGTGAGGAATACACGGTGTGGCCGAGCCAGCTCGACTTCTCGGCCGAGCTGGCGAAAGCCCGTGCCTCCGGCGCCGAATCGATCTTCGTGTTCTATCCCGGTGCGGCCGGCGCGCAGTTCCTCAATCAATATGTCCAGGCCGGCATGAAGAGCACCATGCCGCTCTACACCGCCTTCACCGTCGACGAGACGACGTTGCCGTTGCAGAAGGAGAATGCGTTCGGGGTGCCCGGTGCACAGGAATGGGTGAACGACCTCCCGAATGAGCAGAACAAGAAGTTCGTCGCTGACTACCGCACGAAATATCCAGGCGCCCGGCCGAGCTATTACGGCGCGCAGGCCTATGACGCGGCGCAGCTCATCAACAGCGCGGTGGTTGCCGTCGGCGGTGACACCGCCAAGAAGGATGCGATGAAGGCCGAGATGGAGAAGGCCAACTTCAAGTCGCTGCGCGGCGCGTTCAAATATGGCAACAACCACATCCCGATCCAGAACTTCTATTTGCAGGACGTGGTGAAGGGTGCCGGGGGCGAGCTTTCGCTGAAGACCGTTGCCACGATCGTCACCAACGATCAGGACCGCTTCCACGACAAGTGCCCGATGAAGTGAGGCTTAGCTCTCTCCTCCGTCATTGCGAGCGGAGCGAAGCAATCCAGAATCCCTCAGCGGGAAGACTCTGGATTGTTTCGTCGCTTCGCTCCTCGCAATGACGTTGTGGATCGAGCCTACATCCGCGGCATGCTTGCAGGCCGCACCTCGCGGGCCTGTGCCGCGAGCCTGATGCCGGCATTGGCCGCGCCAAAGCCCTGATAGCTCCGCCGCTCGACGATCTCGAAGAAGAAGCGCTCGTCGAAAATGTGGGTGTAGACCTGGAAGAACTCGCCGTCGCCCTCGCGGTCGTAGAGGATGTGGTTGGCGCGCAGTTTTGCCATGATATCGGGTGCAAGGTCGTATTTGGCTTCGATGTCGTCGTAATAATTATCGGGAATATCCAGGAAGTCCGCGCCGCGGGCGCGCATCGCAGCGACGGTGGCAAAGATGTCGTTGCACGAGAATGCGATGTGCTGCACGCCTGAGCCGAAGAATTCCGAAATGAAGCGCGCCGGCAGCGTGCGATTGGCGGAGGAGCCGTTGAGCACGAAGCGCAGGCTCCGGTCGCCGTTGATGACGGCCTGGCTCTGCACCAGGCCTCTGGGATCGGCGATCTCCATCTGCGGCAGCCGCGTCAGGTCGAGGATGCCGGTGTAGAACAGCAGCCAGGACAGCATCTCGTCATAGGGCATCGACTGCGCGATGTGATCGACGGCGAGCAGTGCGTCCGCGCTCGCATCGCTTTTAACGGCTTCGAAATCCGTATCCCAGTTCTTGCCGGCCTGGTCGAGGAAATACAGAAGACTGCCGCCGACGCCGTGGATCGCCGGGATCTCCAGCTCCCCGGGCCCGACCGGTTGATAGAAGGTACGTGCCTTCAGCGTCTCGGCGCGCTGCATCGCGAGGCCCGCATTGTCGACGTCGAGCGCAATGGCGCAGACGCCGGGGCCGTGTGTGACGTAATGCGAATGTGCAAAACCGTCGGTCTCCGAGTTGATCACGAGCTCGACCTTACCCTGCGACCAACGCTCCACCGCCTTGCTGCGATGCTTGCCGGTCTTGCGGAAGCCGAGCTGTGAGAACAGATGCGCGAGCTCGCCGGCCTTGGTCTCGTTGACGGCAAACTCGATAAAGCCGGTGCCGCTGCTCCTGGCCTTCGGCGCCAAAGGCTCGCCGACGAGTTTCGGCCAGTCCGGGGCGAGCTGGTCCTGCAACAGGATCAGCGAGCGCAGGCCGTCGACCGCGGTTTGCGCCGCCGAGCCGGCACGGAACTGGTCGTTGAAGATTTCCAGCGACCACGGACCGGAATAGCCGGTCGCCGCGATCGCCTGCATGAATTCGCGGACCGGCAGATCGCCCTGCCCGGGGAAGGAGCGGAAGTGCCGGCTCCGCGACAGGATGTCGAGCTCGAGCTTTGGCGCATCTGCAAGCTGCACCAGAAAGATCTTGTCGCCGGGGATCGAGGCCATCGCCCGGACCGGGAAGCCCGGGGCGAGTGCATGAAAGCTGTCGAGGATGACGCCGATCGCCGGGTGGTCGGCGCGCCGCACGATCTCCCAGGCGTCGCGGTAGTCGTTGACATGGCGTCCCCAGGCCAGCGCCTCGTACCCGACACGCAAGCCCCGCTTGCCCGCACGATCGCCGAGCTCGCGAAAATCATCCGCAGCGCGGTCGATGCCGCCGAGTGAGCTGGGCGAGACATTGGAGCAGATCAGCAGCAGATCGGTGCCGAGCTCCTGCATCAGATCGAACTTGCGCTCGGCGCGGGCGAAGTTGCGCGACCGCTGCGGCTCCGGCATGCCCTCGAAATCGCGGAACGGCTGGAACGCGCAGATCTCGAGGTTGAGGTCCTTGCAGAGTTTCGCGATGTCGCGCGGCCCCGCGCCGAACGACAGCAGATCGTTCTCGAAAATCTCGACCGCCTCGAAGCCGGCGGATGCGATGGCGCGAAGCTTTTCGTCCAGCGCCCCCGAGAGAGAAACGGTCGCGATCGAGCGCTTGTTCATGCTGCCTGCTCCAGGATTCGGCCCGGTGAGATTTTTTGGCCCGTGCGCGCGGCCTCGCTGACGGCTTCGACGACGGCGAGCGTTCCCATCGCGTCTTCGGCTGAAATCAGCGGTTGTTCGCGGCCCGCGATCACCGCGCAGAAATGCCGGAGCTGCTCGGCCAGCGGATCGAACGCCGCCGGTGCGATGGTCTCGCGCGACAGCGGCGCGTACCAGCCGGGCTGCTGCGCGTAGGACCACAGCTCCATGTTCGGCACGGAGAGCGATCCCTTGGTGCCGGAGAAGATGTAGCAGGGCTGATCCTGCTTCGGGTACGCCGCGTTCTCGCCCGCCGCCAGTTCCCAGCTCCACGGCGCCGGTGTTGCATCCGACACGGTCACGGTTCCCAGCGCGCCACTCGTAAAGCGCAACAGTAGCGCCGCGGTGTCTTCGACGGCAAAGCCGCGAACCTTGTTCGAGGTCAGCGCCTGCACTTCAGCAATCTCACCGCAGATGAAGCGGAGGTTGTCGATATCGTGGATGAGATTGATCAGCAGCGGGCCCCCGCCCCGCTCACGCCGCCACGCCACCTCGAAATAATCATCGGGCTTCTTCAACAGCCACAGTCCGACTACGGCGGTAAGTTGGCCAAGCCTGCCGGTCGTCACCGCCTCGCGCGCGGCCTTGATGATGGGATTATGCCGGCGGTGATGACCGACCAGCATCGGCACGCCGGTCCGCCTGATCGCGGCGCACAGGCGTTGCGCAGCCGCGACAGTGTCGGTCACGGGCTTCTCGATCAGTGCGGGCGCTCCGGCATCTGCACAGTCGAGCGCCATCTGAAAATGCAGCGTGTTGGGGGAGGCGATGATCAGGCCGTCGGGCTTCTCCTGCTGCAGCAGCGCGCGGTGATCCGCATGCCAGGGCGCGCTGCGTGTCTGCGCATAGTCCTTTGCAGACGGCGAGGGGTCGGCGATGCCCGCCAGCTCGCAATCCGGCGATGCCGCGATCAATTCGATGTGGCGGCGACCGATCAGGCCGGCGCCGGCAACGGCGATGCGCATTTTCGCGCTCATGCCGCGCTCTCCTCCATGGCACCACCGAGGAAGAGCTGGCCGATGCGCGGGTCGTTTAAAATGCGTTCCGCCTTGTCGACGATGCGGGTCTGGCCAAGCTCGAGCACGATGCCGAAATCCGAGATCTCCAGCGCCGAGCGCGCGTTCTGCTCGATCATCAGGATGGTGACGCCGCGGTCGCGTAGGCTCTTCAGGATATCGAAGGTCTGCTGCACCATCAGTGGCGACAGGCCGATCGAGGGCTCGTCGATCAGCACGAGCTTTGGCTCGAGCAGCAGCGAGCGGGCGATTTCGAGCTGCTTCTGCTCGCCGCCCGAGAGCGTGGAGGCCTGCTGCGTCGATTTGCGCCGCAGCGCCGGAAACAGATCGAGCGCAGCTTCGATCCGCTTGGGCAGGTCGATGCCTTTCCCGGCCGAGACACCGCCAAGCTCGATGTTGCTGCGGACCGAGAGCTCGGGAAAGATGTTGCGGCCCTGTGGCACGTAGCAGATGCCGGCGTTGAGCAGCGCGCGCTGGCTCAAACTGGTGACGTCTCTGCCCGCAAAGTTGATCTTGCCGTCGCGCAGCTTCAACAGGCCGAAGATCGCCTTGAACACGGTCGACTTGCCGGCGCCGTTGGGGCCGATAATGGTGGTGATGGTCGCCTCCGGCACAACGAAGGTCGTGCCGTTCAAGATCGTCATCTTGCCGTAGCCGCCGACGAGATTGTGAACCGAGAGGATCGGGTCGCTCATGGTCTAATGTCCCAGATAAGCTTCGATCACGGCGGGGTCCTTGCGGACCTCGTCGGGCCGACCCATCGCCAGCACCTTGCCTTCCGCCATCACCATCACGCGCGAGCACAGCGACATCACGAATTCCATATTGTGCTCGATCACGACGAAGGTGGCGTTCTTCTCGCGGTTGATCGCGACCAGCCGCTCCTTCAAATCCGTCAGCATCGACGGGTTGACGCCGCCGGCGGGCTCGTCGAGCAGCACCAGGCGCGGGCCGCCCATGAACGCCATGGCGGCATCGAGCAGCTTCTGTTGGCCGTAGGACAATCCGCCGGCCGGCTCGGCAGCGAGATGATCGAGCTTGAAGAAGCCGATCATCTGGTTGGCGGTATCCGTCAGTCCGGCGTCGGAGCGGCCGACCAGGCGCGAGGCCATGTTGCCCTGGTGCTCCTGTCCTGCGAGAATCAGGTTCTCGCGCACCGAGAGCTTTGGGAACACCTGCAAGAGCTGGAAGGTGCGGCTGACACCGAGCTTGTTGAGCTCGGCGGGGCGCAGGCCCGTGACCACCTTGCCGTCGAGCTTGACCTCGCCGCCGGTGGGCGTGAGTTGGCCGAGGATGCAATTGAACAGCGTGGACTTGCCGCAACCATTCGGGCCGATCAGGCCGAGGATCTCGCCTTCGCGGACGTCGAAGGACACGCCGTCGACCGCGGTGATGCCGCCGAAGCTTTTCTTGATGTTGGTGACTTCGAGCACGCTCATTGCGCGGTCTCCAATCGGGACTTTGCGACGGCGCGCAGCGCGGAAGCCGCCCTGGTGCGGCGCTCGGCGAGATAGCGGTCGAGGATTCCCAAAATGCCGGTCGGCGACCAGATCAAAAGCCCCATCACCGCGACCGCGTACAGCATCAAGTAGTAGCCCTCGGTGAAGCGCAGCCATTCCGGCAGCAGCACGGCGATCATGGCGCCGAGGAACGGCCCGAAATAAAAGCCGGCGCCACCGACGATCACCATCATCAGCAGGTCGAGCGAGAGCGACAAATTGAACGGCACCGGATCGATATATTGCGTCAGCGGCGCATAGAGGGCACCGGCGACGCCGCCCAGCGACGAGCCGATCGCGAACGCCATCAGCGTATAGCGGCGCGTGTCGATGCCAAGCGACTGTGCGCGCAGCGGGTTTTCGCGCAGCGCCATGAAGGCGCGGCCCCAGGGCGAGCGGATCAGCCACCACACCGCCAGCGACACGATTGCGAGCGAGCCGAGGCAGACATAGTAGAACGGCAGCGGCTTGTTGGTCGCGATCCCGAAAAAGTGGGGCCGCGGAATATTGGAGATGCCGTAGATGCCGCCGGTGAGCCAGCTCTCGTTGCGGAACACCAGGAAGGCCAAGGTCGAGAAGGCGAGCGTGACGAAGGCGAGGTAATGATGCTGGACGCGCAGCGCGGGATAGCCGAGCACCCAGCCGACCGCGAAGCTCAAGATAATAGCGACCACGATCGCGGCCGGCAGCGGCCAGCCATGGCTCGTCATGATCGCGGCCGCGTAGGCGCCGATGCCGACGAAGGCGCCCTGCGCCAGCGAAACCTGGCCGGCATAGCCGAGCGTGAGGTTGAGCCCCATCGCGGCAATCGTCATCACGGCCCACTGGCTCAGGATGAACAGGCCGTAGCGGTTGAAGTTCATGGGAATGGAGATCAGGCCGGCGATGACGATGAGGCCGAGCGCGATCTTCAGGGGTTTGGCAAAGCCGCTCATACCGTGCGCTCCTCGGCGCGACCAAGCAATCCTTGCGGCCGGAACAGGATCACGACGATCAGGAAGATCAATGGCACCGCGGCGCGATATTGCGTCGAGACATAGCTTGCCGCGAGATTGTCGAGGACGCCGATCAGCAGGCCGCCGGCGATCGCGCCACGCACCTGGTTGAAGCCGCCGACGATCGCGGCGATGAAAGCCGCCTGGCCCAGCACTTCGCCGCTCGAGAATTTGGCGAGATAGATCGGCGTGATCAGCAGCGAGGCCAGCGCGACCAGGAAGGCGTTGATCAGAAAGGTCAAGAGGATCATGCGCTCGACCGGCACGCCGATGATGCGCGCGACGGTCGGATTCTGAGCTGCTGCCTGCATCTGATGGCCGAGCGAGGTGCGGTTGAGCAGCGTGGTCAGGCCGAGCACGGCGAAAATGGCGACGACGAGGACGCCGATGCTTTGCAGCGACACGGCGTGGCCGAGGATCGAGACATCACCCGTCGGCACGATCGACGGAAAGGGCGAGGCCTCCGCGCTGAAGAACTGTTTCACGGCTTCCTTGATGCCGATCGCCAGCGCCATCGTTGCAATCGCCAGAGGCAGCACGCCATGACGCATCATCGGATCGACCAGCAGCATCTTGAAGGCGAGGCCGAGCAGGATCATCGACAGCAGAATCCCGAGGATGATCGCGAGCCAGAACGGCGCGCCGGCGTGCATCGCAGCCAGCATCAGGAACGCCGGCAGCATCACGAACTCGCCTTGCGCGAAATTGATGGTCTGCGAGGTCTGCCACAGCAGCGTGAAGCCGACCGCGACCAGCGCATAGATCGCGCCGGTGGCCAGTCCCGCAACCAGAAGATCGAACAGATTGGACATTTTCCCCTCTTTCTTCTCCCCCTCACCCGGAATTTGCTCTCGCATATTCCGGCCTCTCCCCGCGCGCGCGGAGAGGCGAAGCAAACTCTCACTTCACCTTGGGCAGCACCTGCTTCACCGCCTGCTTGCCTTCGACCACCTCGACCAGGAAGCTCTGGCGGTCGATGTCGCCGGTGTCGCTGAAGGTCACGTCCATCAGGATGCCCGGCTCGTCGGCAGCCTTGATGGTCAGGCCGTGCAGCGTGTCGGCGAAGGCTTTGGAATCGACCTTGCCCATCTTTTCGGTGGTCGCCTTCACCATGTAGACGGCGAGATAGCCCTTCAACCCGTTATGGTCGGGCACGTAATTGTACTTCTTCGCAAACTTCTCGCGGAACGCCTTGATCAGGTCGACCGGCGCATCGGTGGTGAGGCCGACATGGCCGCGCGCGCCGTTGGCGGCATCACCTGCGAGCTCGATCACCTTCTGTCCGATCAGCGTGGTCTCGCCCATCAACGGCGCGGTGACGCCCTGGCGCTTCAGCTCTTTCAGGATGCGCGCGCTCTCTTCTTCGTTGAGATAGACGAACACGGCGTCGGGATTGGCGGTCTTGATCTTGCTGACGTCGGCGGCGAAATCCGCCTGGCCCGCCTCAGTGGAGAGATCGGCGACAACCTTGGAGCCGAGCCGGTCGAGCTCCTTGACCACCACGTCGCGACCGCCGCGGCCAAAGTCGTTGTTGACCCAGACCACTGCGACCGACTTCGCCTTCATCTCGTCGTGGATGTATTTTGCCACCTTCGGCATCGAGGATTGCTGGCCGAACGAGGTGCGGAACAGAAACTTGTTGCCGGCCTGCGTCAATTCGGCGGCTTCGCCGCCCATGATCTGCGCGATGCCGGCTTCGGCTGCGAGCGGGGCGGTGACCTTGACCGAGCCGGAATAGCCCGGGCCGAGCAGCACGTAGGGCTCGGCGTCGAGCGCCTTCTGCACCTGCGCGCGGGCGACGCCGGGATTGGATTGCGAGTCGGCGTGGGTGACCTCCAGCTTGCGGCCGAGCACGCCGCCCTTGGCGTTGATCTCCTCGATCGCGAGGTCGATGCCATTCTTCCAGTTGGTGCCGACGGTGGCGCCGCCGCCGGACAGCTCGGCGACGTCGGCGAGCTTGATCGCCTGCGCCTGGGCGCTGGCTGTAGCGGCGAAGGCAAGCAGGGCGCCTGCCAGTAAGGTCGATCTCATGTCTCTCCTCCCGTTTCCTTTGATATTCCCCGCGACCTTGTGCCGGCCGCTTCGGTTACGCTGACTGATAGGCTGCGCTTCGTGCCGCCATCACTTCGTCGAATGCCTCTCCCATGACCTCGGTCGACGGGGCAAGGCCTGTGAACAGTTCGAAGGCGTCGGCGGCCTGGTAGATCGCAAGCTCGCGCCCGGTCATGATCCGCGCGCCCTTGGCTTGCGCTGCCGCCAGGAGCGGTGTGATCAGCGGCGAATAGACGGCGTCGGCGACCCACAGGTTCTCGCGCAGCAGCGTGGCTGGGACCGGGGTGTCCCGGTTCGGCAGCATGCCGACCGGCGTGCCGTTGACGAGACCGGTTGCGCCGTCGAGCGCGTCCTTGACGCTCGTGGCCACCCGCGCACCTCCATGCTTGACCAGCAGCGCGGCAAGCTTTTCGGCCCGCGCCGGCTCGCTATCGAAGACGCGGAGGTCGGCGACCTCTAGGCTTGCGAGCGCAAAGGCGATCGCCTTGCCGACGCCGCCGGTGCCGATCACGGCCACCGCATTTCCGGAAGCCGCCAGCAGCGGCGTGACGGCGTGTGCGAACCCGGTCGTGTCGGTGTTGTGGCCGATCAGCCGGCCGCCCTTGACGACGACGGTGTTGACCGCGCCCATGGCGGCGGCACCCGGCGCCAGCCCGTCGAGCAGTGGGACGACCGCTTCCTTGTAGGGAAATGTGACGTTGACGCCGGCAAAGCCGAGCCGCCGCACGCCTTCGAGCATCATGCTGAGCCCGGTCGCGTCGGCTCCTGCGACCTCGATGAGCTGGTAGTGGCCGCGCAAGCCGAGCGCCTGGGCGGCGCGTTCATGCATGGCGGGAGAGGCGGAATGGGCGATCGGCGCGCCGATCAGGCCGGTCAGGAGCTTTTTGGAAGCGGCAGGTCCGCGCTTTGACATGATCCACTATCGCCTGGTGAGGTGCGCTGATTTCCGGCCATTAGCCGTGAAATCTGCGCAATTCCAAGGGGGCTTCGGTGGGGGACGATAGTCTTTCCCCCGCCTAACACAATTACCCATTTATTTGGCAAACCTAACATAATGTTATTTTCGGCGTCCGCGCCCTGCGGGAGCCTTGCCGTTGCCCCGGGACGGCTCGACTGCTCGCATCTCGGCGCGCAGGGATTCGATGAAATGCTCGACATGGAGCGACAGCGGCGCGCCGCGCTTGACCGCGATGTAGGTGTCGAACCGGGTCGGCTCGGTGATCTTCAACAGCTCGATGCCGGGATAGCCGCCATGGGCCACGGTGAACTGATCGATGATGGCGATGCCGAGCCCCGCCTTCACCAGCGCGCAGACCGTGGTGCCGAAGCGGGCGCGGATGGTGATGTTGTAGGCGAGCCGGTGTCGCGCAAAGATCTCGGCCATGATCCGGCCGTAGGGATCGTTCGGATCGATGCCGATCAGCGGATAGCGGGTGATCTCGGCGGCCGAGACCTGCTTGCGGCCGGCAAGCTCGTGGCCGGGCGGCACGATGCAATAGAGCTCGCCCGAGGCGAGCGGCATGAACTCCAGCCCGGAATGCTCCAGCCGGTAGCTCATCGCCACGCATTCGCCGCGGCCGAGCAAGAGATAGTCGATGGCTTCCTCGAGCTTGAGGATGTTGATGTCGATGCCGAGGTCGGGATAGCGGCGCCGGACCCGCTCGATCGCGCGCGGCACCATCACCTGCGAGATACTCGGCACCGAGCCGATGCGCAGCTCCGACAAGCCGCCTCGGCCGATCTTGGAGATGATCTCGGAGAGGTCGTCGACTTTCTTGTAGACGCCGTTGATCTGCTCAAAGATGTTCTCGGCTTCGGGCGTCGGGAAATAGCGTCCGTTCTGGCGCTGGAAGAAGCGGATGCCGAGCGAGCGCTCGGTGTATTTGACCAGACGGCTGATGCCCGGCGCCGACACGTTCAAAAGCTTCGCCGCGCCGCCAATGGTGCCCGTCACCATTACGGCACGGATCACTTCAACCTGGCGCAGCGTCATCATGTCCTTGGTATCCAAAAGACGATCGAAGCTGCGATCATCTCACGTCGGATGCAAGGTCATCCAGCGGCAAATGCCTGTTGGTGTGTGCGGTTGGAGTATTTCGACTAAAATCAGCCCGTTCGAATGACAGGGCATCGACGCGTGTCGCGCCGCGTTTGCTGCACCTGCGTAGCCCTAGCTCGCCGGTCCCTCGGGCGACACGCTGCCGGGCCGCTCCGCGCGCTCGCTTTGCAGCACGTCGCGCGCGAACTCGATGATCTTCTGCTTGTTTGCCGTATCGCGGACGGCAAAAAACACGCGGTTCAATTCCAGGCCGAGCACGCTGTTGAGGGCGATGTTCTCGTCTTCCATCGTGGCTTTCCCGCTCTAGACGTCTTAGGTGTATCTTGACGTCACTTCCTCCACAAGTAGATTAAATCTTCAGAGCCAATGGCTCACCGGAAAACTACGGAAGCGGTGAATTGAGGCGGCCCCCAAAGACGTGCTATACCGAACGGCGAGGGTCGGGGAACGCACCGATGTCCGCCGTGGATTATGGCCGGGAAGCGCTGGACTTCATCGAAGGGCTCGGAACCTATGGAAAGGTTCCGGACGCCATGGATGCGCTTGCGGTCGCGTTCGGCCGGTACGGCTTCGAGCACATCATCGTCACCGGCTTGCCGAATCCCGAACAGCGCTTTTCCCAGATGGTGCTGGCCAAGAAGTGGCCGGCCGAATGGTTCAGCATCTATACCGAGAAGAGCTACGACCGCGTCGATCCCGTGATCCGCAAATGCCGGCACACCGTGAATCCGTTCGAATGGTCGGAAGCTCCTTACGATGCGGAAGCTGAGCCCGGCGCAGTGGAGGTGATGCGGCGCGCCGCCGATTTCCGCATGTCGCATGGCTTCGTCGTGCCGATCCACGGGTTGACCGGCTACGAGGCCGGTGTCTCGCTCGGTGGCGTCCATCTCGATCTCAATGCCCGCAGCAAGCCGGCACTGCACCTGATCGCGATGTACGGCTTCGATCACATCCGTCGTCTGCTCGCGCCGCCGCCGCATCCGTCGGCGCGCCTCACCCCACGGGAGCGCGAGGTGATCGCCTGGGCGTCGCAGGGCAAGTCCGCCTGGGAGATCGGCGAGATTCTCAACATCACGCAACGCACCGCGGAAGAGCATCTTGCAACTGCCGCGCGCAAGCTTGGTGCCGTCAACCGGACGCATGCGGTCGCGATCGCGATCCGCCAGAGAATCATCACTCCCTGAAATCGTCGCCTACTGGGAAATTTCCCAATAGTCGATTACGCCTTTTTCCCCGACGCTTCCCCCATTTCAAGCCATGGGGGAGTTCATGATTCATGTCATTTCTGCCGAGAACCGGCACCGCTACGAGGACGTCATCGAGCAACATTTCCGGCTGCGTCACGAGATTTTCGTCGAAGAGCGCAAATGGGAGGCGCTGCGCAAGCCCGACGGCCGCGAGGTCGACGCCTACGACAATGAGGACACGATCTATCTGCTGGCTCTCGACAACCGCCGTGTGCTCGGCGGCTATCGCCTTTATCCAACCACCAAGCCGACCATGATGAGCGAGGTGTTCCCCCATCTCGCCGCAGTGCGGGGCTGCCCGTCGGATCCGCTGGTCTGGGAATGGTCGCGCTTCTTCGTGTCGCGCGAGCGACGCGACGGCGCGCTCAACCTGCAACTGATGGCGGCGATGCAGGAGTTCTGCCTCGATCAGGGGATCGAGCGTCTCTGCCTGGTCATGGAGACATGGTGGTTGCCGCGATTCCACGACATCGGCTTCGTCGTCACGCCGCTGGGATTGCCGGCGCTGGTCGAGGGCTCCTGGACCATGGCCGCAACCATCGAGGTCCGTCAGGACTCGCTCGATACCGTGTGCGATCGCA
The DNA here is from genome assembly GCF_015624505.1 of Bradyrhizobium commune. Lineage (NCBI taxonomy): Bacteria > Pseudomonadati > Pseudomonadota > Alphaproteobacteria > Hyphomicrobiales > Nitrobacteraceae > Bradyrhizobium > Bradyrhizobium commune. The sequence goes on along the minus strand of NZ_CP061379.1, from coordinate 7,385,905 downwards.
TTGGGATGAAGAACGTCGTCCAACAGGACGGTCCACGTCTCGACTGCATCGCCCGTGCCAACCTCTGCGGCCGCACTGCCGCGCAACGAAAGAGCGCCTGAGATGTCGAACATGATGCGGGATAGCCAAATCATGGCGCAGAGCAAGGACGAGAACCTCGGCTATATGTCCGACATGGCGCTCGAGCTTGCGCAGATGGCGGAAGACACCGGGTTGGCGACGCTGGCCTATTTGTTCCGGATGGCCGCGCTGGAGGCCTCGACGGCCAACAGCGAGCTCGCCGAGCCGGATAATCTTTCCCACCAGATCACGTCGCACTAGAAACATCCCTGTTTCGTGTGGACAAGATTGCACCCTCTCCCCGGGCAACGGGGGGAGGGCGATGGCATATGAATCGACAGACTAGGCCATGAGGCCTCCACGGCGTCGTGGCCGGGCTTGTCCCGGCCATCCACGTTAAGCCACGTGGCATGAAGAACGTGGATGCCCGGGACAAGCCCGGGCATCACGTCCTGCGGCAGGTTGACCCACAAGCTGCGGCAGCCTTCTTGCACGGTACGCTCGACCTCATGCGCCAGGATGCAACAAAGTGCATGTTTGGCGTGGAATCGCTCTTGCCTCGGAACGATACTGCCATTACCCATTTTTCGGCCTTGAAGAGGCAGGGGGAGCTCTTTCACTGATGGCGACTGTGTTCGAACATCGGCGCGCGTCCGCGTGCGCCTGAGAGAGTTTTGATGCTGCTCGTCGTCGAACAGTTCTTGAACGGATTGCAGTTCGGTCTGCTGCTATTCCTGCTCGCCGCCGGCCTGACGCTGGTGTTCGGGATCATGGATCTCGTCAACCTCGCGCACGGCTCGCTCTACATGATGGGCGCCTATTTCGCCGCGACCTTCGCGGCCTGGACCGGCAGCTTCCTGCTCGGCGCGCTGCTGGCGCTCGGCGCCACGCTGCTCCTCGGCATCGTGCTGGAGATGAGTGCGCTGAGGCATCTCTACGGGCGCGACCATCTCGACCATGTGCTCGCGACCTTCGGCCTGATCCTGTTCTTCAATGAAGCCGTGCGGCTGATCTGGGGCCCCGCGGGTCTCGCGCTGCCGCTGCCGGCCTGGCTCACCGTGCCGGTGCCGATCCTGCCCGGCATTCACTATCCTGCTTACCGCCTCGCCATCATCGTCGTCGCGCTGCTGGTGGCACTGCTGCTCTATCTCGGCGTGATGCGCACCCGTATCGGCATGCTGATCCGCGCCGGCGCCTCCAACCGCGAGATGATCGGCGCGCTCGGCATCAACATCAAGCTGCTCTACACGCTGGTGTTCGGCCTCGGCGCCGCGCTCGCCGGATTGGCCGGTCTGATGCAGGCGCCGATCCTCACCGTGCAGATCGGCATGGGCGAGAACATTCTGATCCTCGCCTTCGTCATCATCGTGATCGGCGGGATCGGCTCGATCCGCGGCGCGTTCCTGGCCGCGATCTTCGTCGGCATGATCGACACGCTCGGCCGCGCCTTCCTGCCCAATCTGTTGCGGCAGGTGCTGAGCGGCGCCGCTGCCTCCACCGCCGCGCCCGCGCTGTCGTCCATGCTGATCTATCTGTTGATGGCGATCGTGCTGGTGGTGCGGCCGGAGGGGCTGTTTCCGGCCAACCGTCGATGAAGGCTTTCACGGTGAGCAAGGCCGTCACGGCCCTGATGCTGGCGGGCCTCGTGCTGCTGCCGCTCTATTCGCAGCTTAGCGGCAACATCTTCATCCTGACGCTGTTTACCCGCATCGTCATCCTGGCGCTGGCGGCCGCCAGCCTCAACCTCATCATGGGCTATGGCGGCATGATGAGCTTTGGCCACGCCGCCTATCTTGGTATCGGCGGCTACGCCGTCGGCATGCTGGCACAGGAAGGCGTTGGAAGCGGCTTCATCCAGTTTCCGGTCGCGCTTGCAGCATCCGCGACCTACGCGCTCGTGATCGGCGCGCTCAGCTTGCGCACCCGCGGCGTCTATTTCATCATGATCACGCTTGCGTTCGCGCAGATGGCCTATTACGTCGCCTCGGGCCTCGCGCGTTACGGCGGCGACGACGGCTTGACCGTCTACAAGCGCAGCGACTTTTCCGGACTGATCAACCTGTCGAACCGCACGCAGTTCTACTATCTCTGCCTCGCCTGTCTGCTCGGCGTGATCTTCCTGATCTGGCGCATCGTCAACTCGCGCTTCGGCCTTGTCGTGCAGGGCCTGCGCTCCAACGAGCAGCGCATGCAGGCGATCGGCTTTCCGGCAAAACGCTACCAGCTGGTCTGCTTCGTCATCTCTGGCACCATGTGCGGCCTTGCCGGCGCGCTGCTCGCCAACAACACGGATTTCGTCAGCCCGGCCGTGATGTACTGGACACGCTCCGGCGACCTCATGGTGATGGTGATCCTGGGAGGCATGGGTACGCTGTTCGGCCCGGTGATGGGCGCGGTGGTCTATCTTTTGCTGGAAGAATTCCTGTCGCAGATCACGGAATATTGGGCGCTGATCATGGGGCCGCTCTTGCTGCTGATCGTGCTGTTCGGTCGCGGCGGCATCATGGGCCTGTTGGGGAGGGTTGGCCGTGGCTGAACCGCTGCTCCGCGTCGAAAAGCTGGTTCGCCGCTTCGGCGGCATTACCGCGACGGACAACGTCTCGCTGGATGTGTCGGCCGGCGAGCTGCACGCCATCATCGGCCCGAACGGCGCCGGCAAGACCACGCTGATCAGCCAGCTCACCGGGCATCTCGAACCGCATGCCGGCAGCGTCTCGCTCGGTGGCCGCGACATCACGTACCTTCCGGCCTATCGCCGCTGCGCGCTGGGCCTGGCGCGTTCGTTCCAGATCACCTCGCTGTTGCTCGACTTCACCGCGGCCGACAATGTCGCCCTGGCGGCGCAGGCGCATGCGGGCCACTCGTTCCGCTTCTTCGCCAACGCACGCAAGGAAAAGAGCCTGCGCGACGCTGCGCACGCCGCGCTCGATCGCGTCGGCCTCGGCCATCGTGCCGAAATCGTGGTGTCCAGGCTCAGCCATGGCGAGCGGCGCGAGCTCGAGCTGGCGGTCGCGCTCGCAAGCAAGCCGAAGCTTTTGCTGCTCGACGAGCCGATGGCCGGCCTCGGCGTCACCGAATCCCAGCGCATGGTGAAACTGCTCCAGGAGCTGCGCAAGGAGGTCTCGATCGTGCTGGTCGAGCACGACATGCCGGCAGTCTTCGCGCTCGCCGACCGCATCTCGGTGCTGGTCTATGGTCGCGTCATTGCCTCCGGTGATCCCTCGGCGATCCGCGCCAATGAAGACGTCAAGCGCGCTTATCTCGGCGAGGCGCATGTGGTGACGCACCATGGCTGACGCGCTGCTCGAGGTCGACGGCATCGAGACCTGCTATGGCCTTTCGCAGGTGCTGTTTGGCCTGTCGCTGTCGATCAAGCCCGGCGAGATGGTCTCGCTGATGGGCCGCAACGGCATGGGCAAGACCACCACGATCCGCTCCATCATGGGCCTGACGCCGGCACGCGCCGGAGCTATCCGCTTTGCGGGCGCCGAGGTCAGGCAGCTGCCGTCCTATCGCATCGCCAAGCTCGGCGTCGGCCTCGTCCCTGAGGGACGCCAGATCTTCCCGAACCTCACCGTGCGCGAGAATCTGGTCGCAGCCGCCGCCGATCGCTTCAGCAGCGCCAATCCCTGGACACTGGCCGCCATCTACATTCTCTTCCCGCGGCTTGCCGAGCGCGCCGCCAACATGGGCAACCAGCTCTCCGGCGGTGAGCAGCAGATGCTGGCCGTCGGCCGCGCGCTGATGACCAACCCAAAACTCCTGATCCTGGATGAAGCGACCGAGGGCCTCGCGCCGCTGATCCGCGACGAGATCTGGAACTGCTTGTCGCTTCTGAAGAGTCGGGGTCAGTCGATCCTGGTCGTCGACAAGAATGTCGACCACCTCGCCCGCATCTGCGACCGCCACTACATCATCGAGCGCGGCAAGACCGTGTGGAACGGCACGTCGGACCAGCTGATGGCCGAGCCGGATCTGCAGCACAAATATTTGGGGATTTAGCCCCCGCTCTTTCCCGTCACTGCTTCGCAAGAGCGAGTTGTGCGCTCTCACCAATAGATCCCGTGCCGATGCAGCTCGCGGATCACCTGGGTTTCGACCGACGGCTGTCCGCGCTTCGGTTTGACGATTTCGGTCGAGCTGGCGACGGTCGTATTGGTTGCGCGAGAAGGTGTCGCGGCTGGAACTGTCGCTGTTTCCGTTTGTGTCGCCGGTGCGCTCGGCGCGGGTGTCGTGGTCGCTGTCTGGACATTGACCGTCGGCGTCGTGGCCGGAGCTTGCGTTGCTTGCGGCGCAGTCTCCGGGGCCGGCTGCTCGGTCGTCTGCTGGCTTCCGTTGGTTGCCGCGAGGCTCAGGCTCCGCGTGCCGGCATGGGCCTGGGTCGCGATCAGCGTCATTGCGGCGATCAGGATCAGCTTGCGCATGATAACCCCCGTTATCCGGTCAATCCGTCTTACCTAAAGCGCGGCCCCGCATTGTCAGCGGGCGAGGCGATGCGTCCCGATCTCGATCAGGGTGGTCCGGCAGGACAGGCGATAGATCAGACTGAACAATTGACCCAACATGATCGAACTCCATTGTTGATCATGGGGCGCAGCCTAGACCCCGCATCTTTCCTGCGTTTTTCGAGGGTTTGGGAAAACGGCTTCGTCCGCCTGCGTCTCGATGTCGTTGGATCATCCCCGACGAAACCGCCTCACGGGGGTGTGAGGCGTGAGGCCGAGGACTCCCGGGTTGACGGCCGCGAAATATCGGGATATCCCTATATCAAGATAACGGGATATCCCGCTATTGGGGGTGTGATGGCTGAGCAAGAGCTGCCTGTGCTGGAGCGAAACCGCTGCAATTGCGCGGCCTTGCGCAAGGCGTCGCGGCACATGACGCTGTTCTACGACGCTGCACTGGAGGCCTCGGGGCTCCGTTCGACCCAGTATGCCCTTCTGACCGAAATCCATCGCCGCGGCGACGCTCCGCCGTCGATCGGCGACCTCGCCGAGGCGCTGGTGATCGACCAGTCCACCATCGGCCAGAACCTGCGCCCGCTCCAGCGCGACGGTCTGGTCACGCTGGAGCACGACGAGGCCGATCGTCGCAGCCGCCTGGTCAAGCTGACACGCGCGGGGCGCTCGCGCCTTGCCGACGCGCGGCCACTCTGGCTCGCGGCGCAGGAGACATTCGAAAACGGGTTCGGCAAGCGAGCGGCCGCCGAGCTGCGAAATGTTTTGGCCGGCATCGCCGGCGATCCATCGCTGACGGTCGACCGCACCAGCACTCCGACGGAAAAGGCATAAGCCATGAACAGTCTAGAACGCGGCACGTTTGCCCGCGCGGTGCCGCTTGACGACCCCGCGCAGCCGCCGAAGCCTCGCAAGGCGACGTCCCCGAATGTGGTGCTGGCGATCGTCTGCGTCGGCATATGTCTCGCCAATCTCGATCTCTTTATCGTCAACGTCGCACTGCCGAGCATCGGGCAGGACTTCAAGGACGCCTCGCTCGACGACATGTCGTGGGTGCTGAACGGCTACGCCATCGCCTATGCGGCGCTCTTGGTGTTCTTCGGCCGGCTGGCCGAACGTCACCGCAGGAATCTCAGCTTCCTGCTCGGCGTCGGCCTCTTCACCGTGGCGTCGGCGGCTTGCGCTGCCGCCAACAATGTCGCGATGCTCACCGCGTTCCGTCTCGTGCAGGCCGCCGGCGCCGCGCTGATGACGCCGACCTCGCTCGGCCTGCTGCTGGCGGTGTTCGCGCCGGAGAAGCGTGGCGGTGCGGTGCGGACCTGGACTGCGATCGGCGGCCTCGCCGCGGCGCTTGGGCCCGTCGTCGGCGGCGTGCTCGTCGCGGTCAACTGGCGCTGGATCTTCTTCGTCAACGTCCCGATCGGCCTTGTGGCCATGGTGATCGGCTGGTGGAAGCTTCCGGAAATCGAGGGCCATGATGCGCCGCGCCCCAAATTCCTCGACGCCATGTTGGTCACAGGTGGCATCGGCGCGCTCGTCTTCGCGATCGTCAAGGTCAGCGACTGGGGATTGCGCGCACCGGCGATCGGCTACAGCTTCGCCGCTGCCGCGATCCTGCTGGCCGTGTTCATCTGGCGCTGCCTCCGCACCGAAAATCCGTTCGTCGATCCGGCGCTGTTTCGCATCCGGCAGTTCACCGGCGCCGCTTTGGTGATGGCGCCCTATTCGGCAGCCTTCGGCGCCATGCTGCTGTCAGTGGCCCTGTGGGAGCAGACAGCGTGGGGATGGTCGGCGTTGCAGACCGGGCTCGCGATCGCGCCGGGGCCGCTGATGGTGCCGATCACCTCGCTGTTGTTCGCGGGACGTCTGATCGCGCGCTTCGGCGCTGCGCCCGTCGTCACGGCAGGGATCGTGGTCTTTGCAGCCGGCCTGGTCGCCTGGGCAACCCTGATCGGCCCCGAGCCGCACCCGGCCTTCGTGATCCTTGGCATGATCCCGACCGGCATCGGCGTCGGCCTGACCTTCCCGACGCTGATGGGCGTCAGCGCCGCAGGTCTGCCGCCCTCGTCCTTTGCGACCGGCTCCGGCGTGATCAACATGATCCGTCAGGCCGCGCTCGCGGTGGGTGTCGCGATCTTCGTCGCCATCATCGGCTCGCCGGCGTCATTGCCGGAGCGCCTCGTCGCATTCCAGCGCGGCTGGTGGGTGATGGTCGCGATCGTCGCGCTCGGCCTGTTGCCGACCTACTATTATCTCAGGCAGAAGCCGAAGGCCGGATAACGGGGGACGCCTCAGAACATCTCAAAGTATTCGCGATGTTCCCAGTCGGTCACCTCGGCGAGGAAGCGATCGATCTCTGCGTTCTTGATGTGGGCGTAATAGTCGATGAACTCGGCGCCGAATTTTTCGCGGAAGAAGGGATCGTCCTTCAGCGCCGAAACCGCATCGCGCAGCGACTTCGGCAAGAGTGGCGCCTCGGTCTCGTAGGGCGTATCCGCTGAAGGGCCGGGATCGAGCTTGCGGTCGACGCCGTCGAGCCCGGACAGGATTTGGGCCGCCATATAGAGATAGGGATTGGCGGCGGGCTCGCCGACACGGTTTTCCAGGCGGGTGGCGGCGTTGCCGGCGCCACCGAGCACGCGGATCATCACGCCGCGATTGTCGCGACCCCAGATCGCGCGGTCCGGTGCCAGCGAGTAGGAGCGGTAGCGCTTGTAGCCGTTGATGGTTGGCGTCGTGAAAACGGTGGCCGCACGGGCGTGGTCGAGCAGTCCTGCGAGATAACAGCGGCCGAATTCGCTGAGCGGCGCGGCACCTTCCTTGGCCATGAACAGGTTCTCGCCGCTCGTGCGTGACACGATCGACTGATGCAGATGCCAGCCGCTCGCGACCACGTTCGGAAGTTTCGGCCGGCACATGAACGTGGCGTGATAGCCGTGCCGTCGCGCGACCTGCTTCACGGCGGAGCGGAACAGCACCATGTTGTCGGCGGGCTCCAGACCCTGTCTGGGCTGGAAGGTGAACTCGCACTGGCTCGGCCCGAACTCGACCTCGACCGAACGCAGCGGCAGCCCGAGCGCCAGAATGTCGCGGCGAAGAATCTCGAGCGCCGGCTCCATCTGATCGAACCGCTGCTCGGTGAGGTATTGATAGCCGTGGGACAGCAGGCTCACCGAGGGCGGTGTGCCGGGCTGGCCGGCGTCCTCCACACGCATATGCGGGTCGTCGAGCCTGAAGATGTGGAATTCGACCTCGAGGCCGGCGATGAAATCGTGGCCGCGGCTTGCGAGCTCGTCGAGCACCTTGCGATAGAGCCCGCGCGTCGCGAACGGCACCGGGCGGCCATCGCCAAAATAGAGATCGCAGAGAACCCAGCCGGTCGCTGGCGCCCAGGGCAGCACGCGGAAGGTGGTGGGATCGGCGACCATCAGCACGTCGGCTGCGCCCTCGATCTCCTTCATGCCGAAGCCGCCACCTGATGTGAAGACCGGGAACACCGTGCGGTGCGAGGTGTCCTTGGCGAGCATCGTCGTCGTGATGGAGCAGCCGCCTTCCAGCGAGGCGATCGCCTCGGCGGCGATGATGGTCTTGCCGCGCAAGATGCCGTGCTGGTCGGGGAAGGCGAGGCGGATGACTTCGAGATTCTTTTCCTCGACGATGCGGCGCATGCGCACCGCTGCGTCCTTCTGCTCGTCCGACCACAGCGCATGACGCGCGACGAAAGTCACTATCGTTGCTCCTCAGTCACCAATGCCCGACGTCTGCAAGACGCCCGCCACATTCTCCGTCATTGCGAGCTCAGCTCGCAATGACGGAGGAGAGGCCAGCACGACCCTCACTCCGCCGCCGTCAGCCGGTGCACATTGTCCGCAATTTCCTTCGGCACCGGCGCGGTCCAGGGCGCGCCGCGGCGGCGCCTGACGTCGACCTCCATCCAATAGGTCTCCCAGCCGCGCGTCGGGCCGATGCCGTCCATGGTGGCCGGTCCCTGGATCGACCGCGCGTTGGCTTCGTCAAGGAATAGCATCGGCTTCTCGCCGCCCAAAACCTTCTCGATCTCCTGCCGCAGCAGCCGGCGATATTGCACGATCGCCTTGTCGCTCGAGCCGAGATGTTCCCTGGTGCGGTCCTGGATCGCGCCCATCGATTCCACCGCCCATTGGTCGTGAACGTTGATGTCGTTGCCCATGCCGGTGTAGGTCGCGGTCTGCTGCTCGTGCGGATCGAAGCCGTACTCGTTGGCTTTGTTCTTGCGCGACTTGTAGTCGGGCAGCTCATAGAGCTCGAGCCGCTGGTCGCGCATCTTCTGCTTGTCGACCGGATTCGAATAGCTGGTGAAGATTGCGTACCAGTAGCAGTTCTCGTCGTCGACCGGCACATGCCACTGCGTGATCGTCATCTCCGTGCTCATCGGGATGACGAAGCCGTGCGGGAACAGCTGGTTGGTGACGCGTACATGCGTCCGTTCCTCGTCGATCTCGCGCAGCGCGATCAGCCGCAACCCGTATTCGGTGTGCTCGACATTGATGATCGGGCGGTCGTATTCGCGCAGGATCTTCGTCATCGGCAGGTCGGAGCCGGCCGAAGCGCCGCGGAACTGCTTGCCGTAGGCGGTGGAGGTGTCCTCGTCCTCGAAGAAGCGATGCAGATAGGAGGCGTGCGCGGGATCGATGCCGACCTCGAGCGCCTGGAGCCAGTTGCAGGCCATGTGGCCCTTGAACGCGAAGGTGTGCGTGCCGGGCGCGACGAAGCAATCGAGCTCGGGAAATGCCGGCGGCTCACCTTCGCCGAGATAAGCCCAGAGGATGCCGCTCTTCTCCACCACGGGATAGGAGCGCTGGCGGATGTTCTGGCAGAGCTTTGACTCCTTCGGCTCGGCCGGCGTCTCGATGCACTGGCCGGTCGCATCGAACAGCCAGCCATGGAAGGCGCAGCGCAGCCCGCCATGCTCGAGCCGGCCGAAGGCGAGGTCGGCGCCGCGATGCGCGCAGTGGCGATCGATCAGGCCGTAGCGTCCCGTCTCGTCGCGAAACAGCACCAGGTTCTCGCCGAGCAATCTGACGGGGCGGATCGGCCGCGCGCCTTCGAGCTCGTCGACCAGCGCCGCCGGCTGCCAGTAGCTCCGCATCAGCTTTCCGCAGGGGTCTTTCAGCCCGGTGCGGGTGATCAGGTCGTTCTGCTCCGGGCTCATCATGGCGGTTACGTCCTTTTCCGGATTTGTTCGCCTATTGAACTAATGGGCGAATTATGCCATGCCTTGGACCGGCAGCAAGCACTATTTTGCAGGATGTCCCGAGCCGATGCCCAAGCTGAAGCGGAGTGACGCCGACGCACGCGCGACGGATTTCGTCGAGAGCCTCGATCGCGGCCTGCGCCTACTGCAATGTTTCGGCGTCACCAGCGGCCCGATGACGCTGAGCGATCTTGCCCGTGCCGCCGACCTTCCGCGCGCTACCGCGCGGCGCATCCTGTTCACGCTTCAGCACGGCGGCTTCGTCGCCAGCGACGGCAAGCTGTTCACGTTGACGCCGCATGTGCTGACGCTCGCCGCGTCCTACCTGCGCTCCAACCAGCTCGTCACCGTGCTCCAGCCCGTGCTCGATCGCGTCGCGACCGCCGCCAACGAAATCTCATCGCTCTCGGTCCTCGACGGCGACGAAGTCGTGTTCATCGCGCGCAGCAGCCCGGCCCGGATGTTTTCCGGTGGATTGGAGATTGGCTACCGGCTACCCGCGTTCTGCACCTCGGTCGGCCGCGCCATGCTCGGCCAGCTCGACGATGCCGACCTGCTCGCGCGCCTGAAGAAAATGAAGCGCGAGGCGCTGACGCCGCAGACGGTGACCGATCCCAAGGCGCTGCTCGCGCACATCTCGGCCGATCGCGCGCGGGGCTATTCGCTCGTTGACCGCGAAGCCGAGCCGCATTTCCGCTCGATCTCGGTGCCGGTGCGGCGCTATGACGACGCGATCGTCGCCGCGATCAACATGGGCGCGCATGTCGACCGCGTGCCCGCGCAGGAATTGATCGACCGCTTTCTGCCGCTGCTGCGCGAGGGCGCGGAGGCGGTGCGGTCGCAATTGCTGTAGTTGACGCTAATCCACCCTCAATGCCCGCCGTCTGTGTTATGATGCGCTCCACACAAATCCAGGGAGCACGCCATGCAACACACCATGGTTCCCAGTGATCGCGTGCAGCACGTCGCCGTCTATGGTTGCGACGGCACGAAGCTCGGCACGATCGAGCGGTTGATGCTCGACAAGGTGAGCGGAACGGTCGCCTACGTCGTAATCAAGACCGGGGGGCTGCTCGGCACTCATCACCATTATCCGGTGCAGTGGAGCGCACTGAAATATGATCCGGGACGTCAGGCCTTCCAGGTCGAGCTGACGCCGGAGCGATTGAGCAGCGGTCCCTGCGAAGTCGATGGCGAGGAGTTCGATTGGGGCGACCGCTCGCGGCCCTACCAGCATCCGAATTACTGGTCGATCTAGCGGCGCCGTCATCGTTGTCGCCCGGGCGAGCGATCGACGCGCTCATGGCCGGTTGCGCATCCAGTCGGCGAGACCGGACAGCGCGCGGTCGAGGTCTTTTCGCGCGGCAATGTCGATCACCGTCTCCTCCAGCGCGCCGCGCATGCAGAGCAGCCACGCGTCGCGCTCGGCATCGCCGATGGCAAAGCCGATGTGCCGCTGGCGCAGCCGCGGATGGCCCTTCTCGACCGAATAGAGTTTTGGGCCGCCGGTCCATTCAGCGAGATAGCGCTTCAGCACGTCCTTGATCAGGCCGAGGTCGGCGGCATGCATGGCGCGGATGACCCGCGCCTCCGGAAGCCGGTCCATGCGCTCATAGAAGCGTTCGACCAGCAGGTCGATCGTGGCGCTGCCGCCGATCCGCTCGAACATGGAGATTGCGACGTCGCTGTCGGTCATTTTGCGGCGATGACCCTACAGCGCCACGCTGCGCAGCCCGAAGCTGCGGGCTTCGTTTTGCAGCACCGGCCGGACCGCATCGATCAGCCGCGCTGCCGCTGCGTCGACCGAGAGGCCGGCCGTATCCACCACGGCCGTCGCGCGCGAATACAGCGGCTCGCGGCTCAAGAGGATGTTGCGCAGCTCCGCCATCGCCGAACGATCGTCCGCCATTGGCCGGAGATCGCCCTGGCGGCGCACGCGGGCCATGTGCTCCTCGGGCTCGGCCTTCAGCCAGATCGTGTAGAACGACGACAGGATCTGGTCGAAGGTCAGGGGTTCGGAGACGATGCCGCCGCCGGTGGCCAGCACCATCAGCTCGTTGCGCGCCAGCAGCTGTTGCAGTGCCGCCTGCTCCATGCGGCGAAAGCCTTCCTGGCCGTAGAGCGCGATGATCTCGGCGACCGAGAGGCCGTTCTGCCGCTCGACCTCCTTGTTGAGCTCGACAAAGCTCCAGCCGACCTTCTTCGCCAAAATCTTGCCGAGCGTGGATTTGCCGGCGCCGCGCAAGCCGATCAGCGCGATGCCGCAGAACGGCGCGCGCCGCGGCGCCGATGCGCTGCCGCCGGCGAGCAGATCCTTGGCTTGTGCGATCTGCGCCGGTGTCGCCTTGCGCAAGAGATCGCGAAACATCTGCCAGTCCGGCGTCGGATCGGCTGAGGGGAGCAGATCTTCGAGATGCGCGCCCATCGCGTCGGAGACGCGGCGCAACAGCACGATCGAGACATTGCCCTTGCCGCTCTCGAGCTGCGCGATGTAGCGCTCCGAAATTCCTGATACCTTGGCGAGCACTTTGCGCGACATGCCGCGCAGTGCGCGCATGGTGCGCACGCGCTGGCCGAGCTGTTCGAGAAAGCGGGATTCGGCGTCGGGACTGTCGGTCATGAGCCTTCTTTAGCAGGTGCCTTCCTGGAAGCAGGCCCTGCGGCGCGTTTTAATGAAACATAGTGCCTGCTGGCATTGACAGCAAGCTGTTGCAGTGTCTTTCTATGAATTATAATTCTAAATTCGGGGGAGACGTCCGTGAGCGAGGGATCCTATAACGCGGTGACCTGGCTGCTCGACCGCAACGTCGAGGAGGGCAGGGGCAACAAGCTGGTGTTCGACGACACCGTCTCGCGGCTCACCTATGGCGAGCTCCAGCAACAGACAAACCGCGCCGCCAACATGCTGCGCCGGCTCGGCGTCCGCCGCGAGGAGCGCGTGGCGATGATCATGCTGGATACGGTCGATTTCCCGGTTCTGTTCCTGGGCGCGCTCCGCGCCGGCATCGTTCCGGTGCCGCTCAACACGCTGCTGACCGCGGATCAATACGCCTACATCCTCGCCGACTGCCGCGCGCGCGTGCTGTTCGTCTCGGACGCGCTCTACCCCGTCATCAAGGACGTGGTCGGCCGCATGCCAGATCTCGAGCATGTCGTCGTCTGCGGCGCCAAGACCAACGGCCACAAACAGCTCGCGGAAGAACTCGCGCGCGAGAGCGACCGGTTTACGACCGCCGCGACGCATCCGGACGAGCCGGCGTTCTGGCTCTATTCGTCCGGTTCGACCGGCATGCCCAAGGGCGTGCGCCATCTGCATTCGAATCTGCAGGCGACCGCGGATACCTACGCGAGCCAGGTGCTCGGCATCCGCGAGAACGACGTCTGCCTGTCCGCGGCAAAGCTGTTCTTCGCCTATGGCCTCGGCAATGCGCTGACGTTTCCGCTGTCGGTCGGCGCGACCGTGGTGCTCAACAGCGAGCGCCCGACGCCGGCGCGCATGTTCGATCTGATGAACCGCTACAAGCCGTCGATCTTCTACGGCGTGCCGACGCTGTTTGCGGCGATGCTCAACGACGAGACGATGAAGGCCGAGCGCGGCGGCGGCGCCTTGCGGATCTGCACCTCGGCCGGCGAGGCGCTGCCGGAATCCGTTGGCAATAGCTGGAAATCGCGCTTCGGCGTCGACATCCTCGACGGCGTCGGCTCGACCGAGCTGTTGCACATTTTTCTCTCGAATGCGCCGGGCGACATCAAGTACGGCTCCTCCGGCAAGCCGGTGCCGGGCTATGCGGTGCGGCTCGTCAACGAAGCCGGCGAGGCAGTGGCTGACGGCGAGGTCGGCGAACTCCTGGTCGATGCGCCCTCGGCCGGCGAGGGCTACTGGAACCAGCGCCACAAGAGCCGCCGCACCTTTGAGGGGCCGTGGACCCGCACCGGCGACAAATATGTCAGGGACGCGGAGGGCCGCTACACCTTCTGCGGCCGCGCCGACGACATGTTCAAGGTCTCCGGCATCTGGGTCTCGCCGTTCGAGGTCGAGAGCGCGCTGATCACACATCCGGCTGTGCTGGAAGCCGCCGTCGTGCCCGAGGCCGATCCGGAAGGCCTGCTCAAGCCCAAAGCCTTCGTCGTGTTGCGCCCGGGCGCGAAGACCAGCGACCTTCAGGAGATGCTGAAGGAGCACGTCAAGCAGAAGATCGGCCCGTGGAAATATCCGCGCTGGATCGACGTGGTGGAGTCCTTGCCGAAGACCGCGACGGGAAAGATCCAGCGTTTCAAGCTGCGCGAGGGCACGAATTGACTGACAGTATGACCAATCTCGCCCGCACCGGCTTGCTCACGATCGACGGCGCCAGCCTCGAATACAAATGGCTCGCGTCGCTCGCCGCCGACGCGCCGACTATCGTGATGCTGCACGAAGGCCTGGGCTCGGTCGGGCTTTGGGGCGACTTCCCCGAAAAGCTTCATCAGGCCACCGGCGCCGGCATTTTCGCCTATTCGCGGGCCGGCTACGGCCAGTCGAGCCCGGTGACGCTGCCGCGGCCGCTCGACTACATGCAGCGTGAAGCGCTGGACATGCTGCCAAAAGTGCTCGACGCGATCTCCTTCAAGCGCGGCCTGTTGCTCGGCCATTCCGACGGCGCCTCGATCGCGGCGATCTATGCCGGGTCGCACCAGGATCGCCGGTTGCAGGGCATAGCCCTGATCGCGCCGCATTTCATCGTCGAGGACATTTCCGTGACATCGATCGCGGAGATCAAGACGGCCTACGAGACCACGGATCTCAAAGCCAAGCTCGCGCGCTGGCACAAGGACGTCGACAACGCATTCTATGGCTGGAATCGGGCCTGGCTCGACCCGAAATTCCGCGACTGGGACATCTCGGAATATCTCGCCTATATCCGCGTTCCTGTCATGGTCCTGCAAGGTAAAAACGACCAATATGGGACACTGCGTCAGGTCGAGATTGCGCAGGAAGAGTGTTACTGTCCGGTAGATTTGAAAATTATTTCAGACGCGGGCCATTCCCCGCATCGTGAAGCGCCAGGGGTGACGCTTGACGCGATTGAGCAATTTGCCAAGGCGGCCCTGCGCGACGATCAGGGACTCCAGGGGCGCGCCGCATGATCATTTGGGGGCACATTCATGAATGTGCCTCCAAGTGTGAGCGGCCCGTTGCCATGGCCGCAATGGGCCTATGTGCCGGGAGCGACGGGCGAACCGGATGCCGACTACGAAACCCTCGATCTGGCCAAGGCGCTGGTGCCCTCGGCCTTCCGTGGCTACGTGCCGGTGCGTCATCCGGCGCTGCGCTACGGGCTCGCGTTGAACGACCGCGGCTATTTCTGGGAATCGCAGGAGGTGCTGGAAGCGGTATGGGCGGCGGCGCCGCAGGGCGGCCGCGAGCGTATTCTGCTGCGGGCCTGCATCCAGATCGCCAATGCGAATTTGCGGCTGCGCATGCAGAAGGCGCACTCGGCCGCGCGCCTGTTCGGCGAGGCACTGGCCGAACTGCGGACGCTGAGCTCGCGCAAGGCGGTCCCGGCCGGCGACGGCTTTGTCGAGAGCTTTCCGGTTCCGGCGCTGATGGCCTTGCTTCAGGCCAAGCTCGACCGTCCCCAGCTCTCCAAGGCCGACTGGATCGCGCTCGGAGCTATCGTGCGCTCCCAATCGAATTCATGAAACAAAGTGCATACGTTGGCCGTTAAGGGCTAGACACGCTCCAAAAGATGCACTATTGTGCATCTAACACGACAGCCAAAACGCTAAACAAGCTTAAGGGTGGCCCATGGCCGGGGAAGATCGGCGCCTCGCAGGCGGTGCGACATTCATCGATTTCCAGACCGAGCCGTCCCGCTACAAGCACTGGAAGCTCGCGGTCGACGGTGACGTCGCGACGCTGACCATGGATGTCGACGAGAATGGCGGCCTGTTCGAGGGCTATCTGCTCAAGCTCAATTCCTATGATCTCGGCGTCGATATCGAGCTGGCCGACGCGATCCAGCGCCTGCGCTTCGAGCATCCGGAGGTGAAGGTCGTGGTGATGCGTTCGGCCAAGAACCGCGTGTTCTGCGCCGGCGCCAACATCCGCATGCTCGCGGGCTCGACCCATGCCCACAAGGTGAACTTCTGCAAATTCACCAACGAGACCCGCAACGGCATGGAGGATTCGTCAGCGAATTCCGGCCAGCGTTTCATCACGGTGGTGAACGGCTCGGCCGCCGGCGGCGGCTACGAGCTCGCGCTTGCCACCGATCACATCATCCTCGCCGATGACGGCGCCTCTGCGGTTGCCTTGCCCGAGGTGCCGCTGCTCGCGGTGCTGCCGGGCACCGGCGGCCTCACCCGCGTCGTCGACAAGCGCAAGGTGCGCCGCGACCACGCCGATTTCTTCTGCACCATCGAGGAAGGCGTGAAGGGCAAGCGCGCCGTGCAATGGCGTCTCGTCGACGAGATCGCGCCGAACAGCAAGTTAGAGGCCAAGATCACCGAACGGGCCAAGGAATTCGCGGGCGCCTCGAAGCGCGCCGGCAGCGGCAAGGGCGTTGCACTCACCCCGCTCAAGCGTGTCATCGACGAAACCAGCATCCGCTACGGCTTCGTCACCGTGGATATCGATCGCGCTGCCCGCATCGCCACCATCTCGATCAAGGCGCCAGAGGCCGCGCCGCCGGCCGACATCGATGGCATGATGGCGCAGGGCGCCTCGTTCTGGCCGTTGCAAGTGGCGCGCGAGATCGACGATGCCATCCTGCATCTGCGCATCAACGAGCTCGAGATCGCGATGCTGGTGTTCAAGAGCCATGGCGACCGCGCCCATGTGCTGGCCAGCGACGCCTTCCTCGAGGCCAACAAGGCGCACTGGCTGGTCAATGAGATCCGCCATTACTGGAAGCGCGTGCTCAAGCGCATCGACGTCACCTCGCGCACGCTGGTGACGCTGGTCGAGCCCGGCTCCTGCTTTGCCGGCACCTTGGCTGAGCTCGTGTTCGCCGCCGACCGCTCCTACATGCTGATCGGCACGCGCCAGGGCGACAACCGTCCGCCGCCGTCGATCGAGCTCTCCGCCATGAACTTTGGCCCGTTCCCGATGAGCCATGGCCTGACGCGGCTGGAGTCGCGCTTCCAGGCCGATCCGGCTGACGTCGAGCGCGCGGAGGCCACGATGGGCACCGCGCTCGACGCCGAGCAGGCGGAAGAGCTCGGCCTCGTCACTTTCGCGCTCGACGACATCGACTGGGACGACGAGGTCCGCGTGTTCCTGGAGGAACGCGCCAGCTTCTCGCCGGACAGTCTCACCGGCATGGAGGCGAGCCTGCGCTTCGTCGGTCCGGAGACGATGGAATCAAAGATCTTCGCGCGGCTGACCGCATGGCAGAACTGGATCTTCCAGCGCCCGAACGCAGTCGGCGAGGAAGGCGCGCTGCGCCGTTACGGCAGCGGCCAGAAGCCGAAATTCGATATGACAAGGGTGTAGCGAATACGGAGTGGCGAATAGCGAATAGGGATTTCATTCGCCATTCGCTACTCGCCATTCGCGGGAAACGATCAGGTTCAACGCGGGAGAGTTCCCAATGAATATGAACATCATGAACGTCGACTACTCGACCAAGATTCCGAACAACGTCAATCTCGCCGAAGACCGCCAGGTGCTCAAAGCGCTGGAAGGCTGGCATCCCGGCTACATGGATTGGTGGAGCGACATGGGGCCGGAGGGCTTCCAGGAGTCGCTGGTGTATCTGCGCACCGCCTACTCCGTCGATCCGCGTGGCTGGGCCAAGTTCGATTACGTGCGCATGCCCGAATACCGCTGGGGCATCCTGCTTGCGCCGCAGGAAGAGAACCGCGTCGTTCCCTTCGGCGAGCATTTGGGCGAGCCGGCCTGGCAGGAAGTGCCGGGCGAGTATCGCGCCATGCTGCGCCGCCTGATCGTGATCCAGGGCGACACCGAGCCCGCTTCCGTCGAACAGCAGCGTCATCTCGGCAAGACTGCGCCCTCGCTCTACGACATGCGCAATCTGTTCCAGGTCAATGTCGAGGAAGGCCGCCATCTTTGGGCGATGGTCTACCTGCTCCAGAAATATTTCGGCCGCGACGGTCGCGAAGAGGCTGACGATTTGCTGCGCCGCCGCTCGGGTGACGCGGATAGCCCACGCATGCTGGGCGCCTTCAACGAGGCGACGCCGGACTGGCTGTCCTTCTTCATGTTCACCTATTTCACCGACCGCGACGGCAAGATGCAGCTGCACTCGCTGGCGCAGTCGGGCTTCGATCCCTTGTCGCGCACCTGCCGCTTCATGCTGACCGAGGAAGCGCACCACATGTTCGTCGGCGAGACCGGCATCACCCGCGTCGTGCAGCGCACCTGCGATGCGATGCGCGAGGCCGGCATCACCGATCCCACCGATGTCGCCAAGGTTCGCGCGCTCGGTGTCATCGACCTGCCGACGATCCAGAAGAAGCTGAACCTGCACTACACGCTGTCGCTCGACCTGTTCGGCTCGGAGGTCTCGACCAATGCGGCCAATGCCTTCAACACCGGCATCAAGGGCCGCTATCACGAGACGCAAATTGACGATGATCACCAGCTCAAGAACGCCACCTATCCGGTGCTGAAGTTCATCAACGGCGAGATCAAGCTGGTCGACGAGCCGGCGCTGACCGCGCTCAACATGCGCCTGCGCGACGATTACAGCCAGGATTGCGTCAAGGGTATGCTGCGCTGGAACAAGGTGATCTCGACCGCGGGCTATGATTTCCAGCTCAAACTGCCCAACGTTGCCTTCCATCGCCACATCGGCGAGTTCAAGGACGTGCACGCGACGCCCGACGGCATTTTGATCGATGATGCGACCTGGGCCAAGCGCAAGGACGAGTGGCTGCCCTCGACCGCCGACGGCGACTTCATCACCTCGCTGATGCAGCCCGTCACCGAAACCGGCCAGTTCGCCTCCTGGATCTCGCCGCCGAAAGTCGGCATCGATAACAAGCCCGGCGATTTCGAGTATGTGAAGATCGAGTCGTGAGGTAGTTGGCGAGTAGCGAGTAGCGAGTAGCGAGGTAACGCCTATTCGCCATTCGCTACTTACCATTCGCGCGCACTGCTACCCCGCAATCTCCAGCCCGGCATTGGCGTACACTACGCCACCATCCACCGCGATGGTGTTGCCGACCACATAATCGCCTGCACGCGAGGCGAGATAGATCGCCACGCCCGCCATGTCCTCGTCGGTCCCGATGCGCCGCGCCGGAATGCGCTTTGCGACTTCGTCGGAGTGATCGCGCGCGGCGCGGTTCATGTCGGACTTGAACGCGCCCGGCGCGATCGCGGTGACGTTGATGTTGTCCTTGATCAGTTTCGTCGCCAGGCGCCGCGTCAGGTGGATCACGGCGGCCTTGCTGGCGGCGTAGGAATAGGTCTCGCCCGGATTAACGAAGATGCCGTCGACCGAGGCGATGTTGATGACCTTCGCCGGCCGCTCGTGCGAGGCCGCCGCGCGCAGCGGTTTCGCCAGCGCCTTGGTCAGGAAGAACAGCGACTTAACGTTGAGGTCCATCACCTTGTCCCAGCCGCTTTCAGGGAATTCGTCGAACTCCGCGCCCCAGGCCGCTCCCGCATTGTTGACGAGGATGTCGAGCTTCGGCTCCAGCTTGATGATTTCGGAGGCGAGCCTGTCGCAGCCTTCGACGGTCGAGATGTCGATCGGCAGTGCGATGCATTCGCCGTCATACTGTGCTGAAAGCTCCTTGGCGGTCGCTTCGCAAGGCCCGGCCTTGCGCGCGGTGATGTAGACCTTCGCCGCGCCTTGCGCGAGGAAGCCCGCGGCGATCATCTTGCCGATGCCGCGCGAGCCGCCGGTCACGAGCGCGACGCGGCCTTTGAGCGAGAACAGATCGTTGAACATGGTGCCTCCCTTGACGCCTTCCTTGGGTTGGCGACGTTTTGAGCGCCGAGGGGAGGGGAGTCAACTCGGTGTTGTCCCGGCCAAGGCCGGGACAATATTCAAGCCGCCGCGATCCGCCGCAAGCCGTTCCACATCGCGGTCGCGGCGCCCGAGGTCAGCACCGGCAAAATCCGCGTGTCCTGGTAATTGCCGTTGAGCGAGACGCGCGGCAGCGCGGTCATGTGGCCGGCGTCTTCGGCGAACAGCATGCCGGGCCGTGTCGTCACCGCGGTCTTGAAGCCGGCGGATGCGGCGAGAGCGAACTCGCGATCGCCGGCAGCGTCGCGATCGCCATAAGGGTAGGCGAAGTGCTGCACTGGGCGATCCAGCGCGTGCTCGATCCTCACGCGGCTCACCGCCATCTCTTGTGCTGCGATCTCTTCGCTTTGCTTGGCGAGGTTGCAATGACTGATGGTATGGGCGCCGATCGTCACCAGCGGGTCGGCGGCGAACTCCTTGACCTCGCCCCAGGATAGGCACAGGCTGCGGCACAGCGCGGCCATGTCGACATTGTATTTTGCGCAGAGCGCTTCGATCTCGCGCGCGAGATCATGCTCGCCCGGCAACGCGCGCAGCCAGTCATGCAGGCGGTCGAATGTTGCCTGCTTTGCGGCGGGCGTGGTTGCGTCGAGCCGCAGCGCGGAATTGCGGATCTGCACGTCGACCTGTTCGGTCGCGGCGATCACGGCTTCAAGCGCGGCCCACCACAGTCGCCCGATGCCTTCGGCAAAATCGCTGGCGACATAAACGGTCGCGGGCGCGTCAAATTCGCGCAGCACCGGCAGGGCATAGTCGAGATTGTCGCGATAGCCGTCGTCGAGCGTGAAAGCAGCGAAGCGGCGGTCGAACCGGCCCTGCACCAACCGCTCATGCAGCTCGTCCATGCTGACGATGTCGATCTCGCGCGAGCGCAGATGGCATAAGGTCGCGCGCAGGAATTCGGGGGCAACTTCGAGGTGCCGGTTCGGCTGGAACGCGCCCGCGCGGGCCGGTCGGACGTGATGCAGCATGAAAATGGCGCCGACGCCCGACAAAAGCGGGCGCAGCAGGTGGTGCGCCCCGCTGAAATAGAGTGCTCCCAGCCCGGCGCGAATGACGTTGTTACGGAGTTGTTTCATGACCGGCTGGCCGACCCCTGGCATTCCGCCCTCAACTTAGGGTGTGACCCTTGAAGAAAAAGTTATTCCAATTGTCCACGCAAGGCGCCCGGAACGGCCCCATTTCCGGTTTGACAGCCTGCCAAGGGTTTGTTTTGTCTCCGGTTCCAGAGTTCGGGTCGTCGAATGAAGAAGCTTTTCAGGTGGGCCAGCAAATGGTGGCCGGGGCTGATCCCCCTGGCCGTCATGTGGGGATTTGCGGCCTGGAATAACACCTTGCCGGTCGAGGCCGGCCTGTCGGCCCGCAGCTCGGCCGCCCTCAAGGACACCGTCCTGGACAAGACCCGGATCGCGGTCGACGGCCGCGACGTCAGCCTGGCGGCGGATGCCTTCTCCGAAGAGGGCCGCCGTGACGCGGTGGTCGCGGTCGAGAATGTTCCGGGCGTCCGCCTGGTCGACGACCTGACCCGCCTGGTTCCCGAGGCAAAGCCCTTCGTCTGGAACGCCGAGCGGGACGTGGTGCGGGTGACGCTGTCGGGTTCAGCGCCGTTGCCGTCGATGAAGGGCCGGCTGATGGAGGCGGCGCGCAAGGAGGTTGCCGGCGTCGAGGTGGCCGATCAGATGGGCCTGGCGCGCGGTGCGCCGCCGCGCTTCGAAGCCGCAGCCATGCTGCTGCTTGACCAGATCGGCAAGCTCAAGGACGGCAAGATCACGATCTCCGACACCAAGGTCAATCTGTCGGGCATGGCGCGCGATCTCGGCGGCCGCGAGGCGATCGCGGCTGCGCTGAAGAATCTGCCTGAAGGTTTCTCGATTGCCGGCAACGACATCAAGGCGCCGCCCTACATCTTCCAGGCCTACAAGGATCCGGTGGCAGCGACCGTGACGCTGACCGGCTACGTGCCTGACAACAATGTGCACGCCACCATTGCGATGAGTGCGTCGCGAAAATTCTTCAACGAAAAGGTCGTCGACAATCTCAAGGCCAGTATCGGCGCACCCAGCGCCTTCAACACCGCCGTGGTCGCAGCGCTCGGTGCGCTGTCGCGGCTGTCGACCGGCACGCTCGTCGTCTCCGATCGCGAGGTGAAGCTGTCGGGCGATGCGCTGTACGAGGGTGCCGCCAACGACATCCGCGCAGGCCTCGGCAAGGACTTTCCGAAGACCTGGCAGTACAAGCCGGAGATCACGGTGAAGCCTGCGGCGGGGCCGGTCGACGGCACCGTCTGCCAGCAATTGTTCTCGGAGCTGCTGGCCAAGGGCAAGATTCGCTTCGAGTCCAAGCGCGCCGACATCGATCCCGACTCCGCCGGCATTCTCGATCATCTGATCGAGACGGCGCTACGCTGTCCGACCAGCAATATCGAGGTCGCCGGCCACACCGATTCCGACGGTGAGGATTCCTTCAACCAGGCTCTTTCCGAAAAGCGCGCGCAATCGGTGATCGATTATCTGGTCAAGGCTGGCCTGCCCGCCGACCGCTTCACCGCTGTCGGCTATGGCAGCACGCAGCCTGTCGCCGGCAACGACACCGACGACGGCAAGGCGCAAAACCGCCGCATCGAATTTCTGGTGAGGTGACGATGCCCTATCTTATCTCGTTTCACATGGGCTGGCTGATCGGCTCGCTGGTGCTGGGCTTTTGCATGGGCTGGATCTCGGTGGTCCAGCGCGGCAGCGGCACCTCGAAGGTCACCGCGTGGTGGCTTGCCGTTCTCGTCGCGGGGCTGGTCGCGGCCTCGTGCGCGCATGTCGTCCCCGGCCGGTTCGGTTACTGGCTCGACCTCGGGCTGATCATGTTCGCCTGCTACCTTGTCGGATGCACCATCGGCGCATGGCTTCGCGACCGCGTGGTCGCGCGGAGCCAGCCGGCGGCCTGAGACCTCGCGGAAATCGGAAAATCCGTCGACGGCGATCGGATCCCCCTCTTACAACAGGCGGGCGCGGCCCATAGATTGATTTCGGCTTAAGGCGTGGCGGAACATTGTGCGGCCGAAATCATCAAAACTTCACGGGCCCTGCGCAGGATTGCCACAGAGATTCGCGTCGAGCCTGCCGCCGAAAGCGCCAAACCGTGCATCCTGAGCCCGCAAACCTGCCTAAAATATTGAAGGCACGTGTTTTTGTTCGTATTGGCGAATTCCACTCCGCCCCAAAACGCGCTAGTGGAGGGACGGGGGGCATGCGCGGTGCAGGAGCCGGCGGCAAGGGTTCGTTCAAGGGTTCGTTGCTGACCTGCGTGTCGTCCGCCTGTTCGCCGGCCAGCCTGGCTGCTGAAGCGTTGTTCGAGGTTTAGATGCTGGAAGCCATACGCAGGGCGATGTCGTTTCTGCGCCAGAAGCAAATCCTGCATAAGCTTGGAGTTGTGATCAGCGTCGCGGTCATCGGCATCGCTTGCTATGTGCTCTACCACATGCTGCGCGGCATCGATTCCAACGAAGTGATCGAGGCGATCAAGAGCACCGAGCCGCGCCAGATTGCGATGGCGGCGCTGTTCGTGGCCGCGGGCTATTTCACCCTGACCTTCTACGATTGGTTCGCCGTGCGCGCGATCGGCCGCGCCCACGTGCCCTATCGCATCAATGCGCTCGCCGCCTTCACCTCCTATTCGATCGGCCACAATGTCGGCGCCAGCGTCTTCACCGGCGGTGCGGTGCGCTATCGCATCTATTCGGCCTATGGGTTGAACGCGATCGACGTCGCGAAGATCTGCTTCCTGGCCGGCCTGACCTTCTGGCTCGGCAACGCCGCCGTGCTCGGCCTCGGCATCTCCTATCATCCGGAAGCTGCCTCCGCGATCGACCAGCTTCCGCCCTGGCTGAACCGGACGATCGCGATGATGATCATCGTGGCGCTGGTCGCCTATGTGGTCTGGGTCTGGACCCAGCCGCGCGTGGTCGGCCGTGGGCCCTGGACCGTGATGTTGCCGGGCGGCCCGCTGACGCTGCTCCAGATCGCGATCGGCATCATCGATCTCGGCTTCTGTGCGCTCGCGATGTATGTGCTGGTGCCGGACGAGCCCAATCTCGGCTTCGTCGTGGTCGCCGTGATCTTCGTCTCGGCGACGCTGCTCGGCTTCGCCAGCCACTCGCCCGGCGGGCTCGGCGTGTTCGACGCCGCCATGCTGGTCGGCCTCTGGCAGATGGACCGCGAGGAGCTTTTGGGCGGCATGCTCCTGTTCCGGGTCCTCTATTATCTGTCGCCCTTCGTCATATCTGTAATCTTGCTGACGTTTCGCGAGGTTATCATCGGTGCCCGATCGAAGCGCCTGCAGCAGGCGGCGCTCAAGCTCGATCCAGGCCCGGCACGTGAAGCCGCCTATGTAAGAGAGCGCAGCGACGGCGGCGCCTGACTGCGCGCAAAGTCAACAAGGAGAAGCCCGCCCCGATGGCGATCGACGCTCCCTCGTCTCCCTCGGTCCAGCCCTGGTCCGACCGGCTGCGGCATTCGACCATCATCCTGATCGCCGCGGCGCTGGCGCTCTCGGTCGTGGTTTCGCTCGGCGAATTATCGGTGGTGCGGGCGGTGACGGTATTCCTCTGCATCGCGGCCGCGGCGCTGATCCCCTGGCGGCTGCATGATACCGCCGCCTCGCGCGAGGACACCCGTCGTGTCAATCCGGTCGAAAGCGCGCCAGTGGCCGCGGTCGTCGCGGGCATGCCGGATCCTGCGGTGCTGCTCGACCGCGCCGGCCGGGTCATCCATCTCAACGCCGCCGCCGCCCAGCTCGCGCCGGCGCTGCGCAAGAACGAGCTCGCGCAATTCGCGCTGCGCTCGCCGGAGATCATCACGGCGCTGCGCGAGTCGATTGCGACCACCGAGCCGCGGCGGGCGACCTATCTCGACCATGTCCCGGTCGACCGCTGGATGGAGCTGATCATCACGCCGGTGCCGGTGCCGACCAATTTCGGCGGCGCCGACAAATGCATGCTGATGACCTTCCACGACCAGACGCCGCTGCGCCGGGTCGAGGAGATGCGCGCCGACTTCGTCGCCAATGCCAGCCACGAGCTGCGCACGCCGCTCGCCGCGCTCTCCGGCTTCATCGATACGCTCCAGGGCCAGGCCAAGGACGATCCCAAGGCGCGCGAGCGCTTCCTCGGCATCATGCACAACCAGGCGACCCGCATGGCGCGCCTGATCGACGATCTCCTGTCGCTGTCGCGGGTGGAACTGTCGGCCCATGTGCGGCCCGACACCCTGGTCGACCTGCTGCCGATCATCCTCCAGGTGGCCGACGGGCTCGAGCCGCTCGCGCGCGAGCGCCAGGTCGATGTCGAGACCAATCTGCCGCAGGCGCCGGTGATGATCGCCGGCGACCGCGAGGAACTGCTGCGGCTGTTCGAGAACCTGATCGAGAACGCCCTCAAATACGGCGCTTCCGGCGGACGCGTCATCGTGTCGCTGACGGCGACGCCAGTCCCTGATGGAACTCAGGAAATCAAGGTCATGGTGCGCGATTTCGGGCCCGGCATCGCGCCGGAACATTTGCCACGCCTGACCGAGCGCTTCTACCGGGTTGATGTCGGCGACAGCCGCTCGCAGGGCGGGACGGGCCTCGGATTATCCCTTGTGAAACATATTCTTAACCGTCATCGCGGCCGGCTTTTGATCGAAAGCGTGCCCAAGCAGGGCGCCGTTTTCACCGCCTGTTTTCCCCAGGTGAAGACTTCCGTCGCAAGCTGAAATCTAAGCGATTTCATTAGCTTAACCGCGTCATCCGACTGTCACGAAACCTTCGTAAAAGCACAGCCGACCGCTCCTAAAGCGAGCGGCGCGGGGAGCGCGATCGGGCGCGGACGGCGCTTCGCTCCCCTGTATGGAGACCAGCATGAATTTCATCAAAACTATCGTCGCTGCTGGCTTGGTCGCCGCAACGACGACGGCGGCTTTTGCTGCCGACATCACGGGTGCCGGTGCGACCTTCCCCTTCCCGGTCTATTCGAAGTGGGCTGACGCCTACAAGAAGGAGACCGGCAACGGTCTGAATTACCAGTCGATCGGTTCCGGCGGCGGCATCAAGCAGATCCAGGCCAAGACCGTGACCTTCGGCGCCAGCGACGCGCCGCTCAAGGCCGAGCAGCTCGAGAAGGACGGCCTGGTGCAGTGGCCGATGGTGATGGGCGCGATCGTTCCCGTCGTCAACATCGAGGGCGTCAAGGCTGGCGACATGGTGTTCGATGGCGAGACGCTCGCCAACATCTATCTCGGCAAGATCACCAAGTGGGACGACGCCGCAATCAAGAAGCTCAATCCGAACGTGAAGCTGCCGTCGGACGCGATCACCGTGGTCCGCCGCTCGGACGGTTCGGGCACCACCTTCAACTTCACCAACTATCTCTCCAAGGCCAGCGCCGACTGGAAGAGCAAGGTCGGTGAGGGCACCGCCGTCGAGTGGCCGGTTGGCGTCGGCGCCAAGGGCAACGAGGGCGTGTCGGGCAACATCAGCCAGACCAAGAACTCGATCGGCTACGTCGAGTACGCCTATGCCAAGCAGAACAAGCTGACCTATACCGGCCTCGTCAACAAGGCTGGCAAGACGGTGCAGCCGACGGTCGAGGCGTTCCAGGCGGCCGCTTCCAACGCCGACTGGGCCAAGGCTCCCGGCTACTACGTCATCCTGACCGACCAGCCCGGCGACAAGTCCTGGCCGATCACGGCTGCGACCTTCATCCTGATGCACAAGGAGCCGGCTGATAAGGCGGCGTCGAAGGAAGCCCTCAAGTTCTTCGCCTGGGCGTTCAAGAACGGCGCCAAGGCTGCCGAGGAACTCGACTACATCCCGATGCCCGACAGCGTCGTGACCCTGATCGAGAAGACCTGGTCGGCCGACATCAAGAGCTGAGCTCTTAAGTCTGTGCGGCCGGCAACGGCCGCATCAGAGACCGCAAGACCTCGGCCCCGGATCAGCCCAGTGCTGCATCCGGGGCCGAGACCGGTGACACAAAAACAAGTATCGTTTGTACAGGGGATCGGCGTGGCAGAAATGGCTGTCGAGAGCAATGTAGTTGACGCCGCCGGACCGTATGATCGCGCCAAGGCCTTGAGCGCGTTCAAGCTCGGTGACCTCACTTTTTACTGGATCACGCGCATCAGCGCGATCTCGGTGCTTCTCATTCTCGGCGGCATCATCCTGTCGCTGATCGTCGGCGCCTTCCCGGCGATGAAGGAATACGGCTTCGCGTTCCTGTGGACGCAGCGCTGGGCGCCGTCCGCCGATCCGCCCGTGCTCGGCGCGCTCGGCCCGATGTATGGCACGCTCGTGACCTCTTTCATCGCGATGCTGATCGCGATCCCGGTCGGTCTCGGCATCGCGATCTTCCTGACCGAGCTCTGCCCGCAATGGCTGCGCCGCCCGATCGGCATGGCCGTCGAGCTGCTCGCCGGCATCCCCTCGATCATCTACGGCATGTGGGGCTTCTTCGTGCTCGGCCCGTTCCTGGCCAACACCTTCCAGCCCTTCATGATCAAGATCTTCGACGGCGTCCCGGTCCTCGGCGCGATCTTCGCCGGTCCGCCGTCCTATCTCAGCCTGTTCAACGCCGCGCTGATCCTCGCCATCATGGTGCTGCCCTTCATCACCTCGATCTCGGTCGACGTGTTCAAGACGGTGCCGCCGGTGCTGAAAGAGGCCGCCTACGGCGTCGGCTGCACCACCTGGGAAGTCGTCCGCAGCGTGGTGATCCCCTATACCCGCGTCGGCATCATCGGCGGCGTCATGCTGGCGCTCGGCCGCGCGCTCGGCGAGACCATGGCGGTGACCTTCATCATCGGCAACTCGTTCCGGATCTCGTCCTCGATCTTCGCGCCCGGCACCACGATCTCGGCGGCGATCGCGAGCGAGTTCGCCGAGAGCGACGGTCTGCACCAGTCCGGCCTGATCCTGCTCGGCTTGCTGCTGTTCGTGCTGACGTTCTTCGTGCTCGCCGGCGCGCGGCTGATGCTGCTGCGTCTCGAGAAGAAGGCGGGGAAGTAACATGAACCCGATTTACGTACGCCGCCGCCGCAAGGACATCGTCATCCGCGGGCTCTGCATCGGTGCCGCCGCCTTCGGCGTCACCTGGCTTGCGCTGATCCTGATCACGCTGCTCTACAACGGCGTGGCCGGTCTCAGCCCAGAGTTATTCGTCGCCGACACTCCGCCTCCGGGCTCGACCGAAGGCGGCCTGCGCAACGCGATCGTCGGTTCGATCATCATGACCGTGATCGGCGTCGGCATCGGCGCGCCGCTCGGCATGTTCGCCGGCACCTACCTCGCCGAGTACGGCCGCAACGACAAGCTGACCTCGGTGATCCGCTTCATCAACGACATCCTGCTCTCGGCGCCCTCGATCATCATCGGCCTGTTCATCTACGGCGCGGTGGTGGTGCCGATGCGCGGCTTCTCGGCGATCGCCGGCTGTCTCGCGCTCGCCGTCATCGTGATCCCGGTGGTGCTGCGCACGACCGAGGACATGCTGCTGCTGGTGCCGAACGCGCTGCGCGAGGCGGCCTCCGCGCTCGGCCTGCCGCGCTCGCTGGTGATCAAGCGCATCGCCTATCGCGCCGCCCGTTCCGGCCTCATCACCGGCGTGCTGCTTGCCACCGCCCGCGTCGCCGGCGAGACCGCGCCGCTGCTCTTCACCGCGCTGTCGAACCAGTTCTTCAGCCTGAGCCTGAACAAGACGATGGCGAACCTGCCGGTCACCATCAACAACTTCGTGCAGAGCCCCTACGCCTATTGGAAGCAGCTCGCCTGGAGTGGCGCGCTGCTCATCACCCTGACCGTGCTTGCCCTGAATATTGGCGCGCGCATCCTTGGCGCCGAAAGGACCGCAAAATGAGTGATCTTTCCGTATCGATGAGCGCGTCCGGTGGACTGCCCCAGGCCCCCACGCTGCCCGAAGCCCCCGCCAAGGTGACGGTGCGCAACCTCAACTTCTATTACGGCGAGCACCATGCGCTGAAGAACATCAACCTGGTGCTCGGCGCCAACCGTGTCACGGCGTTCATCGGGCCTTCCGGCTGCGGCAAGTCGACCCTGCTGCGCATCTTCAACCGGATGTACGACCTCTATCCGGGCCAGCGCGTCACCGGCCAGCTCATGCTGGACCAGACCAACGTCCTCGACCCCAAGCTCGACCTCAATCTGCTGCGCGCGCGCGTCGGCATGGTGTTCCAGAAGCCGACGCCGTTCCCGATGACGATCTACGAGAACATCGCCTTCGGCATCCGTCTCTACGAGAAGATCTCGAAGTCCGAGATGGACGACCGCGTCGAGAAGGCGCTGCGCGGCGGCGCGCTGTGGAACGAGGTCAAGGACAAGTTGAATGCGAGCGGCCTGTCGCTCTCCGGCGGCCAGCAGCAGCGCCTCTGCATCGCCCGTACCGTCGCGGTGCGGCCCGAGGTGATCCTGTTCGACGAGCCCTGCTCGGCGCTCGATCCGATCTCGACCGCCAAGGTCGAGGAGCTGATCCAGGAATTGAGCGAGAACTACACCATCGCGATCGTCACCCACAACATGCAGCAGGCGGCGCGCGTCTCCGACAAGACCGCGTTCATGTATCTCGGCGAGCTGATCGAGTTCGACGACACCAGCAAGATCTTCACGTCGCCGACCGACCGGCGCACGCAGGATTACATCACCGGCCGGTTCGGCTGAGGAGACAGGACATGGGTTCGGAACATACCGCAAAAGCCTTCGACTCCGACCTTCAGGAGCTGACCCGGCTGGTCGCCGAGATGGGCGGCCTCGCCGAGCGCATGATCGTCGATTCCGTCGACGCGCTGATCCGGCGCGACGTCGCGCTCGGCCAGCGCGTGGTCGCAACCGACGTCGAGATCGACGCGCTCCAGAAGAAGATCGAGGAACGCGCCGTGCTCACCATCGCCCGCCGCCAGCCGATGGCGGTCGATTTGCGCGAGATCGTCGGCGCCATGCGGGTTGCGACCGATCTCGAGCGGATCGGCGACCTCGCCAAGAACATGGGCAAGCGCGTCGCGGCGCTGGAGACCGATTTTCATCCGCTGAAGCTGTTCCGCGGCCTCGAGCACATGACCGATCTCGTGCAGCAGCAGGTCAAGTCGGTGCTGGACGCCTATGCCGCGCACGATCTGCCGGCGGCGATGGCGGTGTGGAAGGGCGACGAGGAAGTCGACGCCATCTGCACCTCGCTGTTCCGCGAGCTCCTCACCTACATGATGGAGGATCCGCGCAATATCTCGTTCTGCATTCACCTGATGTTCTGCGCCAAGAACATCGAGCGGATCGGCGACCATGCCACCAACATCGCCGAGACGGTGTTCTACATGATCGAAGGTCAGGCCATCACCGACAAGCGGCCGAAGGGCGACATGACGACCTTCGCCGCGCCGGTCCCGAATACGTAAGGAGCGACGACCCCATGGGCGCACGCATTATGGTGGTTGAAGACGAGGAAGCTCTGACCGAGCTTCTGCGTTACAACCTCGAAGGCGACGGCTATGACGTCGAGACGGTGATGCGCGGCGACGACGCCGACACCCGTCTCAAGGAGCACATCCCCGATCTGATCGTGCTCGACTGGATGCTGCCGGGTCTCTCCGGCATCGAGCTGTGCCGACGGCTGCGCGCCCGGTCCGACACCAAGCAGCTGCCGATCATCATGCTGACCGCACGCGGCGAGGAGAGCGAGCGGGTTCGCGGGCTCGCGACCGGCGCCGACGACTACATCGTCAAGCCGTTCTCGGTCCCCGAGCTTTTGGCCCGCGTGAAAGGCCTGCTGCGGCGCGCAAGCCCCGAGCGGCTCGCCACGGTGCTCGCTTTCGGCGACATCGAGCTCGACCGTGAAAAGCGCCGCGTGGCGCGCTCGGGCCGGCCGATCGATCTTGGCCCGACCGAATATCGCCTGCTCGAGTTCTTCCTGGAGCATCCCGGTCGCGTGTTCTCGCGCGAGCAGCTGCTCGACAGCGTCTGGGGCCGCGACATCTATATCGACGAGCGCACCGTCGACGTGCATATCGGCCGCCTGCGCAAGCTGCTCAATCTCGGCCGCGAGCAGGACCCGATCCGCACCGTCCGCGGCGCCGGCTATGCGCTGGATGATCGGTTCGCGAAGGCCGAGCAGACGTAAGCCGACCTGAAGCGCGATGAGATTGGGATGAATCGTCATCGCGCTTTAGGTTGTTGTTCGAGCATGATCTTTTCGGAAAACCGCTGCGCACTTTTCCGGATCATGCTTTAGCGAGCTGCCGCTACAAAATCGGTGCCGTCCCGGCGAAGGCCGGGACCCATAACCCCAGGGCGTAGTTGTTGCGCGAAGAGGGTAACTCCGAGTCTCCTTAACCACATCTGCCGGTGGTTATGGGTCCCGGCCTTCGCCGGGACGACAGCGGAGTTTGTTGAGCCGTTATCACGACGGCTCCTAAACTTGACTCAGATCTATCTCAGCGCGGCGGCTTCGCGGGCGCCCGCCGCCGATCCGCGGCCGGTTGATACGCCACCCGCGAATGCTGGGCGCAATAGGGCAGGCCGGAGAGCGCCTTGCCGCCGCAGAAGAAGAAATCCGGGCTCGAGGGATCGCCGACCGGCCAGTGGCAGGTCGCCTCGTTCAGCTCCAGCAGCGACAGCCGCTGGCTCATCGGCACCACGTTGTCGTAGGTGACCGGTTCGGCCTCGACCTCGATCTCGAAGGCCTGCGCCAAGGCGGTGTTGCCGCGCGCAATGGGACGGCTCACCCGCATCATATGCTGCGCGGGACGCGCCTTGCGCGGCCGGGGAGCCGCCGACGACGGGCTCTTGGCACGGCCGGACAGGCCGAGCCGGTGCACCTTGCCGATCACGGCGTTACGGGTCACATTGCCGAGCTCGGCCGCGATCTGGCTGGCCGAAAGTCCTGCTTCCCAGAGCTTTTTCAACTGCTCGACGCGATCGTCGGACCAGGTCAAAACCGTCATTGCACCCTTTCCTTCGTCGCGCGCCAGCCATCCTGGGGCGGCACGACGAATGCCTAAGCCTCGAAAAACCCATGCCGCCAGAATCCCTTAAGGCTCGCCGGGCACAACAATGCGCCCGAACGTTTACGCCGGTACATGAGGACTTTTGGGATCAGAACTGCCGCACGAGATGTCGTATCTGACAAGCCAAACGCTACAATATGGCGTGACTCGCGCGCAAGAGTCCGCCGACTCGCTTCCACATGTTCCGTGGCGAAAACTCCGCAAATTCGCCACCGCAAGACTACGGATTCAGCGTTTCGCGAGGCTGTCCGGTGGCATTGACACCCGTGGCGCCAAGCATAAGATAGTGACGCGTGCCGCCCTTAAAAGGCGGCACGTTTCGTTTTCCGGACCGGTCAATGGTGCGCTGCGTAAGGCGCCTCAGGCCATCCGAAACGCCCAAATGACAGCCAAAAGAGACGGTCATGACCAACAGCGCCGCGCCGCATCTGCTTCCCGTTTTCGCCAGGGCCAACATCGGCTTCGAGCGCGGCGAGGGCGTCTGGCTGATCGCGACCAATGGCGATCGCTATCTCGATTTCACCTCGGGCGTGGCGGTGAACGCGCTCGGTCATGCCCATCCCGCGCTGGTCAAGGCGCTGCAGGAGCAGGCCACAAAACTCTGGCACATGTCGAACCTGTTTCAGAGCCCGGACGGCGAGAAGCTCGCTGTCCGCCTCTGCAACGAAAGCTTTGCTGACTTCGTATTCTTCTGCAATTCCGGCGCCGAAGCGCTGGAGGGCGTGATCAAGCTGGTGCGGCATCATCACTTCTCCAAGGGCCATCCGGAGCGTTACCGCATCATCACCTTCGAAGGCGCTTTCCACGGCCGCACGCTGGCGACCCTGGCTGCCACGGGCTCCGAAAAATATCTCGAAGGCTTTGGTCCGCCGATGGATGGCTTCGACCAGGTGCCGCATGGCGACATCGAGGCCGTCAAGAAGGCGATCGGTCCGCAGACCGCCGGCATCCTGATCGAGCCGATCCAGGGCGAAGGCGGCGTGCGTTCGTCGCCGCCCGCCTTCCTCAAGGCGCTGCGCCAGCTTTGCGACGAGAAGGGCCTGCTGCTCGCGTTTGACGAGGTGCAGACCGGCATGGGCCGCACCGGCGATCTCTTCGCTCATCGGCGCACTGGCGTCACACCCGACGTGATGTCGCTCGCCAAGGCGCTCGGCGGCGGCTTCCCGATCGGCGCAGTGCTCGCCACCGCCGACGCCGCGGCCGGCATGGGTCCCGGCTCGCACGGCTCGACCTTCGGCGGCAATCCGCTCGCGATTTCGGCGGCGAACGCCGTGCTCGACGTCATGCTCAAGCCCGGCTTCTTCGATCACGTGCAAAAGATGTCGCTGCTGCTCAAGCAGAAGCTCGCCTCCGTGATCGATCGTCATCCCGACATCGTCAGCGAAGTGCGCGGCGAGGGGCTCTTGATCGGCATCAAGGCCGTGGTGCCCTCCGGCGATCTGGTCGCAGCGCTACGCAATGAAAAGCTGCTCACCGTCGGCGCCGGCGACAATGTCGTGCGTTTCCTACCGCCCTTGATCGTGACCGAAGCGGAGCTCGAGGACGGCGTCGCGCGGCTCGAACGCGCCTGCACGGCGCTTGCCGGCAACAAGCGGGCGGCAAGCTGATGAGCGGTACGCCCAAACATTTCCTCGATATCAGCGAGCTTCCGCTGTCGGAGCTCAAGAGCATGCTGGCCGCGTCTTCGGCCATGAAGGCGAAGCAGAAGGCGCATCAGCCGGTCAGACCGCTCGAAGGCAAGACGCTGGCGATGATCTTCGAACGTCCCTCGACGCGGACGCGCGTGTCGTTCGACGTCGCCATGCGCCAGCTCGGCGGCGAGCCGATCATGCTCACCGGGGCCGAGATGCAGCTCGGCCGCGGCGAGACCATCGCCGACACCGCGCGCGTGCTGTCACGCTATGTCGACGCCATCATGATCCGCATCCTCAACCACGATGCGCTGCTCGAGCTTGCGGCCTACGCGACGGTGCCCGTCATCAACGGACTGACGCGGCGCTCGCATCCCTGCCAGGTGATGGCCGATCTCCTGACCTATCAGGAGCATCGCGGCCCGATCGAGGGCAGGACGGTGGCCTGGACCGGCGACGACAACAACGTGCTGGCGTCCTGGGCACACGCGGCCGAGCGCTTCAAGTTCCAGCTCAATGTCGCGACCCCGCCGGAGCTTGCGCCGAAGAAGGCGATGCGCGACTGGATCAAGGCGACCAGCGCGCCGATCGTGCTCGGCACCGACCCCGAGGCCGCCGTGAAGGGTGCCGATTGCGTCGTCACCGACACCTGGGTGTCGATGGGCGACAAGGAAGGCGAGCACCGTCACAACGTGCTCAAGCCCTACCAGGTCAATTCCAAGCTGATGTCATTGGCAAAGCCCGACGCGCTGTTCATGCACTGCCTGCCCGCGCATCGCGGCGAGGAGGTCACCGACGAGGTGATCGACGGCCCGCAATCGGTCGTGTTCGACGAGGCCGAAAACCGCCTGCACGCGCAGAAGGGCATTCTGGCCTGGTGTTTTGACGCGGTGAAGTAAGCGCGGAAAGTAGAGATCGTCGTCCCGGCGAAAGCCGGGACCTATACCGCGTGATCTCTCGGTTGCCGAAGCCAGGCGTACCGAACGGCGAATCTTCGCCAAATAAAAGCCTGTGGTTATGGGTCCCGGCCTTCGCCGGGACGACACCGAATGTGCGGTATCGTTATGCGATCATCATTGCATCCGGAACTCGCCCCTCTTCCATTCCACCTCCTCCGACCCCAGATAATGCGCCATGGTTTCCCAATCCCCTGACATGAAAACCGGGCCTCAAGGCCCGGTTCGCGCGCCATCAGCGGTTCCGATCGATGATGCCGTGCTGCCTTACGAGGTCGACGCGCTCGACGTGCGCGGGCGGCTGGTGCGGCTCGGGCCCGCGCTCGACGAGATCCTGACCAAGCACGATTATCCGGCGCCGGTCGGCAAGCTGCTCGGCGAGGCCATCGTGCTGACCACGCTGCTCGGCTCGGCGCTGAAATTCGAGGGCCGCTTCATCCTCCAGGCCCAGACCGACGGCCCGGTGTCATTCCTGGTGGTGGATTACAATGCGCCGGACCGTCTGCGCGCCTATGCCCGCTACGACGCGGCGCGGCTCGGTGAGACCAGGAATCCTGGCTCGCATTCCGGCGCGCTGCTCGGCCGCGGCCATCTCGCCATGACCATCGACCAGGGTCCGGACATGAGCCGCTATCAGGGCCTCGTCGCGCTCGACGGTGGCAGCCTGGAAGATGCGGCCCACGAATATTTCCTGCGCTCCGAGCAGATCCCGACCCGCGTCCGCATCGCGGTCGGCGAGGAGTGGCGCTCGAGCGATGGCGGCAAGCATCGCTGGCGCGCCGGCGGCATGCTGATGCAGTTCCTGCCGAAGGCGCCGGAGCGCGCGCGCCAGGCCGATCTGCACCCCGGCGATGCGCCGGAGGGCGTCGAGGTGCACAGCGTCACCGAGGACGATGCCTGGGTCGAGGCGCGCTCGCTGATCGAGACCGTCGAGGATGTCGAGTTGATCGATCCGGATCTCTCCGGCGAACGGCTGCTGTATCGCCTGTTCCACGAACGCGGCGTCCGCGTGTTCAATCCGCTGGTGCTGAAAGCGCAATGCTCCTGCTCGCGCGATGCGGTGGCCTCGATGCTGAAGAGCTTCTCGTCGGATGATCGTGCTGCGATGGTCAAGGACGACAAGGTCGTGGTGACCTGCGAGTTCTGCTCGTCGGTGTACCAGTTCACGCCGGATGAGGCCGGCGTCGAGGACGCGTAAGCGCCTCGCCCGGCAGCCCGGATGGAGCGCAAGCGTAATCCGGGGCGGCTCTTTCGGCGCGGCACCTTCCCGGATTGTGCTGCGCTCCATCCGGCTACGAGATCCCGCCCCGGCTGTTTCGTCCGCTTGTCAATCCGTCACTGGAAAAATATTCCACTTTACCGAAATTCGGAAATGACGTATGTGTCGTCCATCCCGGCTCGACCTTGAGGGGCGATCGTACGTCGTCACGTTTTGCGAGCCGGGTTGCGGTGGACGCGGCAGCGTCGGCACGAAAAGGTGCGGGCAGGGCGGGTAGTCCCTGTGAGCCCGAAACCGCGTGCGGATGAGCGGCGCTGAAAGTTCGTCTCGCCAACATTCTTGCGGCGCGTGTGCACACTGCCGGAAGACCCTGTGGCAACGGACGAACGTGCGTACGGCAAAACCGTGTGGTCCTGGCCGTCGTTGCTACGGTCAAGCCTGTCGCGGAGGCGCAAGCGAGCCCAACCGGGTGGACTGCGCCGCCAATTCGCGGGGCGAGGGAGGCCAGAAGGAAAGTTCGGCTCCCGGGAGAGCACGGCATAAGCCGTCCGACCATCGCGCAGGGAAGGCCGAGTGATTGGCACCACCTGTATGCTGCTGTGCGGTCTTTTTGCGCTACACATTCGCGCAGCAGACCGCGGGTGCGAGGTCAGCACCCGGTCTTCCCTGCGCCCTCTTGGACAAGGGGGTGGAGAGATCAAGCAAAGCTCGGGCGAAATCAGCCGCGAGGCCGCGAAGGTGCGTCTGCGATTCAAAAAGACGAGGTTGGGGAGGCTGCGTGCCACAGGCTCGGAATCGTAGCTCGGAATCGTAGGGTGGGTTAGCGAAGCGTAACCCACCAACTTTCGTACCGCGTACGCGGAAGCTTGGTGGGTTACGCCTTCGGCTAACCCACCCTACGGCACTACGGCACCGCGCTAATTCAACACCCGCTTGTTATCCGGGCTGTCCAGCGAGAACGTCGGAACGTCGATCTCGAAGCGTTCGCCGCTTTCGCTGACCATCTGGTAGCGGCCGGTCATGAAGCCGGAGGCGGTCGAGAGCGGCACGCCGGAGGTGTATTCGAAGCGCTCGCCGGGGGCCAAGGTCGGCTGCTCACCGACCACGCCTTCGCCCTTGACCTCCTGCTGCCGGCCGGTGGCGTCGGTGATGATCCAGTGCCGCGTCTTGAGCTGCACGGTCTCGTCGCCGGAATTGGTGATGACGATGGTGTAGGACCAGAAATAGCGCGAGCGGTCGGCGGAGGACTGCTCCGGAACAAAGTTCGGCTCGACGGTCACTTCGATCTGGCGGGTCACGGCGCGGTACATGATTGCCATCATAACGAAATCCTGGCCGGGAACCAAACGCCAGAGACCGGTTTCGCGACATCGTGCCGCCAGAATTGACAGGGAAGTACACCCCAAAGAATGCACCCAGATGTGATCCGGCCGCTTTGCGAGGCGTCGACCGGACCGGTACACTCGTTTCAACGCCGCGATTTGCGGAAGGGTTTTTGGGCCCCGATGACCATTGCCGATCAAGTGACGGGATCGACGATTGCGGGAACCGCGGGTGCAAAACCTGCGGAGGCAAGGCCGCGCGTGGCCGCGCCGGCCATCACGCTGCCCGCCATCGGCGAGCGCGAGCTCAGGCTCGACCTGTTCCGCGGGCTGGCGCTGTGGCTGATCTTCATCGATCATTTGCCGCCCAATCTTCTGACCTGGTTCACGATCCGCAATTACGGCTTCAGCGACGCCACCGAGATCTTCATCTTCATCTCCGGCTACACCGCCGCCTTCGTCTACGGCCGCGCGATGCTGGAGAGCGGTGTCGTCATCGCCACCGCGCGCATCCTGCGCCGGGTCTGGCAGATCTATGTCGCCCACGTCTTCCTGTTCACGATCTTCCTCGCCGAGATCTCCTACGTCGCGACCAGCTTCGAAAACCCGCTCTACACCGAAGAGATGGGGATCATGGATTTCCTCAAGCAGCCCGACGTCACCATCGTGCAGGCGCTCTTGTTGCGCTTCCGTCCCGTCAACATGGACGTGCTGCCGCTGTACATCGTCTTGATGCTGGCGCTGCCTCTGATCCTGTGGTCGATGAAGTGGAAGCCCGACGTCACACTCGGCCTGTCGGTCCTGCTTTACGCCGTCACCTGGGAATACGATCTCTACTTCTCGGCCTATCCGAACGGCTTCTGGGCGTTCAATCCGCTGGCCTGGCAATTGCTGTTCGTGTTCGGAGCATGGTGCGCGCTCGGAGGTGCGCGACGCATGTCGCGTATTCTCGCGTCGCCCGTGACGATGTGGATATCGATCGCCTATATTGTCGCGGCGTTCTATGTGACGCTGACCTGGTACGTGCCGCAGCTCTCCCACCTGATGCCGAAGCGGCTCGAGCAGTGGATGTATCCGATCGACAAGACCGACCTCGACGTGTTGCGTTTCACGCATTTCCTGGCGCTGGCCGCGCTCACCGTGCGTTTCCTGCCGCGCGAGTGGCCGGGCCTGAAATCGCCCTGGCTGCGGCCGCTGATCCTGTGCGGCCAGCATTCGCTGGAGATCTTCTGCCTCGGCGTCTTCCTGGCCTTCGCCGGACATTTCATCCTGGCCGAGGTCTCCGGCGGCCCCGCCATGCATGCGCTGATTAGTCTCTCCGGAATCCTGATCATGTGGGGCGTTGCATGGGTGATTTCGTGGTACAAGCGCGTGGCTGACAAGAGCGGTGCGAAAACCAAGAACGCCGTCGGCAACGCCGATCTGGCGGGAGGGGGCTGATGAAGGCGAAGGTTCTCCTGAGCCTGATCCTGCTGTGCGGTAGTGTCGCCGCGCCCCCGGCGCGCGCGGACGATGCTGCGCCTGCGGCCTCGGCCGCGCCTGCCGCCTGCGAATTGCCGTCCTACCTGCTCACCAGCGAAAGCCAGCTCCCGAAGGTCGCCGATGCCGTCAAGGCCGGCAAACCGCTCGAAATCCTTGTGATCGGCAGCCGTTCGACCACGATTCCGGCCTCCGAGGACGCATCCTATCCGGCGCGAATGCAGGCCATTCTGAAGGAAAAGCTGCCGCCTTCGGAGGCCGTGCACGTCTCCGTAGAAATACAGAGCAAGAAAACCGCGGAGGAGGCCGCTGCCACCTTCGTTAAGCTGATGGAAGCAAAAGCGCCTACTTTGGTCGTCTGGCAGACCGGGACCGTGGATGCTATCCGATCCATCGATCCCGATGATTTTCGCGGCGCCGTGACCGAAGGGGTCGCTGCGTTGCAAAATGCAGGGGCCGACGTCGTCTTGATGAACTTGCAGTACAGCCCGCGTACCGAAACCATGATCTCGGCGCCGCCCTATCTCGACAATATGCGGGTGGTGGCGCAGGAGCACGACGTTCCGCTGTTCGACCGTTTCGCCATCATGCGGCAGTGGAATGATCAGGGTCAGTTCGACCTGTTCAGCCCGTCCCGCGGCCCTGAACTGGCGAAGCAGGTCCATGATTGCCTTGGCCGGGCGTTGGCACAGTTTGTGATCGACGCTGCCCATCTGGGACCGGCCCAGCAGCAAAATTGAGGTCTAGCGTTAATGAGTTCTCTCCGCCCTTTGTGGCTGTCGACATCGCTGTCTGCCTCCGCAGCGGCTCTCCTGCTGTTGCTGACGCCCGCCTCGCAGACGCCCGCTCTCGCTCAAGCCGCGCAGGCGGCGCCCGCCCCGGCGCAGGCCGCTAATCCTGCTCCCGCATCGCCGTCCCAGACCACGGTCGCCGCCACATCGCCGACTGAGCAGCGCGGTATCGCCGCGCGCGCCATCGACAAGGTGAAGCAGGTCGCGAAATCCGCCGGCGACATTTTTGCCCGCGTGCCCTGTCTGGCGCCGAAGGTCGGCTCGAAGACGATGGGCTCGCTCCCGCATGTCGCGGGCAAGCTCGTCGCCGGCAAGCCCGTCGTGATCGTCGCGTTCGGATCGTCGTCGACGGCCGGCTATGGCGCAAGCTCGCCCGACTTCAACTATCCGAACCGTCTCGCGGCGCAGCTGCGCCGGAAATATCCGACCGCCGACATCACCGTGATCAATGCCGGCATCGGCGGCGAGGACGCGCCCGAGATGATGAAGCGCCTTCAGAAAGAAGTGATCGACGTGCATCCGGATCTCGTGATCTGGCAGGTCGGCACCAACGCCGTGCTGCGCAATCTCGATCCCGGCGACACCGCCAAGATGGTCGAGGACGGCATCACCCGCATTCAGGCCGCGGGCGATGCCGACGTCGTGCTGGTCGATCCGCAATATTCGCCGCAGGTGACGCAGCGCGCCGAAAGCGCCAGCAAGATGGTGAAGCTGCTCGGCAAGGTCGCCGAGCTCCGTCACGTCGGCATCTTCCCGCGCTTCGAGGTGATGCGCGACTGGCACGAGAAGCAGGCGATCCCGGTCGAGAGTTTCGTCATCGCCGACGGCCTGCACATGAACGACTGGGGCTACGCCTGCTTCGCCCAGCTGCTTGGAGACGACATCATCCGCTCGGTCGGCCAGATCAAGCTCGGGGTGAACGTGCCTGCCGACGTGCGGACCTATCGGCCGATGTGAGGTGCGAGTAGGGAATAGCGAGTAGCGAATAAGGATCCATTCGCCACTCACTATTCGCCATTCGCCGTCACGCCTTCTCCAGCGCCGCCGTCAGATCCTCGATCAGATCATCGACATGCTCGAGCCCTGCGGAGAAGCGGATGAAGCCCTCGCTGATGCCGAGCGTCGCGCGATCCTCGGGCTTCAAACGCTGATGCGTCGTCGTTGCCGGGTGCGTCACCAGACTCTTGGCGTCGCCGAGATTGTTGGAGATCTTCGCAAGCTTGAGCGCGTTGAGCACGCGGAATGCGGCCTGCTTGCCGCCCTTCACCTCGAAGCCGACCAGCGTCGAGCCGCCGCGCATCTGCTTCTTCACGAGCGAAGCCTGCGGATGATCGGCGCGGCCGGGATAGACCAGTCGCGAAATTTTCGGATGGCTCGCCAGCACGTCGGCGATGTGCGCTGCCGTATCGGTCTGCGCGCGCACGCGCACGCCGAGCGTCTCCAGGCCCTTGAGCAGGACCCAGGCGTTGAACGGCGAGATCGACGGGCCGGTCTGGCGCATGAAATTGTGGATGTGCTCGGCGATGAAGGCTTCCGACGACAGGATGATGCCGCCGAGGCAGCGGCCCTGGCCGTCGATGTGCTTGGTCGCGGAGTAGACGACGACATCGGCGCCGAGTGCGAGCGGGCTCTGCCAGATCGGGGTTGCGAACACGTTGTCGACGACGAGGCGCGCGCCGCCTCTGTGCGCGATCTCGGCGATGCCGGGAATGTCGAGCACGCCGAGCGTCGGATTGGTCGGGCTCTCGAGGAAGAACGTCTTGGTGTTGGGCTTCAGCGCACGCTGCCACTGGTCGAGATCGAGCCCGTCGACCAGCGTGGTCTCGATGCCGTAGCGCGGCAAGAGATCCTGAATGACGTAGAGGCACGAGCCGAACAGCGCGCGCGACGCCACGACGTGATCGCCGGCTTTCAGCGGCGCCAGGATCGCGGTCGTCACTGCGGCCATGCCGGTCGCCGCCGAGCGCGCCGCTTCGGCGCCTTCGAGCTCGATCATGCGGCGCTCGAACATCGCGATCGTCGGGTTCGAATAGCGCGAATAGATGAAGCCGGGATCCTCGCCCTTGAACCGCGCCTCGCATTCCTCGGCGCTGGCGTAGACGTAGCCCTGGGTCAAAAACAGCGCCTCCGACGTCTCGCCATATTGCGAGCGGAGCGTGCCGGAATGGACCAGGCGGGTTTCGGGACGATAGGATGCGGCGGACGACTTCGACATAGGACCTCCTGCGTGACCACCGAAAATGGTCACAAAAAAACCGGCCTGGATAACTCCACTGGCCGGGATCACAGAGGTCCCCGGCCTGTTTAGCGATTTATTTAACGTGGCTGCAAGCCGGCCGGCTCAAATCACCACGGGATAAGTGATGCTCATATTCCGCAATGCCCTTTCCGTCAAGGCGTCCATCGGCTAGCCCTGAAAGACCAGCATATTCCGCATGTCCGGATGCGTTTGACCCCTGATGAGGACCCCCGGTTGAGCTTCACGGTCGCTGCCGACGCCAATGGTATCCTGCCCGACCGCATGATCGCGGCGATGGCGGAGGCGGGGCTCATCCTGCCCGAATACGATTTCGTCGAAAGCCAGATCCAGCCGGCAAGCCTCGATTTGCGCCTCGGCGACATCGCCTATCGCGTGCGCGCGAGCTTCCTGCCCGGCCCCGGCGCCACTGTCGCCGAGCGCATCGACGAGTTGAAGCTGCACGAGTTCAGCCTTGCCGACGGTGCGGTGCTCGAGACCAACTGCGTCTACATCGTGCCACTGCTGGAAAGCCTTGCGCTGCCGCCGGAGATCGTCGCGGCCGCAAATCCCAAGAGCTCCACCGGGAGGCTCGATGTCTTCACCCGCGTGATCGCAGACGGCACCCGCCGCTTCGACATGATCGGCGCCGGCTATCACGGCCCGCTGTATGCCGAGATCAGCCCGAAGACGTTTCCGGTGCTGGTGCGCGAGGGCTCGCGCCTGTCGCAGGTGCGCTTCCGCACCGGTGACGCCATCCTCAATGCCGACGAGCTCGATGCGCTGCATGCGTCCGAGCGTCTCGTCGATGTCGACGATGCCGATCTCGCCGGCGGCGTCGCCGTTTCCGTCGATCTCTCCGGCGAGAAGGCGAATGGATTTGTTGGCTACCGCGCCAAGCGCCACACCGGCGTCGTCGATGTCGATCGCCGCTCCGGCTATGCGGTGGAAGACTTCTGGGAGCCGATCTCGGCGCGTTCCGACGGCAGCCTGATCCTCGATCCCGGCGAGTTCTACATCCTCGCGTCGAAAGAGGCGGTGCAGGTGCCGCCAGACTACGCCGCGGAGATGGTGCCGTTCGATCCGCTGGTCGGCGAATTCCGCGTGCACTATGCCGGCTTCTTCGATCCCGGCTTCGGCTATGCCGGCGCCGGCGGGCAAGGATCGCGCGCCGTGTTGGAGGTGCGCTCGCGCGAAGTGCCGTTCATCCTCGAGCACGGCCAGATCGTCGGCCGTCTCGTCTACGAGAAGATGCTCGCCCGCCCCGACGCCATGTACGGCCAGCGCATCGGCTCGAACTACCAGGCGCAGGGCCTGAAGCTGAGCAAGCATTTTCGGGTGTAATTCCGTAGCCCGGACGGAGCGAAACGAAATCCGGGACTCTGTCGCTTGTGGCACCAATCCCGGATTGCGCTGCGCTCCATCCGGTACTGCCAAGGTCGCGTCAGGTTGCGCCGCTCCATCCGCGATGACACACTCCCGTAAAACAAGAGCCGGGAGCGAACATGACCGCCGCATCAGACTCCGCACAAGAAGCCCAATGGAAGCGCTGGCGCGCGGTCGCCGATCTCTATCACGCCTACTTCACCGGTCTCATCCTCACCGTGGTCACGCGTCGCGGCACGGCCGATGCGGCCGAATTCGTCTTCCGTGTATTCCGCCGCCAGCAGCAGGAGCGCTTCCTGCCGGGGCTTGAGAAGCTCGGGCTCAGCTATCTGCCGCCGGCGGTGGCGGCTGCGCAATATCACTATCTCTCCAACTGGATCGGCGGCGTGCATGTCGAATACATGTATGAGAGCGATTGCAAAGCCTGGATCCGCTATCCGCCGCCGCGCTGGATCTGGAAGGGCACCGCGATCTGCGGCGTGCCGGGCGAAGTCTCGCGCGCGATGCTGCGCGGCTGGCACGCCAACAATGGCGTACCCCTCGGCGATCTCCGCCTCGGCTTCGTCTGCACCAAGCAGAGCGTCGACGGCCAGGACGGGCTCGAAGGCTATTACCATCAATACGATCATCCGCTGGAGCTCGACCAGCGTCTCGTCTTCGCGCGGCATCTGGAAGCGCCGTTGTTCGACGCGAAGACGGCGCCGGCTCTGCCGGTGTCGAGCTGGCCGAAGCCGCGGCTGGAAAAGGCCTATCGCAACTATGCGATGGAATATGTTCGCACCGCCGCACCCGTGATGGTGCACTTGTTTGGTCCGGAGGATGCCGGCTATCTCCTGCACCTCACCGGCAAGCTGATCGGGATGCAGTATTTTGACGAGGTCGCGGCGGCGCTGTCGATGAACCGTGGCGGTGCGAGCGAATTCGCATCGTTCCTCAACGCGCTGTTCGCCGCGCAGGACGATGCGGCCGAGACGACGACGTCAGAAGGCACATTCGAAATCCGCCAGCAGAATTGGAAGCTGATGGATGACGTCGCCGACTATCACCGCGCCTGCGCCAAGGTGCTGGAGGGGCTGTTCGAGGGGCTGGCCGCGGGCTGCGGGCGGCACATCGCCGTGCATTTGCATCCATTCGCCGGCGGCCGCCCGCCGCTGCTCTGGACCATCGCCTAATTCCATCTGTTGAAATGCGCTGTCGCAGGGCACGCCTGCATCAGGCGCAGGAGGAATCGGCAATTGCCGTGCTAACAAGCCTCTCGCCGCGCCCTTGGCGCGAACAAAATTATTGGCACACCAAGTGATTGCCGCGCCGCATTTGGCGCTTGTGCCCGGGAGAGGAAATGTCTGACATCGCCGAAATCCCGGTCGATGAGCAAGAACGCCCGTTGCCGGAGCTCCCGCGCCCCGTGAAGAGCGCGTTGACCGACGGACCGATCCTGCGCACGCTGCTTTCCCTCGCCTGGCCCAACGTGATTGCGCTCTCGGCCGGTACCTGCGTGGTGATCGCGGAGACCTCCTATATCGGACGCCTTGGTGTCGAAGCGCTGGCCGCGATGGCGCTGGTGTTTCCGACAGTGATCCTGACCATGACGATGTCGGGCGGCGCCATGGGCGGCGCGGTGGCCTCGGCCATCGCACGTGCGCTCGGCGCGGGGGATCGCGAACGCGCTGGCACCCTTGCCATGCATGCGCTGCTGATCGGCATCACCTTCGGGCTCGTCTTCATGCTGGGCATGCTGATCTTCGGGCCAAAAGTGCTCGAAATGCTCGGCGGCCGCGGCAATGTGCTGACCCATGCGATCGCCTACACCCAGGTGTTTTTCGGCGGCGCCGTATTGCCCTGGCTGCTCAACACCATGGCGGGCGTGCTGCGCGGCACCGGCAACATGAAGCTGCCGTCGCTGTTGATCCTCAACTCTGCGGTCTGGCAGGTCGTGCTCGGCGGCACGCTCGGCCTCGGGCTTGGGCCGGTGCCGCAGCTCGGCATGCGCGGCGTTGCCGCCGGCGCGCTGATCGCCTATTCCATGAACATCTGCGTGATGAGCTGGTACCTGTTCTCC
The DNA here is from genome assembly GCF_015624505.1 of Bradyrhizobium commune. Taxonomy (NCBI): domain Bacteria; kingdom Pseudomonadati; phylum Pseudomonadota; class Alphaproteobacteria; order Hyphomicrobiales; family Nitrobacteraceae; genus Bradyrhizobium; species Bradyrhizobium commune. The sequence continues at coordinate 7,341,058 of NZ_CP061379.1, read as the reverse complement.
GGCCGCGCCCGTGTCGTGCCGAAGCTGCGGGGCCTGCGCATCCAATGGGCGATGTTCTTCGACATCCTCAAGGTCGGCGCCATCGCCTGCTTCTCGCCGTTGCAATCGGTGCTGACGATCTCGATCTTCACCCACATGCTGGCGAAGTTCGGCACCGCGATCCTCGCCGGCTACGGCATCGGCGCGCGGCTCGAATTCCTGCTGACCTCGATCGCATTCTCGTTCGGCATCGCCTCGGTGCCGATGATCGGCATGGCGGTCGGCGCCGGCCGCATCGCGCGCGCACGCCGTATCGCATGGATCGCAGGGGCGAGCGCCTTCGTGGCCGTCGGCATGCCGGGATGCCTCGTCGCGACCTTCCCCGATCTCTGGGTCAACATCTTCACCGACAGTACGACGGTTCGCGCGACCAGCCATCAATATCTGTCGACGGTGGCGCCGTTCTATGCCTTCATCGGCCTCGCCTCGGCGATGTACTTCTCGTCGCAGGGCGCAGCCAAGGTGATCGGCCCGGTGCTGGCGCAGACCGCACGGCTCGTCTACATCGCGGCGATCGGCTGGTGGCTGTCGACGCACGACGCCACCGCGCAAAACTACTTCTGGCTCGCCGCGAGCTCGATGGTCGTGCTTGGCCTGCTCTCATGCTCCAGCGTGGTGCTGACACGCTGGGGCCCGCGCGAAAGCAAGGCTACGATCAGGCCCGCCCTGTCTGGCGCCGCTGACTAGTGCTTGTGGCGGCGATGGCCGCCACCGCCGCCGCCGAAATTGGCGAGCTGCATCAGCTGCGGCATCATCGCCATCATGTTGGCGCCGCCGGCGCCACCCATCATGCTCATCATATCGCCGCCGCCCATGCCGCCGAAGCCGGTCGGCATCATGCCGCCTCCGCCCATCATGTTGCCCATACCGCCCATGCCACCCATCATGCCGCCGAAACCACCACCGCCACTGCCATCCATCATCGGACCCATGGTCTGCATCAGCGCGGCGAAGCGGCGCTTGCCCATTTTGGCCTTCATCATCTCGAGCATCGGGGCCATCTGGGTCATCATATCAGCGCCGCCGGCGCCGCCTCCGCCACCAAATCCTGCGAACTGCGCCTTCGCCGGCGAGCTCGCGACCGAAAACAGCAACAACACGGCGGCTGCCGCGCACATCATCTTATTCGCACCTCTCATGGCATGCTCCTCGCGTGCGTGGCTCAGCCGGGAGAGCGGAGCCCACCAGACGCACGCCGCATGGTTACGGCCGAGGAGGGGATACCTCTGTGATGCAGGTCACGCAGCTGCGCCCGGGAACGCCTTGTGCATGGCAGCCACGGCCTCCCTCGTCTGGCCCTGCACATAGGGGGCAAGCTCGTTTGGCAGCATGTCGATGATCCAGACCACGCGGCATTTCGCGTCGCCCTCGGCGATCACCTGCACCGAGGCGCTGTAGTGCTTCAGCCGCTCGTTGTTGATGGCGTAGACCAGCCGCTGCCGTGCCTCGTCACAATCGACCAGCACCTCGCGTGCCACTGAACCATTTGCAAAAGTGACGATGCGCGCATCGCCGTCGAGCGTGCACGCGGTGACGAAGCCCGGCACCAGCCGCCGGTGCAGCGCGCCGAAATCGCGCACCGCGTCCCAGACGTCTGGGGCGGAGGCGGGGAGCGGAATGTCGTTGTGAATGGAGGCCATGAAGGTGTCCCTGACTATGTAAGGTGGTCGCAACCACCGTCATTGCGAGCGCAGCGAAGCAATCCAGAAATCTTTCCGCGGCGACAGCCTGGATTGCTTCGTCGCAAGAGCTCCTCGCAATGACGGAGTCCGCGGCGAAGGCTTACGTACAAACCGCCTCGATATTGTTGCCATCAGGATCGATCAAGAACGCCGCGTAATAGGTCGGGCTGTAATCCTTGCGCGGGCCAGCGCCGCCATTGTCATGGCCGCCGCTCTTCAGGCCTTCGCTGTGAAATGCCTTCACCGCGTCATGGTCTTTGGCGCGAAACGCGATATGCGCGCCGTCGGCCTTGCGGCCCTTGTTCAGATGCAGCCAGAGCGCCGGCTCGCCCTTCGGGCCGAAGCCGGCATAGCCGTCGCCGCTCGAGCACAGGACATAACCGAGCGGCGCCAGCGCCGCGGTGTAGAAGCGCGTGGCGGCATCGAGATCGGCAACGCGAAGTCCGATATGGTCATACATGGTCGTCTCCGTCCGCAAAGCACGCCATTTGGCGCGCGCCGGAGACGAACCTACTCAGTTCAGCGCGCGCCGCTCTTGGAGAATCTTGCGCTCACCTCGAGAAGCCTGCCGGAATTTCGTCGGCGACATGCCGGCGGCGCGGTGGAAGGTGCGGACGAAGTTGGAGAGGTCGCCGAAGCCGACGTCATAGGCGATGTCAGTGACCGCGATGTCGTCGTCAACCAGCATGCGCGCCGCATGCCGCAGCCGCGAGCGCACCAGATATTGATGCGGCGTGACGCCGAGCACGTTCGAGAATAGCCGCAGGAAATGGAACGGGCTGAGACCCGCCTGGCGCGCGGCCCGTTCGAGATCGACCTCGGTGTGCGAATTCTCGTCGATCCAGAGCGCCGCTTCGACCGCTCGGCGGCGGTCGCGTGCGGTCGGCGCCGCCTGCTTGCGCGGCTTGCCCGAGACGACATCGACGAAACGGCCCGCAAAAATCTGGCCTATCTCGTCGAGACCGAGGTCGCTGTTGCCGTCTGCTGCCGTCTGGGCGAGTTCGCCGAGCACCATCAGCTCGGGCAGCGGCGGCGTTGCGCCTATTCCCCACACCTCGCGCCGCCCGGCGAGCGCATCGACGAGGTCCTCGCTGAAGAAGAACGACAGGCAGACGTCGCCTGAGACATGCTCATGGGTGCAGGTGTATTCGTCGCCGGGCGCGCCGACCAGAACCGAGCCCGCCACCAGCTCGAAGAAGCCGGCGCGGCAATGGCAGCCAAAGCTGCCCGAGCGGACATAGGCGATGGAGTGGCCGCTGCGGCACTCGGCGAACGGCTTGTCATCCGGTCCCGCATCGCAGCGAAACTCGGAGACCGTCATCGATCGTGACGTCAGCAGCCTGGTCGCGTCCATCTCACCTATCTAGGTGGGTGAACGGGGCGGGGCAACGGGCAGCAGCACCTCGAACAGCGTCTTGCTGGCGATCGGATGGGCGCCCTCCAGCGCCAGCAGCCGCCGCTTGGAGATCACTCCGCCGTAGGGCGAGATCCGGTCGGCATAGCTGCCGGCCTCCAGCACCCGGTGGCAGGGCACGATGATCATGTAGGGATTTCTGGCGATCGCCTGTGCCACCGAATGCGCGGCGCCGGAGACCCGCAGTGTCCTGGCGATCTCGTGATAGGTGCGCGTCTCTCCGCGCGGAATGGAACAGGTGTATTCGTAGACCCGCCTGTCGAAGGTGGGTACGCCGCTGCAATCGAGGCTGACGTCGGAGAAGTCGGGGTCGCTGCCTTGCAGCAGGCCCACAACGCCCTCGATCGCCAGCTCGGTGTTGAGCGGAGCCTGCTGCTCGCGCGCCTCGGGATGAACCTGGAAAATCCGGCGGCGGGTGTCGATCTCCCGCGCCTCCGGCAAGTGCACGGCCACCACGCCGGAATTGCTCCAGACGATGCCGCAACGGCCTATGGCTGTGTTGAATATCGCGTAACTGCGCCCCACCATGCACACGCCCCACTCAGTGCACGTTTCTCCCCCGGCACGAGGATCATAACACTGCCACAATCCGGCGCACCCAAAATCTTGCCGAAACGTTAAGAACCGTCCGGCTAGCGGCGCCAAACCGCTTGGCGCGCGGCGCCGTCTCGGCTAATCAGAACGGGCGCAAGACACGCGCATCCGCGGGCGTAGTTCAATGGTAGAACGGCAGCTTCCCAAGCATAAAATTGGCGTTTACCTCATTCCTCCAAACTCACTGAAATCCCTCAAAAACCCTTATTTTTAAGGCGTTTCGTGCTACCCATCATGTTGTCGCACAGCGCGGGAGCCGGTCCGAAAGCCGGAAACTGTCCACATGATGGCCACACGAAAACTAGCGGTTCGGAAGGCGCGCAAGGCTCCTGACAGAGCGCCGCGGAAGCTCACAGACGACCACATCGAAGCGCTGCGGGAATTCGCTGACAGTGACGTGGCCGACCGCAGGAGCCTTGGTAGCGAGGGCGAGCGGTCGGAGGGTGTTGAGTACCCGGACAGCATAGTAAAGGGCCTCCTCCTATTTGTTGGTGCCAACCGAACTATCTGGCGATTCAGACGTCGCCGCCGCGAAAAGGGAGTTAGGACAACCATTTTTCGGACGCTCGGCGAATGGCCGATGATGAACACGGAGGATGCGCGCAAGGCCGCGGAGATCACGGTTGGCAATGTGCATACCGGTGACGCAGCGCCGAACAAGCGTAGCTCCGTCAAATTCGAGGTCGCCTTCGGTCAATATCTTGAGTACCTGAAAGAGAAGGCTGAAAAGAACGGTAAGCCACCGCGCTGGCACTACAACGTCACCAAGCTGGGCGACAAAATTATACTGACCAAGTGGGCGAAGTGGTCGCTTTATGAGATGGCTATGTCACCGGCATCTCTCGCGAGTTGGCACAAGCAAGTGACGAAAGACCACGGTCCAGTGTCAGCGAACCACGCAGCTCGAATAGTTCGCGCGACTTACAAACGGGCTGCCCGGCTCGACCGATCTTTACCCGCGTATTTGCCAACCTCCGCCGTGGAGTTCAACACGGAGAAACCCAAACAAGCGGCGCTGGAATTCAAAGGTTTCCCCGCTTGGCTCCGGGCATGGCGGAAAATCGATAATGCGATTCGACAAGCGTATCACTTGACAGGACTTCTAACAGGAGCGCGGCCGGGAGAGCTGGCGCGGTTGCGCTGGGAGGATTACAGCGACAACGAAAGATTACTCGTTATCGCTGATGCCAAGGCCGGCAACCGAATCACAATTCCGATCACGGACGAAATAGCCGCAGCGCTGAAGATGGCTCGTGCTGCCGCCGAGGGGCTTGGCCATGATATAGGACAAGACTCGCTCATTTTCCCGGGTTGTAAGCAAGCGGCTTGGCGTGACGAATTGCCGGCTCGGGGCCATGTGTTGCGGCACACCTACTCCACCGTTGCGGCGGATCTCGGCATTGATGATCTGCATCGGCATTTTCTGCTTGGCCACGCTCCCGAGGGTATCAGCCAGCGTTATATCGCCACGTTGATCTTGAGTAACGGTCCGGCGCTGCGGGATGCACAGCGGCGCATGTCGCGACGTTTTGTGGAGCTGTTGGGGATCAACGCGGGGATACTGAAGTCCGAGATTGCTGCGGCGCTGGCACGATCGGCTGAAGCCGCGCAGATGCGAACAAAGAAGGCGGAGAAGGCGTTTGCCCGGGCACAGCAAATCTCGGCGCGCAAGCGCCGCGGGAAGGTGCTTGGACCACGTAAGAAGCCACCGTACGCTGTTGCCTAATGCGGAGGCCGAGGATGACCGTTAACGCCAACAGTCAACGTTAACGCGAGTGACCCTGTGTGGGATGGTGGCCCGCAAAACTTGACGGGGACTGCGCGTCCCCGGTGAGCAGATCTCGATGTCATGATCTTCAGACCGCGTTGGAAAGCGACGCGTTGCCGAACAGGATGGCGTCTAACTCCGGATCATCCTCCGGCCGTTGCAACCGAACCCATGGCTTGCGCTCCAGCGCGACTTCGGCGACCTTCGCGCGGCCACTCATACGAGCGCTCCGGGCAACGCGATGGTTGAGCGCCCGAGCGAGCGCGGCAGCCGTGTCGCCGTCGAGATGGTCGATCACGGACTCCAGCGGCGCTTGCTCGATTAGTGACGCGTGAAAGGCATCTTCGAATTCGGCGGAGTTTGGATCAGCGCCGTCAGTAGCCTTGTAAGCTTGATAGATGGCGTCATCCAACAGACTGCAAAGCCACTCGGGCACGTCGTACGAAAAGCGAGGGAGGGGGCAGCTTCGCATCTCATACTCCTAAGTCTGACAAATCATCACGGTTGCGCGCGTAGCCGCGTTCAGCGGAGCCTGTCCGTCGATCTCTGACTTGAACCCAGCCCTGCTTACGCATAGCCGCTGTAATGCCTTTGCCGTCGCTCTGGCGGCTGGAAGGCGCGAGCGCAGTGACATACTTTGCCGATACCCAAATCTCTGACTGGGTTATGAATGCGGAGGGCTTGGCGTCGTCGCCGATCGTCAGAAGCTTGCCGCCGTTGTGATCCGCGATCGAGACCCCCGCCCCATTCGGTGCGACCTTGTCATGCAGCATCTTCAGCGCGGCAGCATCCATGCCTGAGAGGGTATCGGCGAGTGGGTCGACCATCTCACGTCGCGCCGCTTCACCTCGCGCTTCATCCTCAAGTTCCTTGCTGAGATAAAGCGGCATGTCGAGATCGTAGGCGACCACGGCTTCGGCCATCAATTGATCGCGGTCGCGCTGAAGCGCCGCGATATCGACGGCGCCGACGCGAACAGGCCACCACCTACGCTGATCCCCGGGATTGAGGTATTCGACCAACGCGCCGGTGGTCGCATCGGTGTTGAACGTGCCGATGAAGACGCACGTGCGCGGCTGCTCTGTGACAAAGTGAGCATAGGCAGGGCGAGCGCGCTCAGTCTGCTTGGTGACGAAATTTTTCAACGCATACTGATCCGCCTTACGCAGGCCGGCCAGCTCCGCTAGCTCATAGAACCATTTCCCTGTTGTCAGCTCCTGTTGCTTGCGCTCGTCCTCTCCGAGAATTTTGGATTCCGAAAAGTTTTCGTCACCATCAAAGGTACCGTTGGCGAGAATTCGCACCGCGCTCGACTTGCGCGCGCCTTCCGGACCTTCGAGCACGAGCACGTGATCATATTTTGTGCCGGGCTTCATGATGCGAGCAACCGCGGCAATCAGGACGATCGCGCCTTGCGCTCGCACAAGCGGCGTGTCTGTCACGCCAAGATAGCGTGTTATCCACATATCGAGCCGCGGTGTGCCATCCCAACGCAGGTTCTTCAGATAGTTCTTCACCGGATGGAGTTGGTTTTCTTCGCACTCCCGGAGAAGGCCGCTGCGATACGCCTTTTCGCTGAGTTCATGTCCAAATTTCTGCCACCCGACTTCGACCAGCTTCCGCACGACATGGTCTTGAAGCTTGCCACCGAATTGCGAAAGCGCGTGACCGCTGACGAGGTACTCCTGATGGAAAACGTCGAGATGGCAATCGAGGCCCAACGCTCGGATGACTGCGCCAGCGTTGAGCTGGGAATTCTTGTCCGGCTTGCCTTTGCCAACTGTAACTGGCCAATTAATCGGCGTCGGTTCAATCGGATTAAGGGGTGAGCCAACGATGGCGTTGGCTGCGGCATCGGCCTTAGCCACTTCATCCTCGGTCAGTTTCTTGCGACGGGTCATTGTGCAGCTCCTCAATCGCGCGGGCGGTGATACGTCACACCGCGAAACGTCACGAGGTTCTTGCCGACGCGTTCATCAGCCTCGGCTTGCCGACGCGCCGCGAAGTATTTCCGCGTCGCGATTTTTTGTCGACCGTGCGCGAGCTCCAGCGCGGCGCGAGCGTCGAGGAGTTCGCGAGCTGTTATGGCTAGATCGAGTTCGAATTGCGCATCGCGGATTTCGTCTCGCAGGAGCCGGTCATCTTTGCGCCGCGGCGTCTGCTTGCTGACTTCGAATTTGCGCAGGGCATGCCACATCCGATCGCGCAGCGCGGCGTGGTACATCACTTCGGCATCTTGGCGCTCAAGATTCCAGTCAGGCAGGCGCGCACATTTGTCGAGCATGTCGCCCAGCTTCGCAATCTGCGATGCCTTAAGCGGCGCCGGCACATCGTAGCGACGCGGCGGGATGCCCCAATCATAGAGGTGAGAGTTGAGGAGGATTTTACGCATGAGCAGTGTCCCCTGTAGCGGTTGAAGGATGCAACAACGGGGACGCATCAAGACGCGCGAAAACATCGCCTCGCTGGATCCGCGACGATGACATTTCGGTTGAATCGAATCTGTTTTTCGTGTATGAGAGCAGCACGTTCAATCCAGTCTTGAGCGTCACCGCCAACGGGCTTCGCGAAAAGCCGCTGTGGCACAAATTCCAGACTTCACGAGAACCGCATTCCGGAGATCAGGCCGGGTGCGGTTTTTCGTTTGGGTCCAGAATTCCGTTTTCGGAATGAGATGCTGCTCGACCTGCCGCTCTTGGAGCTGGCGCCCCGGGCCTATATCGCCCGGCGCATGGTGCGACCGCTGCCCCCCTTATAGCCTAATTTCGGTTCGCCGTCACTTTTCTTAGCGCTCGCCAAGCAGGATTCTGTAAGTGCGTCAGAGTGATACATCGGCTGTAACAAGCTGCATCCGTTAGCTGTGCCAAAACAGGACACTCGGCCAACTGGCGCGGGCATGGTTGATCGAATCTTGGCTAACGGACTCTTCACGCTGGCAGCCGCGGCCCGTGGTGCATTTTCAGGGGTACCGGCTCTCTGGTGAAGGTCGGGCTGACGGCCGCTGGACGGACTCCGCTGAGTCTTGGCGAGGCGGTCATTTATGCCCCCGCCCCAGCTTTCCGGTGGAATGAGGTGCCCGCGCCCAACGCGGCACGGTTGCCGGGTCTGGTTTTGCCGTGAATTCCAAGTTGGACAATGCCAACGCCCACGCCTCCGCAAGCCGCGGGCGCCACGTCTCGAAGGACGCGCCCAAGCGCTGGTTGAGCCAGTCGAGAGCTTCCTGTTCGTCGGGGAGCGAAAGCCATCCCGCGGCGTCGGCGAACTCGCGCCCGTTGCTGAGTGTGTCCTCGCCCGTGACTTCGTCGGGTTGCGCGAACATGACGAGATAGCCGAGCGCGCCAGTCGCAAGAAACGCTTGCTCCTCGACCATCAAGAAGCTTCCGTCCGGCGCTTTCTCCGGGACGACTAGCGAACCACCCGCGGTCGCCGCGTTGGCTTCCTCACCGAGGCCGTCACCGCCGGGGCTCATGAGGTCGTCGAGAAAATCCATTACAGCACCGCGCCCGGGAGCGGCTGCCCGGCACCGATGCCATCTTCTCGGTGGTCCGCGGCACCGCCTGTCGGTCGCACAGGTGCGGAGCGCGTTGCGCCGGGTCCGGCCTTGAGACGCGACAGCAACTCACGTTGCAGCTCGGTCAATCCTTGCGTCGGCGTCGACGGCACGGGCTCTGGCTCCGCCGCCACAACGGGCGTCGGCTCTTCCTGCATGATCGGCTCTAGCTCGACAGGTTCGGACTCCTCGCCGAGCAAATCCGCCAGATCGTCATCCGCGACAACCTCGACTGGTGACGGCGGCGCAAGCGTGGGTGCCTCTTGCACAATCTCGACCGGCACGGAGGCCTTTGGCTTCGCCTGCCCGTACTCGTGCTTTATGACCTGCACGCCCGTCGATTTGATCTCGACCGTGCTTGTGCTTCTCGCGGACCACGTCTTCGGCCACTCGGCAGCCAGATAGGCGAGGACGGCCGCGACCGGAGGCTGTACGAATTGGCGCTCCTCAACGAAATTTCCGTCAGCGTCTTTTAGATAGCGCGTCGTGATGCCGAGGTCTTCGAGGTCTTGGTCTGAATACAAATCGAGAGCAGGGTCGCGCTTGTAGACCGTTTTGCCTTGAAAACGGCAGACCTCTTCAGTTCCCAAAAGACGATGCCGGAAGCGGTCAAGGATGTTCGCGCTCACAAGACGCGTCGCCTGCTTCGCCGCAACGTGCAGGGGCACGGTCTCGCCCATCCACTCAACCTCGAAGCCAGCCTCGCCCTTGGCGGACGAAGCGAGCCAACTCCACACCGCAGATGTCGAGCATCGGCAGACCTTCGCCGCAGCGGCGATTGATCCTGTCTCCGCGATTGCAGCGACAAGCTCAGAGAAAAACTCGGGACTTCGCTTCGTCATCTCAGCGAACGCCCCTCACGCGACGCACATTGCCGGTAACGTCGCGATTGCCGCGCTGCGCACCACGACTTAAGACCTCGTCCAATTTTGAACTATAGACCGGAGCCCCCGGCTCGACGACATTGCCGGCTGCGGCGTGAGCGGCCGTGGCTTCTAAGTGGTCCCTGATATTTTGGTCGATCGAGCGCGGAGTCGAACGTCGGGCGATCTCGGCATGGATATCTGCCAGCAAACCATTTGCTGCCCGGTATTTCGCTTTCAACTCTGCGACCTTCTGCAACTGGTTCTGCACTGCCAGCGCCGCGGCGGAGATCGCGCGAGCATGATCAATGTTTGGCTTGGTCGCCGGCGGGTTTGAGCGCGTGATCCCCTTCAGCTCGGCGCGCGTGAGCTTCGGATTTCCACTCAGCTCGCGCGCAACGTCGAGACGGGGGAGTCCATCTTCGGTCCAATGACCGTCGTTTGCGGGATTGAGATCGGTGAGAGCCATGGTTTCATTCCTTGGGAAAGAGATTGGGCGGCCGAGCGAAGTCCCTAACTAAACTCGACCGCCCAGTTGTGTCGGCGATGTAGGCGCCGGCACGATGGGGAGACTTCCTTACGAGTTCGCCGCGATCACCGCGCGGTGCGCATCGTAAAACTCTTGTGCGGGGCCAGCCTTCGCGGCGGCGACGATCGCCGCATCTTCCACGGACTGAAGTCGCCGCAGCTCGCGCTCGGCTTGGTGCAACTCGTCGCTGATTTCTTCGCAGTCGAGGGCTCCCGACAAAAATTTCGTCGCGAGATCTCGCTGTTCCTCGGGAAGCGCCAACAGCTCTTCCGAGAGCTGATCGTCCCGCCGCACTCGCGATCCCGATTGGTCGAAGATATTGATCATGTGGTATTCCTCGTTGGGGCCAAGTCGGGCGCTCGGCTTCAGACTGGACGAGCGCCCTTCCGACAGCGGGTTGCTCTACAGAAGCGACCGCTGAAGCTGGATTCTATCGACGCACGGTTGTCGGCGGGACCTTCACGGCCGCATCGGCGCTGCGGTTGCGCATGCCGTAAGCCGGTGGCACTTCGGGGCGCGTATCGATCTTGCGAAGCTGCGGGTTGCTCGCCACACCATTCCTGCAAACGCGTTCGTGCGCATCTGAGAGGTTCGGAGCATAGGGCGAATGCTCGACATCCTGATCCGGCGGGAGCGACGATGGGGCAGCGGATTGGTTTCCGCCGTAGTTGGAGAGCGATACCTTAGCCATTTGGCGTCCTCTTGTTGGCGTTGTAGACCGCTGCCTGAAGCGCAGCGCGTTGACGCTTCGACCTCGGCATCGTCGGGTTGAAGCACCCCGGCGCTTCCGTCCCGACGCTCGCCGGGGCATATTTGCGAACGGGCGCGCGGCCGATGCCACGGCGATCCTGCCGCGGCGGATTCTGACGATGGCTCATGTCGAGCACTCCTAATTTCGAGACCGGCCGGGGTCATGAGCGGCCGGCCTGAACCTCACCTCGCGGGAACATCCGACGCGAGTTGAAGACACGACCGCGCCGCCGTTCGGCGAGATCGATTCGAATGACGCACCGGGTCGACGCGCTCCTCATCGCTTCAATCCGGTGACGTGATCGACCGCGCCGCATACCGGGAAGTTTGCGTTGTGATCGTCCGATGAGCCGTGCCGCCGTTCGGCGCGGATCAATTCTTTTGCCGCGAACGCGACGGTGGTTCGTCAAAGCTCGCAGCTCCAACGATCGAGACTCGCGCGGCTCTTGGCTTCAACCCCATTCGGGCCGTTGGTGCCAAATCGAACGCGATGCGCTGACCAACGTGCAGGCGACCTTGATCAATGATCGAGTCCGCGTGCACGAAGACGTCGAACGGCAAAGTGTCCGGCTTCGCGAAGCCAAACCTGTTTTCGTCGAACCATTTCACGACGGTGCCGAGCATGAGACTAAAGCTCCAGAGGCACGGCCCGATGCTGCTTGAAGACACCGGGACGGCCATTCGGCTGTCGCTAGTGGGCGGGAAGCCCCCGCTTTCGCCCGAACGAAGCCAAATCTCTCAACGCGTCGGCTCTTCACCGCGCCGGGCGCGTTGCGCCGACAAAACTGCCGGCCGCCTTCGCAATGCCCTGTGCGGTTTCAAGACCGAGCGCTTTTACGAGGCGGCCTTGGGAAGTGATATTCCATCCGGACGCACTCCACGGATTGTCTGCCGCGGTTTTGTCCTGTTTGGCTCTCTCGACGGTTTCACGGGATTCAGGCAACGGTCGCTCGCCGTTCCGTGTCGGGGTCGCACCCCATTGGGCCATCATGTTGTTGTAGTTGACGTCGCCGACTTCCTTGAAGAGCTTCATCCGAGCGTCGATATTCACGCGCGATTTCGGTCCGCCGCCGAAGCATACGTCGACGTTGTCGACGACCTCATCAGGAAGATACCAATGTGGTCGTTCGGTCTTTTGCTTTGCCGCCCATTCTTCGATCGTATCGCCCGTCTCGGTGTGCAGCAGTTCGTTGCCGATGAGCTGGAAGAACTTCGCGTGGTGGTCGACGGCTTCCGTCTTGGCGGTCGGCACCCAGCCGTGCTGTTTGCCCAGCCTGTCCATTTCGAGTTCTGCATTCTTGTAAATGAAGGGACGGACCATCTCAGAAATCCTTTCGTGCGCGCGGCTTCCGTGGCGCCGGTTGCGGCCAAGTGCGTATCCACGCCTCGATGTCGGAGACGAGCAGCCTAACGCTCGCGCCGTTCTGATGTGGCGTAAGCTCCCCATTTCTCACCGCTCGGGAAATCTTGCGGCGATCGATGTCGAGAAGCTTGGCTGCCATCTCTTGCGAAACGGCGATTGGCTTGATTGCGTTTTCAATCATGATGACAACGATCATAACAGATTCCGGAGTATCCGAAAACTAGCATTTGCCGCACGCGGTTTGACAGCGGTTTGTGCGTCGGTCGCCCTAGATAATCAGCGCGTTTCAGAGGATAATTAAAACGAGCAGCCGCCGCTGGGGTCTTTGAACATGAGCACGGATTATCCGATCACTGTTCGATCGCTGGGCGACAAATTCGAGAGAGTAAGGCTTAAGGCTTCTGAGCTGGCGTCGCGACACCGCTCGATGTTCTGGTGGAAGCCGGGGCCGGATGAATGGCACCTCTTCGTCTTCGCCAATCACAACGTTGCAATTTTGTTCGTCGGCTATTTGAGGGCGGAGATTGTGGGGAAGAACACAGAGCGAGTTCGGGCCGCATTCGTGTCAGCAGACGAAGTCGGAAATTTTGCGGACCACTGCGTCTACATCCGGTCAGTCTACGAATACGCGCGCCGATTGTTCGCAGAAAGCACCGATGCGGAACGTGAGGCGATGACTACTGTGGCTCCGCACTTCTTCGAAGACTTGGCTTCCGTTTTCGCGGAGTTCGCCGTCTTGGCAGTTTGCCGCGTGACTGACCCGTGGATTGATGGCCGAAACGAAAATTTTGTGGTCGAGCTCTTCGCAAAGGCGTTTGCTAGAATTGAGCCGCTTAATAAGCAACTGTCCGATCTCCAAGACAGCATGGCAAAGCACCGGACGCGTCTTGAGCCGGCTCGACATAAATTGACCGCACACGCGGATCGCGAAACCATCAACGCGGGTAAGCCGCTTGGGGCAGCGACGTAGCCTGAATGGGACCAGTTTTGGAGAGACCTAGGTGCCTTCGTCTCATTGATCCATCAGCATGTGTTCGGTACTCCGTTCGACATCCGCGCTGCGAGGGTGCGCGGAGATGCCGAGATGGTGTTGAAAAAGTTGCAGAGCTGACGCCTATGTTGGGTCGATTGTTCGTCGGCGGTGGGCGAGTTGCTTAAGCGCGGCCGCCGGGCGCTTACCGGCCTTCTGGCACTTTGTGCAGACGAGCCGTCCGGCCAAGTCGTGGACGAACGTCGTGGCGGGCCGCTTCAGCTCGGCAAGATCGACGGTGCGGGCCGTGTGGCATCTGGAGCACTCGATCTCCAGCATGGGATAGCCGCCATTGAGCGCCTGCGTGATGTACGGGCTAGGATCGATAGGAGCGGCCGGCTTCGACCACCGCCGCTCGTTCCAAGACTGGCAGAGGAGATCGTCGGCCTCCCGGATCAATCGCTCGCCCTGCTGCCGCAGCTCGGCCGACCGCATCTCGAAAATCACAGTCATCGCTTCCGCCTTCGCCAGCTCTTTGGCGTATGCCTTGCGGTCGCCGCCGGACAGGAGTGGAGGGGGTCGCCGTGTCATCCTGCGAAGGTAGTCGGGGTCGTCGACGTGGTCGAGCGGATCACCATGGGGACCGAGTTTTGATTTAATCCGGCCCGTGACGCCGTGACGCCTGTGACACCTATCTCTATAGAGGCTCAAACGAAATTAGGTAATATAGTAGGAGTATACGTATGGGGTCTGGGAAATGGGGGTCACAGGTGTCACAGGAGTCACAAGGGCTCGCCGCACTATGGCTTTCGGATGAAATGGACGACTGAGTTTGGGTTTAATCCGTGATCGAACCCTGTTTCGAGCGCAAATCGGGGCCGTTAACCATTTTTATTAGTCTTAACGACGCTCAGACACCATATATGGGGCCTAACCCCCACGCGACGCCACATATAGCACCTCGGCCGCGTTAACGTTGAGTCGTTTCGTTAACGGCCCCGCTCGGTCTCCGAACAATTTGAATTAAAAGCACTGCTTCGGATCACCCGAACGACTCGCCGGACTTCGGGCTAGTCGAAGTCACGCAAGATCGTTCGTATACACACGACCGCAACCGCCGCGAGCGTTAACGAATCCCTAATGCGCTGGGCACATGGCTTGAGCCGGATTGGCGGGGCCATGCCTTTGCACAGAAAACAGGCTGGCACGCGGCTTGCGCGACCTCAGATAGATTCCATAATTTGTCCTTATGCGCGTAACTGGAACCAAATACGCGTTGCTGCCCTCGCCTTGTGCAGTAACGTGGTGAACGAAGCGTTGAGACGAACGAACAGCGATCTCGCGTCGCGCGGGATCGCGACGCGGGTAGACTGGGGTGGGCATGCGTAAGTATTCGGATTATCCGCAGCAACGGGGTAGGGCCTAGAAATGCTCGATTGCGCCAGCGGGTGATGTGCCCTTGGACGTGCTCGCGATTAGGTTCTGAAGTCCGTTTCTAAAAAAAAAGAAGAGCCGAGAAAGTCCAAAACTGCCCCAGTGAGTCTCGATGAAATCGGGAGCGGCGATGTCGATTGATGACGTGGACCACCTTGACGCCCGCGCCGCTGAGAATGCGGAGGCCGTGGCTGCGATCGAGGCTGCCCTCGCCTCCGCCGGCAACAATCCGGACGGATGGCAGCGCCTGCACCTCGCGCAAGCCATCAGTTGGCTTTGGCGCGGAGCGTACCAAGCCGCATTGGCAAACGCCGAGCTATCGCTGACACCAGCAGCCGAACATGTGCCGGTGAACGATCCCGTGACGGACAGCTTCACGCCGGAGGCGCTGCGGCGCGCCCTCGACGCAGTCAAGGCAGAACCTGTACGGCTTTTCCCGGTGCTCGGACCGATCGTCTTCACGGGCTAGCCATGGCAGACGAGCCCCGGATCGACATCGGACGATATTTCGAGAAGCACGGCCGCAAGCCATCCGGCCGCGGCTACTGGGTTTTCCGCATCGTGTCTCCGCTGGCGACGGCCAGAGATCACGAGCTGCGTATGCCGGAGGAGATGGCTTTTAAAGAGGCGTGTGAACGGGCCTTAGAGGTTGCGGCGCTGCGCAAATCGACGCGGATCGTTTTACTCCCAGAGTGATGGCTTCGCTCGCCTGAATCGATACCATGGGCCAGTGCAACCTAACCGATTCGCCTCACCATGCGCCGCCCTCGCTATGGATACCTCGTCGATAAGGCCACTCAAGCCGCGGTGGCCGCGATCGAGGTCTACAACAAACCCGGCTTTGCTTATCGCGAAGAGACGTTCGCGATCCTGATGCTCAATGCATGGGAGCTTCTGCTAAAGGCTCGTGTCTTAAAGGCCAATCGTAATAAGCTCCGCTCCATTGAAGTCTGGGAGCCGAAGGCAACGAAGTCGGGCAAGAGCAAACGGCTCGCTCCGAAGAAGAACCGCGCCGGCAACACTATGACTATCGGTGTACTCCCGGCAGCCAACATCGTTCGCGGCTACACTCAGGACTCGATCGACGATTACGCGATCGAAAATATATCGCTGCTCATGGAGGTCAGGGACAACGCGATACACTTCCACAACGTCGGCCGCGACTTGCATAAGCGCGTGCAGGAGGTCGGCGCAGCCGCTCTGCGAAACTTCGCC
Source organism: Bradyrhizobium commune (assembly GCF_015624505.1). Classification (NCBI taxonomy): domain Bacteria; kingdom Pseudomonadati; phylum Pseudomonadota; class Alphaproteobacteria; order Hyphomicrobiales; family Nitrobacteraceae; genus Bradyrhizobium; species Bradyrhizobium commune. The sequence continues at coordinate 7,324,887 of NZ_CP061379.1, read as the reverse complement.
TTCGCTGCGAAGAAATGGTTCAATTGTGAGTTGTCGCAGTACCAATTCGCGCTGATGCCTGTCGCGTTCGAAACTCCGGCTGGCGTCATCCAAACCGTGTTCGGTGATGACACGAAGGGGGCGGCCGGCAAAGTCGCAAAGCTGTTGGCGGACCAGGAGCGAAAATTTCCCTTCGAAGCGGCCAAACCCTTCAATGTAGGTGTCGAGGTCGAGCTTAAGTTCGTCCGTAATGCGAATGCGCAAGCCATCCCTGTAATGGTTTCGCCAAATGACCCGAATGCCATTCGGATTATGCTCACCGAGGAGGATATACTGAAGCGATATCCTTGGGACTATCGCACTCTCTGCAAAGCGCTAAAGGAGACACCGAAGTTTAAGGAGAACGCGGAGTTTCATAGATTGCGTAAGCCGCTGGAGGACGACCCGCGGTTCTGTCGCGTGCGGCTACTCGATCCGCGGAACAACAAAAGCTCAAAGCAAAGATTTTACAGTCCCACGATCCTCGCGGAGCTTGTGAAACACTACACCTGAGTTGTGAGAGGTTTCCTCAGCTGTACAATGATCTCGGATCGCATTCGTCCGTCCAAGCTCATCTCACCTCCTGATGGCGGAGGCATGTACCTGCGATTGGCCGGAAGAGGTCGTTTGAAGGAGCTTTCGGCGCGCAAACCGACCTGAGCTGCCAATAGTTCCACGATCTTGGCGTTGCGGATGTAAACGCCGCGAACCGTGTTTTCGCCAATGACGTAGACCGCTCGTCCACCCGGCGCGAGCACACGCGCGACCTCAGCGAGCGACTTTCTCATGTCTATCATGTAGGTCGCGACGAGGCCACGCTGGCGCTCGGGCAATCGGCGCAATCGCAGTCGATTGAAGTGAGCACGTATCTCAGGATCCTGCTCAATAGACGAGCCGACTTCGCTGCCAACACTCGCCGCTCTCAGGTCCCGCACGTCGGTAACTGACATTCCCATCCAAACTAGGGAGAACTTAGAGCACCGCATATAGTCAATGGCATTGAGGTATGGCGGTGACGTGAGTACTAGGTCGATAGAGCCGCTGCGGATCCTTGTTCTCCGCGCATCACCGAGCTTGACCGTCGCACGAGGTCCTGCATTGCGACTGTACTTGGACGGCGCATTCGAAAGCACTAGATCAACAACGGACAAAAAGCGGTCGAATGGCAGAACGGGGGCCCGTTTGAAATGCCGATGCGGCCTGCTGTGAACGAGATCGAGTGCGCGAGATGCACCGCTCTTCGCGATGATGAGCCGCGAAAATGCGCACCACAGAGCGTCGCGCGTCGTCGCATTTCTGACGCGCCCGATCATCTGGGCAAGTGCAAATAGCTGTCTACGCGCCCGGCAATCGAACCAATAGCGGATGAACTTTTTCGTATCCTCCTCCGCGTTCGCCGGAAAGGCAGCGCGAGCCGGCGTTTGCAACGCGATTCGCTCGGCGAGGTCGAGGATGCGGATTGCCTTGGACTTCACCGCCTTCTTGTGCACCGGAGTAGTCCAAACCCGGCTGATCAGTGTTGCAAGAGGGTCTATGTCGATCCCCACGGCATGGTGACGCCGCGATTGGGCTAAGGCAACCACAGTTCCAGATCCCATCATTGGGTCAAGAATTCTTAGTGGCCGGCGTCCTGCGGGCTGAATAATTGAGCAAACAATCTCAGGTGCCATTCTTGCGGGAAATGGATGGACGGGATGCCGTCCGAGCACGTCGAATAGGGTTTGGCTAGCGGGACGCGGCATATTTTTCTTTCGCGCGTGTCTGCATGGCTTCGATCATCAAGCCGACGCCGCGTGCGACCTTTCGATCCAACTCTCCCTTGTTGCCGGCAACGGCATACTGTGATCGAGGAGGCCTAGTGATGCTGACCCAAGCGTTGTCGCTCTGCTGAAAGTCGACAATATCGTGCAACTCGGCAAACGAGAGCGTCACAATGCCATCATCGCCGCAGACGAACATCATAAAAGAATCCGGATACTTCACTTCCAAGTCTAACAAATCGGCGGCCTGCTCGATCGTGAATGTGAACCGCCATGGCGACATGCGCTTGGTGGAGTGCTTCACATAAATCCCAAAGCGTCCGTTCATCACGAACGCCGTCGTCCTGCCTTCCCGCAAAAACGGTCGGAAGGACGGGGAGTAGTTGGCGTTTACAATGAGCTGGCGAAGGACAGCGCCTTGGTAGAATTCATACTCATCAAGCATTTTTTACGTTCTTCATGAAAGTGATGTTGCCGCTAAATTTGTAGATCAGTCGAGCTTTTCCACGATTGTTGAAGAAAATCTTGAAATGGTGGATCGCGTTGGGATGTTCACGCGTAACCTGTCCGAAGACGCCTTTGCGACGCTCGATTTTTTCCTTGTCCGCATCCTTCATGTTTTCGATTGTGCTCGACGCGTGCAGGCCAATCGATGCGGCTCCATTCGGGAGGAATCGTCGGACATATTCGATCAGGTAGCTCGGCAGAGAGTCGGAGCCAATCTTATCCTGCAACCGCTGGAGCCCTTCGAGCGGGTCATTTGCTTGCATAATCAGCTCGATGTCAGGGGAATAGTCAAAAATGGGAAATGACATCTCGCCGCGATCAAGCATCACGTTGGCTTTGTCGATGCTGCTAGATGCAACAGCGGCGATGCGCTGGTCTGCGAGCCAAACCGGCGATCCCTTCTTTGTCTTAATTGCTTCCAGCGCGAGCTTGTGGAAAACGAAACAGCGATGCCAATCGAGATATAACTGCTTCGGAATGGTCAGCTCGAAATGGGGAAGATGTTTCTTTCGTGAGCCGAACATCCGTGCGCGTTGAATGTAGGTGTCTTGTTGAATCTTGTGCTTGGAATCGCGAGTGAAAAACATCGAAAGCAAGCTATCAAACGTCACTCCGCGAGAGACGATGTTGCCGCCAATCACGAACGTAAACATGGCGGCAGGCGACGTTGCTGACTTGAAGTCGACGTTTTTGTCGCGTTCGCTGTTCATTATTATAGTCGTGGTCTGATCGCTGTTGCGAACGATGTATCCGAGGATACGCTCTGCCTGTTGATCGCCGTAGAGGGACGAGGCTATCCGGCCAATTTGGTGCGCGTAATCCTCAAATTTCTTCGAATGGACGTCCGATAGCGCATTCATGACGTCGTCAACGGGCTTCTTATCGGACTTATGATCGAGCTTTTTTCCCGAGGTGTGGATAAGCATCGAATAGTTTTCGTCCGCACTGGAACCCAAATTAAGCGCGGCAACTCTTACGAGGAAGCGGAAGATCGCTTCGCGTAAGTATTTTGGACTGTCGTCCGTGTCGGGAAGCAGGCGCAGCGAATAGTCTACGTTCCCGTCCAGCGGGAAGAAAGCATCTTGCCCGGTGTAGGCGCCATGCGGCGGAAAATTGACCCACTTTTCGTTGTCGTTATCGAACGTGTTGTTTAGGTCGAGGCGGGCCGGCGTTGCTGTCACGCCAATGTAGATGCCGTCGTCGGAAATGAGCTTTTGTATAAGAGCGTTGATGCGGGTGACGTCGCCTTTATTGATCAACGCATTCGGAGTCGCAAAATCGGCCTCATCATCGATGATTACCTTTTTCGCGATCCTTTCCATCTTCTGATTGAGTTTAGCTAGGTCGCTTGCGTTCTTTTTGCAGAAGATCACATGGAACCCGGTCTTCAGCGAGTAGTCCGGATCGATTACATCGGAGAAGTTTTTCGCGGAGGGTGAAAGGTTCGATCGCTGGAAGCGTTCTAGGTTTTGTTGAAGAAGCTGAACGCTGTCATTGAGCAGATGAATTATGACGTGGTGCCCGTCGTCGAGGAGTTTTGCGGTCAAACAGATCATCATCTCTGTTTTTCCGCTTTGCGGTTCACCGTACACGACAAACGAGCGTGTGCCTGACGCTAGGGTATCCGTCGCGCTCGAAACGGCAGCTTCAATGCTGGTGGTCTGCTTCCCCGCTCGTTTCAAGCGATCGAGTTGGCTTTCGTAACGGTCGCGTTCGGACGCGATCCGCCGTAGGTGCTCGATATCGACGCCCAAGGTCCTGCCCCGCTTCCCCATTTTGCCACAATCTAGACTGGCGGTCGGGAAAAATACAGCAATATTGGTTGCCGCCGATGTGGGAAGGAAGCTCTGCCGGCGTCCAAGTAGTTTCGTACTGGACATGCCTCGGGAGCCCTTCTATCGACGTTGCCGGTCTGTGAGAGAAGTCGCGATGCGCGCGCTCAATCCGGAATTTTGACCCATCTGAGCCTTGTGTCGTCCGAAATGTTTTTCATTGGCACCCGAACACCGGGTGTGATGGTGCCGTTGCAGTTCAATCGGAACACGGGATCATTAGAAAAATACGCTGTCGAAATTACAAAGCGGAAGCCCGCTCTAACGTCGCGATCCTCCTCGCTCACAAGCACGATGGTCCTTTTGTCGGCCTTTTGAGTCCCGTCCTCCTCAAGTGCATAATCAGACGTGTGTCTCACGCCATCCGGCTCTAGTTCGCCGACACAAGTGGTTTTCTCGCTGCCCGTTCGCGAGTAGATAAATCGAATATACGTAACGTATCGGACTGCTTCGTAGAAGTAAGGCTCGGAAGCCGTCACCTCCTTGATCGTGATCTTCGTGGGTTTCGAAGAGAAGGTGTGTTTCCAAAAGCCCGCTATGTCGTCCAGTTGATGGGTGAGTGCCGCGATCGCTGCGACGAATGCGGTGGCTGCTGCTGTTGTTCCTAAAGCGGTACGCCAGACTCGCCGGAGCCGAAGCCATCTGGCAAGACTTTTGAAATCGATCACTCTTCCCACCCAGTTCCACGTCCCGTGCAATAGGCACCAAGGCGGAGATGACAATAATCGAGCAGTGGTCGTGCAAAAAGCCTTCGATTCATTGCGTAGGCTTGATCCGGCTGGCCGGGCAGGTATGGTGGTTGGCAGATCGACGGCCACACGATGGCCACATGATCAAGAATCGCGAATCGAACTAAGTTGTTGAAATAGCTGCGATTTGCGGGCGTAGTTCAATGGTAGAACGGCAGCTTCCCAAGCTGCATACGAGGGTTCGATTCCCTTCGCCCGCTCCAACCCGCCGGCCGTCCCTAGCCAGGCAGGCTCCGCAAAAACTCCACGATCGCCTCATTCACCTCGGCCGGCCGCTCCTGCTGCGTCCAGTGTCCGCAGCCTGGCAGCATCTTGATCTCGCGCAGCTGCGGCACAAACTGCTTCATGTTGGCGAGGTGCTCGGCGGCGCCGGGGAAGGCGATGACCAGGTCGTGGTCGCCGGCGATGAAGAGCGCGGGCACGACAACCTTGACGCCCTCGAAGGCCCCCATCAGCTCCCAGCTGCGGTCGATGTTGCGGTAGTAGTTGAGCGGCCCGCGGAAACCGCTGCGGGCAAATTCGGCGCCGTAATAGTCGAGGTCGGCCGCGCTCAGCCAGGATGGCAGCGGCACTGGGACCTTCGGCAACATGCCGTCCTTGCGTGAGACCATGCCGACGCCGGCGGTCCTGCCGGCGCTCTCGGCATTGGCGCGGATCGCCATTGCCCCTTCGCCGGAAGCGCCAAACAGCATGGCGCCGAGCGTTGCGCGCGGATCGCGCTCGAACTCCGCCTCGGCTACGCCCGGCTCCTGGAAATACAGCTGGTAGAATTGCGCATCCGCCGTCTGCGGCATGACGCTGGTCGGCGGCACCGGACTGCGCGGGCGATAGGGGACGCTGAGGATGGCGGCGGCGCGGAAACGGTCGGGCCGCAGTCGTGCCGTGTGCCAGGCGATCGTCGCGCCCCAGTCATGGCCGACGATGACGGCGTCCTTCACCTCGAAGGCGTCGAGCACGCCGACGAGATCGCCGACCATGTGCAGGATCGTGTACTGGTCGATCGCCTCGGGCCGGTCGCTCTTGCCATAGCCGCGCATGTCGGGCGCAACCGCGTGGTAGCCGGCCGCCGCCAGCGCCTCGAGCTGGTGGCGCCAGGAGTACCAGCCTTCCGGAAAGCCATGGCAGAGCAGCACCATCGGCCCCTTGCCCTGCTCCGCGACGTTGAGGGTAATTCCGTTGGCTTTGATCGTCCGTTGCGTCGGCCCGCTCATGTCATCGCCTCCCGGTCATCGTTGTTGCGCGCATTCTAATCGACGCTACGGGCTCGGCAAAATTTCTAATATATTAGCCCCTCGATCCCGGCACTCACGCCTCGTCCGCCCTAAGCTCTTCCCGTCCGGCGGATGCGGTCCATGTGCCGGGCGATGTTCGGATCAGAGACCATGGACCAGCAGAAACTCGACAGGGCGATCGGACGCCGATTGAAGACGCTGAGGACGCAGGCCGGCATGACCTTGAACGAACTCGCTAGCCGCTCCGGCGTCAGCCGGGCCATGATCGGGCGGGTGGAGCGGGCGCAGAGCAGCGGGACTGCCGCGCTGCTCAACAAGCTCTGCGCGGCGCTCGACGTCACGCTGAGCGACGTGGTCGCGCTGTCGGAGAAGCCGCCGGAGCGGCTGACGCGGCTCGCCGACCAGCCGCAATGGCGCGATCCCGACAGCGGCTATCGGCGGCGTCATGCCTCACCCGCCGACGCGGCCAGCGGCATCGAGATCATCGTCGTCGATCTGCCGGCCGGCGCGCGCGTGTCCTACAGCCCCTGGGGCCGCAACGCCTTCACCCAGCAGCTATTGATGCTGGAGGGCGCGGTCTGCGTCCATATCGATGCCAAGGCGGTGCGGCTGCGTGAAGGCGACTGCCTCGACTTCGATGTGATGCGCTCGGTGACCTTTGAGAACGAAACCAAGCAGGACGCGCATTACGTCATCATCACGCGGCGCGGAACGTCATACGGGAAAATGTGATGTCGCTGATCGTACGGGATGCCACGCTGGAGGATGCGGAAGACATCCTCGCCATCTACAATCACGCCGCGATCAACACCACGGCGGTGTGGACCGACGGGCCGGCGGATCTCACCTCGCGGCGCGACTGGCTCTCGGCACGTCAGCAGGCGGGCTATCCCGTGCTCGTCGCGATGAAGGGCAGGGATGTCGTCGGCTTCGCCTCGTTCGGCGATTTCCGTTCCTTTCCCGGCTATCGCCACACCGTGGAGAATTCGGTCTATGTCGATGAGCGCTATCGCAGGGCAGGGATCGGCCGCAGTCTCGTTGCCGCGCTGATCGAGCGTGCCACCGCGCTCAACAAGCATGTCATGGTCGCGGGCATCGAGGCCTCCAACACCGGCTCGATCGGGCTCCACGCTTCGCTTGGTTTCACCGAAGTCGCGCGCATGCCGGAGGTCGGCTGCAAGTTTGGCCGCTGGCTCGATCTCGTCCTCATGCAGAAGCAGATCGCAAGTGGTGTGAGACCCTGACGATGCAGATCCGGATCGGCGATACCTTCGATCCGCGCGTGGTCGCGCTGCTCGATCATCACGTCGCGGCGGCGCGGGCGCAGACCGCGCCAGGCAGCGCGCATGCGCTCGATCTCGCAGGCCTTCGCGCCAGCGACGTCGCGTTCTGGACCGGCTGGGACGGCGAGACACTGGTCGCGACCGGTGCGCTGAAGACGCTCTCGGTCGATCATGGCGAGGTCAAGTCGATGCACACGCTCCAGACCACGCGCCGGCGCGGCTTTGGTGGCGAGATGCTCCGCCACATCATTGCCGAGGCGCGTGCGCGCGGCATGACGCGGCTCAGCCTCGAGACCGGCTCATGGGACTATTTCAAGCCGGCGCATGCGCTCTACGAGGCGCATGGCTTCGTGCCGTGCAGTCCGTTCGAGGGCTATGTCGAGGATCGCAACAGCCTGTTCCTGACACTGGATCTGAGCCGTGGTTGAGCCCGTCGGCCGGGCGGCCGCAGTTCAACCGGGACTCGAAAATGCCGCCATGCCCCTCAAAATGAGTTGCGTACCTCAAAACACCTCTGCTAGCCTTCAGGCATGGCCCAAGAGACCGTTCAAGAGACCGTTCAAGAGACGCTTTCCGACGCGCTCACCACGGCGCTGACGCTGAAGGACATCGCCCGCGAGGCGGGTGTCAGCCTCGCGACGGTCGATCGCGTCCTGCACAACCGTCCGGGCGTGCGGCCGGACACGGTCCGGCGCGTTCAGGAGACGATCGCGCGTAACGCCTTCCAGCCGCATGTGGCCGCCGCAGAGCTCGCCCGCGGCCGCGCCCGCCGCTTCGCCTTCGTGATGCCGTCCGGCCCCAATCCGTTCATGCAGCAGATCGAGGCCTATCTTGGCGAGATGTCGGCCTGGCTCTCGGCCCGCCGGCTCCATGTCGAGACGGTCGCAACCGACGTGTTCGATCCATCGGTGCTCGCAGCCTCGTTGGAGGCGCTGTCGGGCGATTACGACGGCGTTGCGGTCGTCGCGCTGGATCATCCCGGCGTTCGTGCCGCGATCAACGATCTCGTCGATGCCGGCACCAGGGTAGTGACGCTGGTCTCGGACGTGCCGTCGTCGCGGCGCCACCATTATGTCGGCATCGACAACATCGCAGCCGGCCGTACCGCCGGAGCGCTGGTCGGGCGGCTGGTCGGACAAAAATCCGGCAAGGTCGCGATCGTCGCGGGATCGCAGGGCCTGCGCGATCACGCCGAGCGCATTTTCGGTTTCAATCAGGTGATGGCCTCGGAATTTCCTGGTCTCAGCGTGCTGCCGGTGCTGGAAGGGCGCGACGAGGACGCGCGCTCGCAGCAGCTGCTGGCGCGGTTGTTTGGCAGGCATGCTGACATTGTCGGCCTTTATAACGTCGGCGCCGGCACACAGGGCGTGGCCAACGCGTTGAGCGAAGCCGGCCGCGACAAGCAAATGGTGTTCGTCGGGCACGACGTCACCGTGCTGACGCGCCGGCTGTTGTTGCAGGGTGTGATGGATGCCGCGATCTCGCAGAATCCGGGACATGAGGCGCGCGCCGCCGTGCGCGTGCTGCTCGCGCTCGCCCGTGGCGAGCCGATCCTGCACGAACAGGAGAAGATCAGGATCGACATCGTGATGCGGGACAATCTGCCTTAGCGACGGCGTGGATGAGGACGGCCCGCGGGACAGGCGACGGAGATCGCCGGCCGGGCCAGCAAGGGAGGACGGCGTGTATCTCGGACTGGACATCGGCACCTCCGGTGTGAAGGCGGTGCTCGTGAGCGAAGCCGGCGCGATCGTTGCGACGGCGGCGCGCGAGCTCGCGCTGTCGCATCCCGCGCCGCTGTGGTCAGAGCAGGATCCCGATTCCTGGGTCGATGCGGCGACCGGTGCGGTCGACGATCTCGCAAGCGGCCATCCACGCGAGGTGGCGCAGGTGCGCGGCATCGGGCTGTCCGGCCAGATGCATGGCGCGACGTTGCTTGGCGAAGACGGACGGCCGCTGCGGCCGGCGATCCTCTGGAACGATGGCCGCTCGCACGCCGAATGTGTCGAGCTGGAGCGGCGCTGCCCCTCGCTGCACGCCATTGCCGGCAATCTGGCGATGCCCGGCTTCACCGCGCCAAAGCTGCTTTGGGTGGCGCGGCATGAGCCCGGCATCTTCGAGCGTGTCGCAAAAGTGCTGCTGCCGAAAGCCTATGTGCGCTATCGCCTCACCGGCGAGATGGTCGAGGACATGTCGGACGCCGCCGGGACGTTGTGGCTCGATGTTGGTCGGCGCCGCTGGTCGGCGGAGCTGCTCAATGCCACCGGGCTCGATCCCCGCCACATGCCGCGCCTCGTCGAAGGCAGCGAAGTCAGCGCGACGCTTGCACGGGTATACGCGCAGCGCTGGGGCATGGCGAAGGATGTCGTCGTTGCCGGCGGTGCCGGCGACAATGCGGCGAGTGCGATCGGGCTCGGCGCCATCGCACCCGGTGACGCCTTCCTGTCCCTCGGCACCTCCGGCGTGGTGTTTCGCGTCACCGATCGCTTCGCGCCGGCGCCGGCTTCGGCCGTGCATGCCTTCTGCCACGCGCTGCCGGGCCTCTGGCACCAGATGGGCGTGATGCTCTCGGCTGCGGCCTCGCTCGCCTGGCTCGCGGGCGTGATGGAGATGCCGGCCGCCGCCTTGCTGGTGCCGCTCGGCGAGCGCGCCGATGGGCCGAGCCCGATCAAGTTCTTGCCCTATCTCGACGGCGAGCGCACGCCGCATAACGATGCTGCCGCGAGCGGCGCCTTCGTGGGCTTGCGTGGCGCGACCGGGCGCAACCAGATCGTCCAGGCCGTGCTCGAAGGCGTCGCCTTCGCCGCCCGTGACAATCTGGCTGCGCTGAGTGCCGCGAGCGGCCCGATCACTGAAGTCGATCTGGTCGGCGGCGGTTCGCGCTCGTCGCTTTGGGCGCAGATTTGCGCCGACGTGCTCGGCATTCCCGTTCACCGCGTCGAGGAAGGCGAGGTAGGTGCGGCGCTCGGCGCTGCGCGGCTCGGCCGGCTCGCCGCTACCGGCGAAGATCCGGCGCAAGTCTGCACCCGTCCCCGACGGCTCGCGAGTTTCGTGCCCCGTGCATCGGTCACCTCCGCCTACGACGACGCCTATCGCCGCTGGCGCGAGCTTTATCCTGCGTTGAAGGAGATCGCTTAAGTGAATGCGTCAGCCAAATTCTTTGATACAAGCGCGCCCGTTGCCTTTGCCGGCAAGGATGCTGGAAACACCCCCGCCTTCCGCTGGTATGACAAGGACCGTGTTGTGCATGGCCGGCGGCTCGAAGATCATCTGCGCTTTGCAGTCTGCTACTGGCATTCGTTCTGCTGGCCGGGTGGCGATCCCTTCGGTGGCGAAACGTTTTTGCGGCCCTGGCACCGCGGCAGCGATCCGATGGCGATGGCGCGCGCCAAGGCCGATGTCGCCTTCGAGCTGTTCCGCCTGCTCGACGTGCCGTTCTTCACCTTCCACGACGTCGATGCCGCGCCGGAAGGCAGTTCGCTCGCGGAGTCCGTCGCCAATCTCAACGCGATCGCGGATCTCTTCGAGGCGAAGATGGAATCGGCAAAGGTTCGCCTGCTCTGGGGCACGGCAAATCTGTTCACGCATCGTCGCTACATGGCGGGCGCTGCGACCAATCCGGACCCCGACATCTTCACCTATGCCGCCGGCCAGGTCCGCGCCGCGCTGGAAGTGACGCACCGGCTCGGCGGCCAGAACTACGTGCTGTGGGGCGGCCGCGAGGGCTACGAGACGCTGCTCA